>NZ_JAOWHW010000125.1:0-5088 GCF_030332425.1 Citrobacter sp. Cpo142
GGCTACGTCGGTGCTAAATCACGTCAGCGCTGGCTGTTTTACGCGTATGACAGGATACGGAGGACGGTTGTGGCGCACGTCTTCGGTGAACGCACTCTGGCCACACTGGAGCGTCTTCTGAGCCTGCTGTCGGCCTTTGAGGTCGTGGTATGGATGACGGATGGCTGGCCGCTGTATGAACCCCGCCTGAAGGGAAAGCTGCACGTTATCAGCAAGCGTTACACTCAGCGCATTGAGTGACATAACCTGAATCTGAGACAACATCTGGCAAGGCTGGGACGGAAGTCACTGTCGTTCTCAAAATCGGTGGAGCTGCATGACAAGGTCATCGGGCATTATCTGAACATAAAACACTATCAGTAAGTTGGAGTCATTACCTTGGCGTACATCGTGATGGTGGGTTCAGCGAATATTTATGCGTACCTGAGCAAAACATCCTGCTGGCGGAAGGCATTGCACCCGAAGCGGTTGCGCTGATCGAGCCGTTTGCCATCAGCGCACATGCGGTTCGCCGTGCGGCGGTGAAGCCCGGTGACGCGGTCCTGGTGGTGGGCGCTGGGCCAATTGGGCTGGGGACGGCAGCCATTGCGGCGGCGGAAGACGCGCAGGTGGTGATGGTGGATACTAGCCCGGAGCGCCGCGCGCATGTGGCGCACCAGCTGGCGTTACCGGCTCTCGATCCGCTGGCCGATGACTTCCTCACTCAGTTGCGCGATAGCTTTGGCGGTGACCTTGCACAGACGGTGATTGATGCCACCGGCAGCGCGCAGTCGATGAATCGCGCGGTGGAGTTGATTCGCCACGGCGGCAGCATTGTATTTGTCGGCCTGTTTAAAGGCGACCTGCAGTTCTCTGATCCGGAGTTCCATAAAAAAGAGACCACGCTGCTGGGCAGCCGAAACGCCACAAAAGCGGACTTTGCGCGGGTGGGGGAGCTGATGCAGCGTGGGCTGCTGCGCGCCGACATGCTGCTGACTCACCGGTTGCACTTTGATGAGTTGGGTAGCACCTATGAACGAGATGTCATCAATAATCCACGGCTGATTAAAGGCGTGATAGAGTTTAGCGAGAACATTGCTGGCGCTCAATAAAATAAATGTGATGTAAATCAATATTTTAACTAAGTAAAACCTGCGCCTCCGTCTGCGCTAAAGCCTGTCCGACAATATGGAGAAAAACATGACAACGGTAAACATCGCGCTTAAGGAAGCCTATCAACTGGCCTTCGACGTCCTCAGCTCAAACGGATTTTCAGCCGCACACGCCGACGCTATCGCCCGCAACGTCACCGCGGGTGAACGCGACGGCTGTGCTTCACACGGCCTGTGGCGCCTGCTGGGGATCGTAGAAACTCTGCGCAAAGGCAAGGTGTCGCCGGATGCGGAACCGACGATTGTCGATCAGGCGCCCGCTATCGTTAAAGCGGATGCCAACGGGGCGTATTCGCTGTGTGCCTATGAAAAGGCGCTGCCGCTGCTGATTGAAAAAGCTCGCCACTGTGGGATTGCGGCGCTGGCGATCAACCGTTGCGTGCACTTCTCGGCGCTGTTTGCCGACGTGGAACCGCTGACCGACGTGGGGCTGGTGGGTTACGCCTGTACGCCAAGCCACGCGTGGGTGGCCCCGGCGGGCGGCACCCAGCCGCTGTTCGGCACCAACCCGATTGCGTTCGGCTGGCCACGCGGTGCGAAGCCGCCGTTTATTTTTGATATGGCGACCAGCGCCGCAGCGCGCGGTGAAATTCAGCTGCACCAACGGGCGGGTAAGCCAATTCCAGAAGGCTGGGGGATTGATAGCGACGGCCAGCCAACCACCGACCCGCAGGCGGTGCTGGACGGGGCGATGCTGACCTTCGGCGGCCATAAAGGCTCGGCGCTGGCGGCGATGGTGGAACTGTTCGCCGGCCCGCTGATTGGCGATATGACCAGCGCCGAATCGCTGGCGTCGGATAACGGCGCGGGCGGCCTGCCGTACGGCGGCGAGTTGATTCTGGCGCTCGACCCTCAGCGTTTCCTGGGAGCAGAGGCCGGGACGCATCTGGCGCGCGGCGCTATCTGGCGCGCGAGCGAAGTGAGCTGCATGGGCTGGATGTTTCTCGTGGCCTGTACGACGAGATTTGTGCGCTGCGCGGGTAACGAGCATCCCCGGCGGCGCTGCGCTTGGCCGGGCCACGCGATTCGTCAATCTGCACTCATCGGTTCCCTCTCCCCTATGGGGAGAGGGCTAGGGTGAGGGGGAACAGGCACGCTCGGTGATGCAAAATCGCGCCGCTACCCGTATTAATTGTCACAATTTCTATAAAGTTTTGTCTTTTCCCGCCGAAAACTCGTTACTCGTCCGGAGGAAAGAGAAACATGTTAAAACGTATAAAGATCGTCACCAGCCTCGTGCTGGTTTTGGTGTTGTTTGGCCTGTTACAGCTGGCGTCAGGGGGACTTTTCTTTAACTCTTTGAAGCATGACAAAGAGGACTTCACCATTCTGCAAACTGTGCGTCAGCAGCAGTCCTGGCTGAACGGGAGCTGGGTTGCTCTGCTGCAAACCCACAATACCCTGAACCGTGCCGGGATCCGTTACATGATGGATCAGAACAATATCGGCAGCGGCGCTACCGTTGCCGAGTTGATGCAGATTGCCACCAAATCACTGTCTGATGCGGAAAAACGCTGGACCGAGTACGAAGCGATGCCGCGTGACCCGCGTCAGAGCGAAGCGGCGGCGCTGGAAATCAAACGTAACTACGACATCTACCACGGCGCGCTGTCCGAGCTTATCCAACTGCTGGGTGCAGGCAAAATCAACGACTTCTTCGACCAACCGACTCAGGGTTATCAGGACGGCTTTGAGAAGGCGTACGTCAACTATCTGCAACAGAACGACAGCCTGTACGACCTGGCGGTCAACGACAGCAATGCCTCCTACACGCAGGCCATGTGGATCCTGTTTAGCATGATGATCGCCGTACTGGCCGTGATCATCTCCGTCTGGCTGGGCGTGCGCAAGACGCTTATCGAACCACTGAATCGTTTAATCGACAGCATTCGCCACATTGCGGGCGGTGACCTGGTCAAACGCATCGACGTGGAAAGCGACAACGAAATGGGCGAGCTGGCACACTCTCTGCGCCATATGCAGGGTGAACTGGCGCGCACCGTGGGCGAAGTTCGTCAGGGGGCTCACGCGATTTACAGCGGCGCGAGTGAAATTGCGATGGGTAACAACGATCTCTCTTCACGTACCGAGCAGCAGGCGGCTTCTCTGGAAGAGACGGCGGCGAGTATGGAAGAGCTGACGGCGACCGTGAAGCAGAACGCCGAAAACGCCCGTCAGGCGAGCCATCTGGCGCTGAGCGCATCGGAAACCGCGCAGAAGGGCGGTAAAGTCGTGGATAACGTGGTGCAGACCATGCGCGATATCACCGCCAGTTCGCAGAAAATCGCCGACATTATCAGCGTGATTGACGGTATTGCCTTCCAGACCAACATTCTGGCGCTGAACGCCGCGGTGGAAGCCGCACGTGCCGGTGAACAGGGGCGTGGTTTTGCAGTGGTCGCGGGTGAAGTTCGCAACCTGGCGCAGCGCAGCGCCCAGGCGGCACGGGAAATTAAGAGCCTGATTGAAGATTCGGTAAACCGCGTTGACCTCGGTTCCACGCTGGTAGAAAGCGCGGGCGAAACCATGGATGAAATCGTGAATGCGGTAACCCGCGTAACCGATATCATGGGCGAAATTGCTTCCGCATCTGACGAGCAGAGCCGGGGTATCGACCAGGTTGGCCTGGCGGTATCGGAGATGGACCGTGTCACCCAACAGAACGCCTCGCTGGTGGAAGAGTCCGCAGCAGCCGCCGCGGCGCTGGAAGAGCAGGCTAGCCGACTGACGCAGGCGGTGGCCGTGTTCCGCATCCAGCAGGGCCAGGCAAGTACCGCGCGCGAACCGGTCAGCGTGGCCGCTGCGCCAGCGCCGGGTACGCTGCGTAAAGCGGCGGCAACCGACACCGGGGAAAACTGGGAAACCTTCTGATATGACATGCGCCCCTGTCAGGGCGCATTAGCTCAGCATCAGGCGCATGGCGCAGCGTGATTCATACGCCATGCCGTGCGCCACTTCTTGTGCCAGCTTTTGCCGTAGCGCAGCGTTCAATGACGTTTCCGGTAGCATTTCGAATCCCATTCGGGCATACCACGGCGCGTTCCAGGGTACATCCCGAAAGGTGGTGAGCGTGAGCGACGTGAAGCTCCTTGCTTTGGCCTCTACCGCGACATCGCTAAGAAGGCGTCGACCTAACCCTATTCCCTGACTCGCCTGATGCACGGAGAGCTCGACAATAAACAGCGTCGAATCCTGTGCTTCTGCTAACAGAAAACCACGCGGTTGACCGCTGTGTTCTACCACCCAACTCATTTCCTGCTGCAGATAATGCTGATGGCAACGGGCAGAGATGACGGGGCCTTGAGCGAGCCAGCTCAATTCGGGGATCTGCCGAAAGCATTGCCCGGCGGCGCGTTCAATGTCTGGAAGTGCGGCGATATCCGCAGCAATGGTCGGACGAACGAGAGTTATCATGGGGCAAGTATAGCCTGTCGTTAACCGGCGCAAACCAAAATTGGCGAATAAAAGTTACTGATAATCATCGCATTATCCGGCGTTTTGCGAATGCTCAACAGCCGTTTCTGACCAGGGGTAATACCCAGCGCATATTTTTCAAATACCCCTGCGGGCACGGGTAATGCTGCCAACTTACTGATTTAGTGTATGATGGTGATTTTAAGGTGCTTGCGTGGCTTCCATTTCCATCAGATGTCCTTCCTGCTCCGCTACTGAAGGCGTGGTGCGTAACGGCAAAAGCACTGCCGGACATCAGCGCTATCTCTGCTCTCATTGCCGTAAAACATGGCAACTACAGTTCACTTACACCGCCTCTCAGCCCGGTACGCACCAGAAAATCATTGATATGGCCATGAATGGCGTCGGATGTCGCGCCAGTGCACGCATTATGGGCGTTGGCCTCAACACGGTTTTACGTCACTTAAAAAACTCAGGCCGCAGTCGGTAACCTCGCGCATACAACCGGGCAGTGATGTGATTG
>NZ_JAOWHW010000126.1:0-447514 GCF_030332425.1 Citrobacter sp. Cpo142
GGCTACGTCGGTGCTAAATCACGTCAGCGCTGGCTGTTTTACGCGTATGACAGGATACGGAGGACGGTTGTGGCGCACGTCTTCGGTGAACGCACTCTGGCCACACTGGAGCGTCTTCTGAGCCTGCTGTCGGCCTTTGAGGTCGTGGTATGGATGACGGATGGCTGGCCGCTGTATGAATCCCGCCTGAAGGGAAAGCTGCACGTAATCAGCAAGCGTTACACTCAGCGAATTGAGCGGCATAACCTGAATCTGAGACAACATCTGGCAAGGCTGGGACGGAAGTCACTGTCGTTCTCAAAATCGGTGGAGCTGCATGACAAGGTCATCGGGCATTATCTGAACATAAAACACTATCAGTAAGTTGGAGTCATTACCCGAAATGGATGGCTTCGGTATCGTGGGTGCTTACGGCGCAGCTGACCGTACCAACGCGCAAGAAACGCTGACCTACGGTCGCGGTGCAAAAGCTGAGCAGTGGGCTGCTGGTGTGAAATACGATGCGAACAACATCTACCTGGCGGCGAACTACAGCGAAACCCGTAACGCAACCCGTATCTCTAACGGTTACGCTAACAAAACTGAAGACGTACTGTTGGTTGCTCAGTACCAGTTCGACTTCGGCCTGCGTCCGTCCCTCGCCTATACCAAATCTAAAGGTAAGGACATCGAAGGAATCGGCGACGTAGATCTGGTGAACTACTTCGAAGTAGGTGCGACTTACTACTTCAACAAAAACATGTCCACCTATGTTGATTACATCATCAACCAGATCGATTCTGACAACAAACTGGGCGTAGGCTCTGACGACACCGTTGCAGTGGGTATCGTTTACCAGTTCTAATAGCAGACCTCTTTGTTAAATGCCTAAAAAACAGGACTTCGGTCCTGTTTTTTTATATCTGCTAGCGGATTCTTGCGTCTTAAAAAAACACCTCAGCTTTTCGTCAGTAACGGTTGGCATTTTGTAAATCTACCGTTAACCTGATAGCGGACTTCCCTTCTGTAATCACTATGGAACCTCGTCATGTTTGAGAACATTACTGCCGCTCCTGCCGACCCCATTTTGGGTCTGGCTGATTTGTTTCGTGCCGATGACCGCCCTGGAAAAATAAACCTGGGGATCGGTGTATATAAAGATGAGACAGGCAAAACGCCGGTACTGACCAGCGTTAAAAAAGCCGAGCAATATATACTGGAAAATGAAACCACCAAAAATTACCTTGGCATTGACGGTATTCCAGAGTTTGGTCGCTGCACTCAGGAATTACTGTTTGGTAAAGAAAGTTCGCTGATCAACGATAAGCGTGCACGTACCGCACAAACCCCTGGCGGCACTGGTGCACTGCGTGTGGCAGCTGATTTCCTGGCAAAAAATACGTCGGCTAAACGCGTATGGGTGAGCAATCCAAGCTGGCCGAACCATAAGAGCGTCTTTAACTCTGCAGGCCTGGAAGTTTGTGAATACAACTATTACGATGCAGCAAACCACTCGTTAGATTTTGATGCGCTGCTGGCAAGCCTCAGCGAAGCGCAGGCTGGCGACGTGGTGCTATTCCACGGCTGCTGCCATAACCCTACCGGTATCGATCCTACGCTGGAACAGTGGCAAACGCTGGCTCAGATGTCTGTCGAAAAAGGTTGGTTACCGCTGTTTGACTTCGCATACCAGGGCTTTGCCCGTGGCCTGGAAGAAGATGCAGAAGGTCTGCGCGCATTTGCGGCTCTGCACAAAGAGCTGATCGTTGCCAGCTCCTACTCCAAGAACTTTGGACTGTACAATGAGCGTGTAGGCGCCTGTACGCTGGTTGCTGCGGATGCTGAAACCGTTGACCGTGCGTTCAGCCAGATGAAATCAGCCATTCGCGCTAACTATTCCAACCCACCAGCACACGGTGCATCCGTAGTGGCCACGATTCTGAGCAACGACGCGCTGCGTGCCATCTGGGAACAGGAACTGACTGATATGCGCCAGCGCATTCAGCGCATGCGTTTACTGTTTGTGAATACGTTGCAAGAGAAAGGTGCAAACCGCGATTTCAGCTTTATCATCAAACAGAACGGCATGTTCTCGTTTAGCGGCCTGACCAAAGAGCAGGTTCTGCGTCTGCGTGAAGAGTTTGGTGTCTACGCTGTCGCTTCCGGACGCGTAAACGTGGCAGGAATGACGCCAGACAACATGGCGCCACTGTGCGAAGCGATTGTCGCAGTACTGTAATCTATCGCGCACAAAAAAAGGCCGCAATAGCGGCCTTTTTATTTATTAAACGAATTACCAGACAGGCATTTCATCTTGCAGGAACGGGTTATGTAAGCGTTCATTACCCAGCGTAGAGAGTGGGCCGTGACCCGGAATAAACGTTACGTCATCGCCTAACGGCAATAGTTTACGTTTAATCGAATCGATTAGTTGGCTGTGATCACCGCGCGGGAAATCGCTGCGCCCTACGCCACCTTTGAAAATCACGTCACCAGAAATCAGTAACTTTGATTGCTCATCAAAGAAGACCACATGTCCCGGTGTATGACCCGGACAATGCAGAACCTGTAACGTCACGTTGCCAACGCTTATCCGGTCACCTTCATTCAACCAGCGATCGGGCGTCAGCGGCTCACAATCTCCCAGGCCAAACATGCGGCTCTGAGCAGGGAGTCCCTGTAACCAGAACTCATCTTCTTTATCCGGACCAATAACCGGTACACCATAATGTTGTGCCAGTTCAGCCGCCGCTCCAACATGGTCAAGATGACCGTGAGTAAGCAGGATCTGCATTAGCGTCAGACCGCTGGCATCCACTTCCTGTTTGATTTTCTCGGCATCGCCGCCGGGATCGACCAGCGCGGCCAGACGAGTCTGCTCACACCAGATTAGCGAGCAGTTCTGGGCGAATGCAGTGACCGGAATAATACGATAGTTCATACAGCTCCTGTTTCATTAAGCTTATGGATCACCAGTGCCGTGCAGGGCCGGTGTCAATATGCACAAAGTTACTGCTGGGGTAGTATCCTACACCACCTGCGCGCATAGATAACGCAGCTTTGCGAATATTACTTAATGCGATGCCTTCAATATGGAAATCCATGGCCTGACCTTTAGTGTGGTAGCTTTTCTTGGCCACACCGCGGCTACGTGCACGGAGTTCATTATTGGTATCGATAGAGCGATAGCCTGAAATCAGCTGTACGGGTTTACGCGTGCCCAGCAGGCCCTGCAGACGGAAGAGTTGATCAAACAGTCCCGGGTCAATGGATTTCACTTTATTGGCCCGAAAATCACGGAAAAAGTGGTTAAGTTTTGCTAATTCGTCCTGAATATAGCCCCTGCCATCAAAAAACTCTGCTTTTATTGACTCACCGGTATGCAGGTTATTCAGAGTCAATATACGCGGACGTGGGGTAGAGAGTGTTGCAAACGCAGGCGTAGGCAAGATGGCAGCGCCGAGGGCAATACCACCAAGCGCCAGCAGTTTGCGGCGATTAGCGTCAAATTTGTCCATGGTATTAAGGTCTACAAGGTCAATGTTATCGTATGTATGCTCTAGCGCACGCGGGAAACCTTATCTGGCTAAGTAGTCCACGTCAAGGCTCCCAACCCCAGGAAATACGGGGCTCACAGCCATTTTGCCCCGTTTCCAGCATAACTTACGACAATCATTTTCCTCGAACTGCTTCATTTATCTGATTAATTGCTCGGCTTTTGACACAATTTGTGCGCTGGATCGCGCTGTCAGATCGTAATTGTAAATATCTGTACGATACTGCGTGCGCCCATCAGGGCCGACAAATGCGGTCAGATAGTAGAGGTTGACCGGAATATTCTGGCGAATATTCACATACCGCGTATCTCCTTGCTTCAGGGCATCCGAGATACGTGAATCATTCCAACCCGCATCCTGTAGCAGCATATTCGCCAGCTCAGATGCCTTGTTCACACGCACGCATCCGGAGCTTAACGCCCGCGTATCTTTCTGGAACAGATTGTGGTTCGGCGTATCGTGCAGATAAATAGCGTCCGAACTCGGCATATTGAATTTATAGCGTCCTAGCGAGTTACGTGCGCCCGGAGCCTGCTGAAAGCGGAACGGCAGATTGGACGCAGTGATGGTCGCCCAGTCAACCTGCCACGGATCTATCGTCTCTTTACTGTTCCAGCCGCGCATTACGGTATAGCCGTGACGTTCAAGATATCCCGGATCATTCCATAACTTAGGCAGAATATCTTTACGTGCCAGCGTCGGCGGAACGTTCCACGGTGGGTTAACGACCACGTTATTCAGCGCACTGCTCATCATCGGCGTTTTACGATCGGGACGCCCGACAATAACTCGCGAGGCCAGCACCTGATTGCCATTCTGATAATAAACCAGCGAATAGGCAGGAATGTTCACCATGATACCGGTAGACAGCTCACTCGGCAGCAGGCGCAAGCGCTGAATATTTAACGCTAGCACGCCCGCACGCTGAGCAGGCGTCACGTTCAGCCAGTCACGTGTGGCTGGGCCAATCGCGCCATCTGCGCCAAGTCCCTGCCACGTCTGAAAACGCTTTACCGCATCAACCAATTCACGATCGTAGGTACCACGCCCTTCTTTGCCAGACGTACTGACGGCAGGCTCCAGCATCCCGGTTCGACGCAAAATTTCACGCAGCGCGGGGATGTCATTACTCCACTCCCCCGGACGCAGCGTTGCTGTACTGGTGAGTTGCGGCCAGGGACGTGAATCGCCCACCAGCTTGAGCAGTGATTCATGCATGGCTGCATACTGCGGATGTTGAGGCGAAAGGCTGGCCACAAATGAAGTCAGTTGACCGTTATCCAGTGCGACCTGCCACTGGTTGATGACGGAAATCGGCGGCGTCGTTAGCGCATAGGGCTTATCGCTGTAAAGCCAGCGATTACCTTTGACAGGGATGTTAGCGATAAAGTGCAGATACCCCATCATCGCATCAGAGAGCACGATGTCTCTCGCCTGACCGGTTACTGCCGGGTCAGTCAGAAGTGCAACCCAGGTAGTGAACTGCGGCTGAAAGCCGGCAATTGCGATCTCGGCTAACTGTTGCTGAAATGCCTTTACCGCATCACGATTTTCCCACATCGGCTTCATTTCGCGTGCGGCATACAGCAGTTCCAACTGGCTCATGTAAACCGGCGTATAACCTGCTGGCAGTTGAGAGTGTATTTCGGCGCGGGCTTTATCGACAGACACGCCTTCTGGCAGCGGTTGAATACCCGCCATGATAGCCGTCGCAGAAGATTGAACCTGCGGCTGCGATAACGCTGTTGGCTGTTCACTGACGGTCGCAGAGCTATCGCCAGGGATCATTTCAGGCTCATCGGCCTGCGCATTGAACAGTGGAGCGAATGTTACGGCCAGGCACAAACTGATTGCCGACAGCCGACGACCACACATTTTATTAAGCAACATCCCTTGCCCCCTGTTTTCTTTATCATACTCTGAATAGCCAGGCCGTCTGTATTCCCCTTTATTTTGACGAGGGTCGGACCTGTATAACGCCAATACAAACTGAAGTATGACGAGCAAGCCTGTGACGCGTTAGGCTCACCTTTAGTATATAAACATCAAAAACTTTTTGCCTAACCTAATGTAAAGAAGTCTAAAGAAATTACACCAGGCATGAAGTCTTTTCGGAAAAAGATAAGGCGGCCATGTAGCCGCCTTTTTACTTATTACTTAGCTTGCCTGCGAGGAGGCATCTTCAGTCCCCGGCAGCGGTTCCGGTAACTGAGGCGCAAATCCGCGCAGCCCCACCACGTGAACGTGTTCAGTGTTCTGGAAGACTTTACGCACCAGTTTGTAGGTGGTGCCTTTCTCTGGGCTGATGTTTTCCGGCGCAGCGATAATCAGCTGCATCTGCAAACGCTCACACAGCTCAAACAAGGTTGCAATAGAACGCGCATCGAGTCGTGCAGCTTCATCAAGGAACAGCAGGCGGCACGGAGAGATATCTTTCCCGCGTAATCTGCGGCCTTCATCTTCCCAGCTTTGCACCACCATCACCAGAATAGACATCCCGGTCCCGATCGCTTCCCCCGTTGACAACGCACCAGACTCAGCACGCAGCCAGCCGTCAGAGCCACGGTTAACCTCAACTTCCATTTCCAGATAGTTACGATAATCCAGCAGCTCTTCACCAATGGTTTGCGGCGTGCGTTGCCCCATGTCTATCTGCGGATTCAGACGCTGATACAGCTTCGCCAGCGCTTCTGAGAAGGTCAGGCGATTGCTGTTAAACAGATCCTGATGCTGTTCATGCTGCTCTGAAAGTACGTCCAGCAAGGTAGCATGTGTTTCACGCACATTGACGTTCAGGCGAACGCTGTTGACCTGGCCAAACGACACGCTTTGCAGCCCCTGGTTCAGCATGCGAATACGGTTCTGTTCACGCTGAATAGTCTTACGAATAATGTTCGCCACGCTGCGTGAGCTGATCGCCAGCTTCTGTTCGCGTGAGGTTAACTCTTCCGTCAGACGGCTCAGCTCGATCTCCATCTGTTCAATGGCTTCAACCGGATCGTCGGTACGAATAATATCCTGGCGAATACGTTCGCGCAGATGCTGGTAAACCGCGACGAAGAACTGAATTTTACGCTCTGGACGTTTTGGATCTTCAGACAGACGCAACACATCGCGCAGGTGCTCGTTATCTGCAACCGCCAGACGTAGCGCACCGAGCGCCTTATCCGACATCGAACGCAGTTCGTCACCGGAAAGATAGGCCAACTCGCGACGGTGCAGACGACGTTCTACACCGTTATCTTTCACCATCCGCATGACTGCACACCAGCCGGCTTTGGCGGTGACTACTTGCTCGCGCATTTCATGATAATCACGTTCCAGCTTGCGCAGTCTGCGGGTCAGGTTTTCCATCTCCGCTTCGCAGAAGGTCAGCGCTTTCTCAAGTTGGTTGCGGCGTGCACGGTTGTTGCTGAGCTGCGCATGCAGTTCGTCACGGCGGATACGCGCGCGCTCTTCGGCACCGCTGTCCGCACGAACGCCGATATCCTGCAGTTCACGTTGTAAATCGTTAAGCAGCTCTTTTTTGGTGTCATAAGAGCTTTTTAGCGATGCCATCACCTGGTTGTACTGGCTTAACTGTGCTGCGTGGCTGCGCAGCGCTTCACGAGCGCGGGTACGTTCGGCTTCCGCCTGTTCCAGGCGTTCACGCAATTTTTCGTTCAGATCGCTATTGCCGCTCAGCATTTCGGCTGAGTCGGAATAACTAAAGTGCGCCCGACGCTGTACGACTTCGGTCAGCGCAAAAGCCTGCTGACGCGCATCGCGCTGCATCTGCTGGGAATACGCATAGTCTTCCTTCAGCTGTTCAAACTGCTCAGGGTCATTTTGCAGAACCGAAACGATAGGTTCCAGTTTCGCCAACTGATTACCATGTTGCTGTACAAAACGCGCGGCTTCCTGAGCTTCATCCAGACGCTCACGAATTTCGTCAACGCGATCGGCCAGCGTGTCATCTGCCAGCAGATTCAAGCGCGGCAGCAGGCGGTTCAGCGCGGAGACGCCCTCTTTCGCCTGTTCAAACTGCATACGGCTTTGCTGGTTATCATTTTCATGATTGGTCAGCGCACGTTCCAGTTCAACTCGACGGCCATTCAGTTGGCGAATTTCCGCTTCTGGATCGGCTTCAAACGCCACCGACAGATGGCTGCCGATAAAGCGGCTGAACGCCTGATGCAGGCGCTGGGTTTTCTGAACGTCAAAGGAGAGCGTGGCGAAACGTTCAGACAGCCCTTCACGCTCGGCATGCAGGGTTTCGATACGGCTTTCGCGCGCAGCACGACCAAAAATCGGCACCTTCGGGAAGCGGGAATAACGCCACTGACGCTCGGCAGTTTTCACCACCACCGCATTTTCCAGTTCATCAACGCTGAAGACGCTGTCATCAAACGACTGCGGATCCCCTTCGATGAAATAGAGATCTTCCGGGCAATCCGTCAGCCCTTCAAGCTGTTCGGTAATCAGCGACAGATCCGGTACCACGATGGCATGGCGCGAAGGACCGTACAACGCAGAGAAGTACGGTGCATCTTCAAGGCTAACGTCATCATAAATTTCTGACAGCAGCACGCCGCCAAAGCGTTCCGCTAGCGCGTTCAGACGCTGATCTTCCGCCCCGCCCGGCTGACTTAAACGTTCAATCTCTTCATCAACCGCATTTTTACGTGCACCGACTTCATCACGCTCAACAATGGCCTCACGCTCGCGCTCCAGCAATTGTTGCAGATACTCGGTCACATCCTGGCTGGAGGTAAACTCTTCCCCACACTGCTCGCTAAGCTGGTTCAGGCTATTTTGCGCAGCCAGCCAGACGGGTGCCCGTTTCATCAAATGCTGAATACGGGATTGTAGCTGTTCCTGCTCCTGACGCAGCGTCATACGCTGTTCGCTGGCAGACGAGACGCTGTCCGACAAGGCGGCGATGCGCGCTTCCAGCTCCTGGTGCAGTGCTTCCAGCTCCTCGATATCGAACTGTTTACCCTGTCGCTTGCAGAATTCGGCCAGCAGACGCTCGGCGTCCTGCTGTTCGCGCAGACGCTGCTCCAGTTCGCTCAGTCGCATACGCAACGGCTGAACCTGTTCTGCCAGGTGGCGCTGTTCCACGCCTTCGCGCAGCAGTTCACGCGCCACGCTCCAGGCTTCACCGCGCGCCAGCGGGCCGTTGATAGCCGCCACCAGCTGATAAGCCTGTTCGAACTGGCTATGCGCGGTTTGCGCCACGCTCATTTTTTGTTCTAGCGTCAGCAGCTTTTCAGTGGCTTCCTGCTCTTTGGCCTGGAAAGTCTCCAGCCATTCGGCGGCGCTGTCGGCTGTCAGATCCGGTAGGTGGCAGAGCTCTTTCGCCCGATTTAGGGCCTGGATCGCCTGAGTATACTGGATGGCTCGCGTTTGCTGGACGTCCAGCGCTTGCTGGTAATCGGCAAGCTGGCTTTTCAGCTCATCCACTTCCAGCTCAGCGGCTTCCGCACGGGCTTCGTTTTCATCCTGGCGGTCAACGGCTTCCGCGACCACCTCGTTTTGTTCTTCCAGACGGACCTGCAGTTCTTCGAGATCCGCCTCATAGCGTTCAATTTTTTCCTGTTGACGCAGCGCGGTTTGCACCAGATTCAGGTGATCGCTCGCGGCCTGGTAATCAGCTTCCAGATCGCCTTCCGCACCGTTGTGCTCACCCAGTTCACGTGCCATATCCACGTGTTTGTACTGCTCTGCCGCCAGCTGCTTGCGCGAGGTATACAGTTCACGACGATATTCCAGTGCTTTATCCAGATGGATACGGCGTTCGTTGGCGTGGCGCATATAATCCGCGGCCACATAGTTGGTCGCTTCGCTGATTAAATGCTTAAAGAGGTCGCGGTCAGACTGGGTTACGCGAATCGCTTCCAGCGTCATACGGTTTTCACGCAGCGCGGCTTCCATATCCTGGAACGCTTTACGTACGCCGCTGTTTTCCGGCAACAGGTAGTCACGAAGTGAACGGGTAATGGCGCTGGAGATCCCGCCGTACAGCGAGGCTTCAATCAGACGGTAGAATTTACTACGATCGGACGCGGAGCGCAGACGACGGGCAATGATGCCCAGATCGAACATCAACGAGTGATAATCGGTTATTGAGTTGAACTGCTTAAACTGCACGCCTTCCATCTCATCAAGCTTCTCTTTCAGCTCAGGTAGAGACAGTACGCGCGCCTGGCGTTCGTTCAGCGTTTCCGTCACCAGTTGGGTTGGCTGTACCGACATCGGCAGCCCCTGAATGGCAAACGGTTTGATATCCACTTTGCGATCGCGACCAGCAACCTGTTGCAGACGCACACCCACGACCACGCGCTGATGACGCGAGTTGAGGACGTCGAGCATTGAATAACAAACACCTGCTTTCAGCTTACCGTGCAGGCCTTTATCACGTGAACCGCTGGTTGCACCGGCTTCGGTGGTGTTACGGAAATGCAGCAGGGTTAAGTCCGGAATGAGCGCCGTAACAAATGCCGCCATGGTGGTGGATTTACCCGCACCGTTACCACCGGACAGCGTGGTGACCAGCTCATCGAGATCAAACGTACGGGCAAAAAAACCATTCCAGTTAATCAGCGTAAGTGAGCGAAATTTACCGCGTTCAATCATTATTCTTCTTCTCCACTGTCCGGCTGATTCTCTTCGGGCTCATCGTTAAGCTGCAGACGGTTCTCGACCGCCATCGCTTCACCATCACGAATTAAGCGACGCTGTGCTTCACGCGGATCGTCGCCGCTACGCACATCCGCGCCAAAGCGGAAGACAGATTCCGTAATACGGAATTTGCTGCTGTCGTGGCCCAGAAACCACACCATGCCTAAGCGGCGCAAGCGGTTGAGCGAAGAACGCACTTTTTCCTGTAGCTTCTGGCGGTCAACGTCAGAACCGGTTGAACGGTTGTTCACCAGCTTCAGGAGTTTCGCTTCATCAGCCAGCGTTAGCAGCTCGTCGTACAGCTCTTGCTGGGTAAAAATCCCTTCGTTCGCCAGGCGTTCCGGGCTGAGATAGAGATAGCAAAGAATTTTACCCACCATCATGTCCAGTTCAGACAGGACCGAACGCGGAATGAGCGTCGTTGAACGCGGACGAAGGTAGAAGAACCCTTCCGGCGCACGGATCAATTCCACGTTATAGCGGCTGTAAAACTCTTCAAAATATTCCTGAAAATCCATCAGGAAGGCATGATTATCCAGTTCATCCAGACCGATATGGCGGCCCGAACGTAAGGCGCTATCCAGCGCCGGAAATAACGGATTCGCCAGCGCCTGCGCCAGCTTTACCGGCATCACTTGTTCAATATTTGTCAATGACATGCGCCTGTACCTTGGCTCCGTAATCATTAATCGGCTGCCATTTGGCTGGCAGTCCGGTGAAGTCTGCTTGCGCTACGCCAAGGCGTACCGCCTGATCGATAACAATACGCGCGACGTCGAAATGACGCGCACGTGGGTATTGCGCCAGATACTCGCGCACTACCAAACCGAGATCCAGTGGTGTTTGTCTGGATTTGTAGATAGCCAGCTGTTCTTCGATGATCGCCGCCAGCTGTTCACGGATCTCGTTAAATTCTTCATATTCCAGATCTTCCGGAAGTTCACCGGTGACCTCTTCGTCACGCAGCACCATCTCCTCGTCACGCATATCCAGCAGACGATCGGCGTTGGCATAGGTCAGCGCCCATGGGTCGTCAAAGTAGGTCTGCACGGACTGACGCAGACGCTGGGCGAAGACGCGGTTTTTATCCATATCGATCGCGGTACGGATAAATTTATGAACGTGACGATCGTAGCCGATCCACAAGTCAATGGACTGCTGACCCCAGCTAATAATGCGGTCGAGCTTGCTTTGTAAATCAAACACCAGCCGATCGACAAAATGCAAATCGTCATGCGTCATCGTGGCGTCCTGGATGCGTAACAGGTTAGCCTGCAGCTTATCCCCTGCCGCTTCCAGCGTATCTTGCAGCTCACGCAGCGTACCAGATGTTTCTGACAGCAGCATTTCACAGCTGGAAATCGCCGCCCGCCAGTCTTTGTTTAGCAACTGTGCGATGTCGTCTTTTACCTGCTGCTGCTGTTCATCCATTATGCGCTGGGTCAGATCGATACTGTCGAAAATCTCCGCCACCGAGTATTTCAATGGCGCATAGACGTTGCGATGCCAGTGGAACTCATCACCACCTTCCGCTGCCGCATCCGCCGCGCGCTTCAGTTCGCCTGCCACAATTGACAGCTGCATAGAAAGACGCAGCGTAGAGAATTCGCGCTGACGAATATAGTAATCTGTGATGCCAATCCCGAGCGGCGTTAAACGGTAAATGGCGTTGCCTTCAGCCTGCTCGCTGGTAAAGCGGTTCAGCAGACGTTGACGCACCATATCGTTGATCGCGTTGTTGGCGCGGACGCCGATGGTTTCGCTGGTTTGCTCAAACGCATCACTAACATGGCGGAACGCATCCACCAGTTCACCTTCACTCATCTCACCGTCAAGTCGCTCACCGTTCAATGTGGCGACCGCCAGCAGGAACGAAAGTCTGTCTACCGGCAGAGAGATGGAGAAGTCATTTTTTCTGGCCCAGGCAACCAGTTCGGGGACTGTCTGGGAAAATTCACTCATAGGTTATCCTTGCATCTGCGGCTCGGGCCGGACGTTTAATCGCGGTGACATGAATATAGCGCCCAAGGCTGATATACGGTTCCTGGCGGCAATAACGTGTTTCTATTTCTGTTAAAGCATCAAAACAGTCATGCTGTTTTTGTTTATCACGCAGATAATCATGAAACACCCTCACGCCCGTTTTTCCGGTTATCTCCCAGCCAATCTCCTCCAGCCAGCCATAGACCTGCTGAGGGTCGCGCGGAAAATCGGGAGACAACGTGCGCCGTTTCTTTTTATACATTCCCTGCTGTACATAGCCGAAATTACCGACCAACACATTACGCATCAACAGACCGTTTGCATTGTAGAACATCAGCGATAAAGCACCGCCCGGGCGTAACATCGACCACAATGTTTTTAAGACGGCTTGCGGATCGGCCACCCATTCCAGCACAGCATGAAACAATATCAGATCAACCTGAGAATCCAAATGCTGTGGGATGTCCTGAGCGGCACAATGTATAAAATGCATGTTGTCGCTCACACCTTGCTCTTCTGCCGCCCGTTGCGCTCGCGCCACCATCTCAGCAGAAAGATCGCACAAGGTGACGTGATGGCCCCGCTGCGCCATCAGAATGGCTGTCTGCCCTTCTCCGCCACCCGCATCAAGCACACGCAAAGTTTGGCCCGCATAGTCGGCAAGAAGTTTGTCCAGATCCTGCCAGAGGATCGTCTGACGAAGCTGACCTTTGGTGGTGCCGTAAATGTTACGGGAAAACTTCTCTGCAATGTCATCAAAATTGCGATCCCGCATCGGGCTCTCCACATGCTGGCTTTAGGGTGACTAAGTAAAACCGCTATTTTGTCACACCCACGCCGAGAATGAACCTTCCTGGTGTAATATCCCTGCTGATCCCCTGCTGTATGGTTAAAAAAGGAACCAAAAAGGATGCTTTTTACGCTGAAGAAAGTGATTGGCGGTATGATGCTGCCACTTCCGCTAATGCTCATTATCATGGGTATAGGCCTGGCGCTGCTCTGGTTTAGCCGCTTTCAAAAAACAGGGAAAATGTGCATTAGCCTGAGTTGGCTGGCACTGTTACTTCTAAGCTTGCAGCCCGTCGCCGACAGTCTGCTGAAACCGATTGAGGATAGCTATCCAACCTGGCAGGATACACAAAAAGTGGAATACATTGTGGTGCTGGGCGGAGGGTATACCTGGAATCCTAAGTGGGCGCCAAGTTCAAACCTGATCAGCAACAGTCTTCCGCGTCTGAATGAAGGTATTCGCCTTTGGCGTGCTAACCCGGGATCGAAGCTTATCTTTACCGGCGCTGCGGCAAAGAGCAATAACGTCAGTACTGCAGAAGCGGGCGCCCGCGTAGCGCAGTCACTGGGTGTGCCGCCCGGTGATATCATCACGCTGGATAAACCCAAAGACACCGAAGAAGAAGCCGCAGCGGTGAAGCAGGCCATCGGCAGCGCGCCGTTCCTGCTGGTGACCTCCGCATCGCACTTACCACGAGCAATGATTTTCTTCCAACAGGCCGGACTACATCCGTTGCCCGCACCAGCCAACCAGTTAGCGATTGACTCACCGCTTAATCCGTGGGAGCGCGCGATCCCCTCTCCCGTCTGGTTGATGCATAGCGATCGTGTTGGTTACGAAACGTTGGGGCGAATCTGGCAGTGGCTAAAGGGATCGGAACATTGACAGTAATGTTGCCTGATGGCGACACTAACGCGTCTTATCAGGCCTACGTGTTCAGCGCAGAATTGTAGGCCGGATAAGGCGTTCACATGTTCATCAGGCGAGCCACGGCAGCAGTGATTTCGTGGCCAGGTCAAAGTTAGATCGATTAAAACGTCCGGTGTTGACCAGTTGCGCCACCTCATCCCATAACACATACAGCCAGCGCCGCCAGATGAAGGACTCAGCCACTGGCGCGCGTTGCAGGTATTGCCAAAGCAGGCTTTCCGCCAGCGCGTTATCCATTAAACGGAACAATTCATACTCTCTGGGTGCCCACAGCATCAAACCCGGTCCGACCATCGCCAGAAGCTGATCGCTACGGGCGTCTTTGAGCATGCTACGTAAACTAAAATTACCGTGGATTAGCACGCAGTTATCATTGAATCCTTCAAATAAAGCGGGCAAACACTCACGGGTGCGAAACAGGATCCGCTTATCCTGCATCGTCAGCCCGGTATTGTTGAACTGATTTAACGTGGTCCACAACACTTCAACACGTTGGCGATACCAGGATGGCCAGATATTCTCTTGCGTGTTATCCACCATTCCCACACAGCCACGGCTATCCTGTCGATGCCATGACAGCAGACCTTCTACGATCTGATCTTTTAAATGTTCCCAGCGTTCGGGCGTTCGGGCTGGCGCTTCCACCGGCACGCCACGTAAACGCTCAAGCAGTAACACATCAGGACCGGGATGCTCTTCGTGGGTTAAGACCCCGTAAATGACGGGCATACGCACCGTACCGCTGCGCGCCAACATGGAGGTTTTCCAAGCCAGCTGCTGCGCCATACCTGGCGTGGTGAAACTTCTCGCCATCAGCGGCATCGGATTTCCCTGGCTGTCGTACAGTGACCACAGGGCCGTATCCACTTTTTCATTCACGCATTCTATGCGACTGAGTTTTTCGCCCAGCAGGTGGCTGAGTTCGGCACGCAACTGTTCCATTTCAGATTGCCCTCATAAATGCTACTGCTTTCATAATGAGCGTCGTGCAGACAGATGTCACCCGGATGAGATCAATTGATGAAAAGAAAAGTGGAGGGAAAGCGCAACGATACGACACTCCTCCCAAAAATACGCCTCAATATGGGGGGAGTGCCGTGAGAAAAACTAATGCATTTCGGCGCGAACGCGCTCAAGATCTTCGGCAGTGTCTACGCCGGTACCCGGGACTTCTTTTGCGACGGCAACGTGAATTTTTTCGCCGTACCACAGCACTCGCAGCTGCTCCAGCATTTCGATATGCTCAAGCGGGCTTGGCTGCCAGTTAACATAGCGGCGAATAAAACCAGCGCGATAGCCGTAAATGCCCAGATGGCGCAGGAAGGTGTCCCCCACCGTTTCCAGACTTTTGGCGAAACGATCGCGATCCCATGGGATGGTCGCGCGTGAAAAATAGAGAGCATATCCTTCAGCGTCCAACACGACTTTTACCGCATTCGGATTAAATGCCTCTTCGGCACTGTGAATCGGAGCCGCAAGAGTCGCCATACCGACCTGACGTTGCGCCAGATTCTCAGCCACCTGGCGAATAATGACCGCCGGAATCATCGGCTCATCACCCTGTACGTTCACAATAACGGTATCATCGCTAAAACCACATTTCTCGACGACTTCCGCCAGGCGCTCCGTACCAGACTGGTGATCGGCGCGAGTCATGCACACTTCGCCACCCACCGCTTCTACCGCGCGAGCGACATCCTCGTGATCGGTGGCAACGATGATACGTTCAGCGCCAGATTCACGCGCACGCTCCAGTACATGCACGATCATCGGCTTGCCGTTGATATCCAACAGCGGCTTACCCGGCAGACGTGTGGACGCATAACGCGCAGGAATAATGACCACAAAACTCATGATTTACTCTCATCAGCAGTCAGAACGCGGGCTTCGGTTTCCAGTAACACGGGAATGCCATCACGCAGTGGGAAAGCAAGGTTATCCAGTTTACAAATCAGTTCCTGTTTTTCCTGGTTAAACCAGAGTTTGCCATTGCATACCGGGCAGGCAATGATTTCAAGCAGACGATGATCCATAGTTCCTCCAGATGGACCGGATTGTGAATCCGTAAATATTAACATAATCGCTTAAAGGGCTGGGTCTATTTCCCAACCATGGCGTGCATCAGCAAATAAACCTTCAGGATAACGTCCCAGCGTCACGCGTGTTGCCTGTTGCCAGCGGGCAAAATCGTCAATCGCCTGAAACAATCCTTTTTGCAACGTTACTCCAGGCTTAACCCCATCCTGTAACCACAGCGAAATAACGTCCAGCACACCCGTTTTACGGTGCATTTTGGCATCCATCCTCCCAACCAACTGTCCACGATGCAGCAACGGCAAGACAAAATAACCATACTGACGTTTCGGTGCTGGCGTATAACACTCCAGCCGGTAGCTAAAATCGAATAGCTGCTCTGCCCGTTTACGATCCCAGACCACCGGATCAAAAGGTGATAATACTGCACTGTGGGTCGCCGTTAATTTGCCTGCCAGCGCCTGTTCAAGCAGCGGCTGAAGGTGGCTATGCAGCCACAAGGCTCCTAGCCCCTCAACGTCGACAGGAATAATCTGCCGCTGTTCCGCCCGTTCGTTGCACCAGTTTTTTAGCGCTGGGCGCTTCAGGCGGTAGTAGTCTGCCAGCCATTGTTCGCGGAAAATCCCCAGACTGCGGGCACTGTTATCCAGCATGACACTTTCAGCATCTTCCTGCGAAAGTGGGTCGCGTTCATCGTCCCAGTGCGGCATGACGCGATGGGTTAGATCATACACTCGCTGGAAATTACGCCGTTCCACCACCATGACTTTCCCGGCAGTGAACAGCCCTTCAAGATGACGCTTCTGCGGCTTCCATTCCCACCAGCCGCTGACCCCCTTGCGCGGATGCTCAAAATCGGCAGAGCGTACTGGTCCGTTATGTTGGATGTGCTGGAGCAGTTGCTCAATTTCATGCGCATGTTCTTTCATCCATGCCGCTTTATATTTCCAGCCCATTTTCTCCGGGGCCAGCATGCGGTGGCGTATCAGCATAAAGTCGCTGCGCGGCAAAAAACAGGCCTCGTGCGCCCAGTATTCCATCAATTCGCCCTGCTGCAATGCGTCATCCAGCCACTGGGGGGAATAATCGCCCAAACGACTAAACAGCACCAGGTAAGGGCTGCGCGCCACAATATTGATGGTGTCGATTTGCAGTAACGACATGCGAGAAATGGTGGTAAGAATATCTGCTGGGGTTGCCCGACGGCGTGTTTTTTTCAGCAGCCCTTGAGCGGAAAGGTGAAGATGACGGGCATCCGTCAGAGAAAGGCGCGGCAACGACATTTATGGCCTCATAAATGATTCGCTGCCGCAGCGTGAATCAGTTAGCGAGTCAGCGAGATTAAGTTATCCAACAACACATCAGGCCGATCGCCTGACAAATGAGCGTCAACAGGTAAATACCACCAGTTTTCATCGGCAAATGCCCGGCACTTAACCGCATCTTTTTCCGTCATTACCAGCGTTTGTCCGGCGTCTACAAACGCACTGACGTCACTGTAGGTCAGAGACTGATGGTCTGCCAGCGCAATGCTTTTTTGTACGCTGGCACCACACGCTTGCAGCGTGGCAAAAAAACGCGGTGGATGACCAATGCCCGCCATGGCGACAATATTGGACAATTGCGCCACATCACGGCGTTCACCGGTACGTAAATTAACGGCCAGCCCCGGTTCAAGTCGCATAGGGATTTCCCCTGGCTGCACAACGCCACCGTTAACAATAGTCGCATCCACCGATTTAAGGCGACCTGCACGTTCCCGCATTGGACCAGCGGGAAGCCACCAACCGTTGCCAAACCGACGTTCGCCGTCAATGACCACGATTTCAACATCTCGCGCCAGACGATAGTGCTGTAGTCCATCGTCCGTCACAATAATCTGCACATCGTGTTGGGCCAAAATGGCTTTTACCGCATCCGATCTTACCGGGGATACCGCTACCGGCACGCCGGTACGTTGGGCGATCAGCACAGGTTCATCGCCCGCTTCTGCGGTAGTAGTATCAGCGGTTAGCAACAGCGGGTAAGCAGTCGCTTTCCCACCATAACCACGCGACACCACACCCACGCGGATCCCGCGTTGTCGCAGTTGTTCAACCAACCAAATCACCACCGGCGTTTTACCGTTTCCGCCCGCGGTAAGGTTTCCGACCACCACAACCGGGACTGGCGCGCGCCATGCGCGTTTAAGCCCCAACTTGTAGCATAAGCGGATCGCGCCACTCACCAGGCCATACAGCCAGGAGAGTGGAAGTAACAATCGCCACAGCGGCGATTCACCAGACCAGATACGTGCGATCATTGACCAAATTGCATTTTGTGTAATTGCGCATACACCCCGCGCTGCTCAATCAGCTCGCTATGGGTCCCGCGTTCGACAATCAGACCATCCTCCACCACGATGATTTCGTCGGCTTGTTCAATGGTTGAAAGACGGTGAGCAATGACCAGAGAAGTACGGTTTTTCTGTAGCTCATCCAGCGCAGACTGAATCGCGCGTTCAGATTCAGTATCAAGAGCCGATGTTGCTTCATCAAGGATCAGTATTGGGCTGTCACGCAACAAGGCACGGGCAATAGCGATACGCTGACGTTGTCCGCCGGAAAGCAGGACGCCGTTTTCACCAATCACCGTATCCAGGCCATTGTCCATCTTGCTGATGAAATCCATAGCGTAGGCCATCTGTGCCGCTTTTTCGATCTGCTCACGGCTGTACATATCGGTACGCGCGTAGGCGATATTGTTGGCAACCGTATCGTTAAACAAGTGCACATTCTGCGAAACCAACGCAACCTGATCGCGCAGTGATGCCAGGGTATATTCGCGCAGATCGTGTCCGTCCATCAGAATCTGCCCTTCATCAACATCGTAGAAGCGCGTAATCAGGCTGGCGAGAGTGGATTTCCCTGAGCCCGAACGGCCAACCAGAGCAACGGTTTTACCCGCTGGAATATTCAGGTTGATGTTACGCAGAGCCGGTACTTCACGTCCCGGATAAGTGAAAGTCACGTTGCGGAACTCGAGATCGCCGGTAGCACGATCGATCACACGTTTACCTTCATCTTTCTCCTGTTCGCTATCCAGAATCGTAAATAAGGTCTGGCATGCCGCCATACCGCGCTGGAACTGCGCGTTGACGTTGGTCAGAGATTTCAACGGACGCATTAATGCGATCATTGAGGAGAAGACAACCGTAATTGTACCTGCTGTCAGGTTTTCCATTACGCTTGGGAAGCTGGCCGCATACAACACGAAGGCCAGTGCCAAAGACGCAATCAGCTGGATGATAGGGTCGGAGATAGAAGAAGCAGAAACCATCTTCATGCCCTGCAAACGCATCTTGTTGCTGACATTATCAAAGCGCTTGGTTTCAACTTCCTGACCACCAAAAATCAGAACTTCTTTATGGCCTTTCAGCATCTGCTCCGCACTGGTCGTAACCTGCCCCATAGTGTTTTGCATGTTTTTACTGATGCTACGAAAGCGCTTGGAAACCACACGGATTGCCACTGACACAATTGGCGCCAGTACAATCAGGATCAGCGACAGCTGCCAGCTGTAATAGAACATCATGATAAACAGGCCAATGATTGAGGCCCCTTCACGTACCACGGTGATCAGCGCGCCGGAAGACGATGACGCAACCTGTTCTGAATCATAGGTAATACGTGATAACAATGTCCCTGTAGACTGTTTATCAAAAAAGGAGACGGGCATGCCCATCATATGACCAAACAGGCGGCGGCGCATGGTCATGACCACTTTGCCTGACACCCATGAGATACAGTAGCTGGAGACATAGCTGGTTAAGCCACGAACTATCATCAGCCCAATGACCACCAGCGGCATCCACAGCAGCACCGAGCGATCCGTTTTACCAAAACCATCATCCAGTAATGGTTTAAGGAGCGATAACATGAAGGTATCGCTGGCCGCGTTAAGGACTAACGCTATACCCGCCACGATCAGACCCGATTTAAAAGGCGCTATGGTTGGCCATAGTCGGCGAAACGTCTGCCACGTAGAGAGATCTTTATCGTTATGCATTCAAAAAACCAGCATTTGTTAGAATAGCCGCATATTCTACCCGTTATCCTCCGACACGCCAAACCACTGATGATACCAACGAGGTAAAATCTGATCCCGCATGCTGCGTATGCGCCAGTTTTTTTGATAAAAATCCAGCGTAATCTGTCCCTGATGGGGGGTATCCAGCCATTGATAATTTTGTTGCCGATAACGTTGCTTCACTTTCCAGGACGGCAGACGCCAGGCGTTGTAACGGGATGCAGAGGCGAGTGCGACCTGCCCGTCAACCCGCTGAATGAGTGCCAGTGATGATGAAGTATTGCTGCCATGATGTGGAACCTGCATCACCGTCGACTGAAGGTGCTGCCAATAGTGACTTAGCATTTTTTGTTCAGCAGGAGATTCGATATCGCCGGTCAGCAGAATACTCTGATATCCGTCATCGACCTT
The DNA here is from genome assembly GCF_030332425.1 of Citrobacter sp. Cpo142. Lineage (NCBI taxonomy): Bacteria > Pseudomonadati > Pseudomonadota > Gammaproteobacteria > Enterobacterales > Enterobacteriaceae > Citrobacter > Citrobacter sp. Cpo142. The sequence goes on from NZ_JAOWHW010000126.1 coordinate 20,416, forward strand.
AACCACACAGGAGTGGTTATTCCCCTGGTCTGTATTTCCACGCACAGGCCAGTGCGCACTGAAGGTTAACCCTTGCCATTGCCAATGCTCTCCGCGAAAACACGGGAGATGACCTTTCCAGCTCAGCGGACTTCTTACCCATAGCGACGGCCAGGCTTGTTGTAAGGAGTGCAACCCGCCGCGGTGATCCATGTGCTCATGGCTTAAAATAATTCCTTCTGGCTCCAGATTATGCCAACGCAACCAGGGAATAATCAGATGTTGTGCGCTATCGCCTTCAGGCCATGCCAGACCGGTATCGTAAAGCAGCGCTTTCCCATTTCGCGCAATCACCATCGCCAGCCCCTGCCCGACATCCAGCATATGCACTTGCCACACATCAGTATGCGGTGCACGCCAAAGCGGCCCACTCAGCAAAAGGAGCACAGAGAAACAGACCACCGGTAGCGTACGCAAGATATTTAGTCGCCATGCGATAATCATCATTCCGGGTAAAAATGCGAGCCATTGCCAGCGTGCATCAATATTGATCCACCCTTCAGGCAGACTTCTGAGCCCCCAAAATAGCAGCGCCAGAGAACGATCCGCCAGATACCACAGGCTTGATTCAACCATCACCGTCCCGGCTAAATGCATGATCATGCCTGCTAATATCAAGGGTACGGAAACAAACGTGACCAAAGGGACGGCAAACAAATTAGCCAGAAACGAGGTCAGACTAAAACCGTGAAACATTGCGATTTGCACGGGAAGAAGCAGAAGCGTAATACCCAATTGCAGATGAGTCAGCGCCAGAAATTGACGTCCAGCACGCGACAGCGGCCAGTCCGGGAGCGGTACCCATTGGTACCAGAACAGCAGTGCCGCAACGGCGGATGCAGACAACCATAGGCTTTGCGAAAGAACGGCAACCGGATCCACCACCAGAATGGCTGCCAGACAGCAGATCCAGACCGACCATCCACTCCACTGCCTGCCGCTAAGTCTTAGCGCCCCCCAGACTAGCAGCGCAACAACCGTTCGTAATGCAGGGGGTTGCAGCCCCGTCAGCCAGGCATAAAATGTGGCGCAGACAATCCCACCCACTAATGGAACCTGCCAGTAAATCCATCTGGCAGGCATAAAAAATTGTCCCGCACGAATTATTCCGGCAGCCAGAAGTGCAGCAAACGCAATATGCAGCCCGGAGATAGCCATCAAATGAGCCGTGCCGGTATCACGCATAATCGTTTTCACCTCTTGTGACACGGACAAGCGCTCCCCCATTCCCAGACCCAGTATGACCTGCTGCCAGGGATAGTCACCGAGTGCCGTTTTAAGCGAGGCGAGATACCGCGAACGCAAACTGCATTGTGGTGTGATAACCGAAGCCTGCAAGAATCGTCCCGTCAGCGGTTGATGCTGCGCCAATGCGTAACGCTGGCTATCAAATCCGCCTTCGTTTAATTGACCGTGTACAGCGCGGACTTTCAACGTCATCGCCCATGTCTGACCCGCACAAACATCACCGGATAAATACTGCCCGTACAAGACGATTCCTTGCGCAGGAAAGATTCGTTTCCCCTGAAGGTGAGTGATCTGGCCGTAGTGCGTTGTCATATTGTCAGTTCCGGTTATCCGCACAATGGCTTGCTGGGTTTTCGCAGGCAGCGTATTACCTGCCCACATAGCCTCTTCCGCGGCCAGGATTCCCCAAAGAAAAAACAGCAGGGTTAGTCCGGCGGAACGCATATATTTGTAGGGGAGAAAACAGAGCAGACATGCCAGACAAAATACAATGCCGATACACAACATGCCTGGCAGCATGGGTAATAGCATGAGTGGGAGGATACCGAGTAATGCGCAGGTACTCACCGTTGTTATTTTCATCAATCACCTCCCTGTTACAGGGAGTGTGCAGTACTCTTCGACGGTTGTCTGGCATCAATTTATCGTTATACGGCCTGAGTTCCGCAGACATTTAGTGATGGTTGTAACGTACAAATTAACTGGGATGAGGATTCCAGGATAGGTGGACAGAAATGAAAAAAGCACCCATTTGGGTGCTTTTCTCGGCGTTAAGTCTCGCTAAAAACTTAACCGTAAATATTGGCGCGATCGCGCAATTCTTTACCTGGTTTAAAGTGCGGAACGTATTTCCCTTCCAGATCCACTTTATCGCCGGTCTTCGGATTACGTCCGGTACGTGGTGCGCGGTAATGCAAAGAGAAGCTGCCGAAACCGCGGATTTCAATACGCTCGCCCTGCGCAAGAGTCGAGGCCATATGTTCCAGCATCTCTTTAACTGCATCTTCAACCGCTTTCGCGGGAATATGAGGTTGCTGGGTTGCAAGTCTTTCAATCAATTCTGACTTGGTCATGATTCCTCCGGTTCCTTAAAGGCATAATTAGCTGCTGCATTGATTAAGGGCGGCCGTAGCCGCCCTTTGTCATTGATTACAGGACGAATCCTGTAATCTGTCAAGCTACTCGTCACCCTTTGTGCCGTTAACAGCACAAAGGATTTAGAGCACTCGATATTACTCGCCTTTAGCTGCTTTGAAAGCTTCAGCCATTGCGTTGTTAGAGAAGTTAGCATCTTCCTGTTTGTTAACAGTTGCGATTGCATCTTTCTCATCAGCTTCGTCTTTAGCACGAACAGACAGGCTGATTGCACGGTTCTTACGATCAACGCCGGTGAATTTAGCTTCAACGTCGTCGCCTACGCTCAGAACCAGAGTTGCATCTTCAACGCGGTCACGTGAAGCTTCAGAAGCGCGCAGGTAACCTTCAACGCCGTCAGCCAGTTCTACGGTTGCGCCTTTAGCGTCAACTGCAGTGACTTTACCGTTTACGATTGCGCCTTTCTTGTTCAGTGCAACCCAGTTGTTGAACGGATCTTCTGCGAGCTGTTTAACGCCCAGAGAGATACGCTCACGCTCTGCGTCAACCTGCAGAACAACTGCTGCGATTTCGTCGCCTTTTTTGTATTCACGAACTGCTTCTTCGCCTGCAACGTTCCAGGAGATGTCAGACAGGTGAACCAGGCCGTCGATGCCGCCGTCCAGGCCGATGAAGATACCGAAGTCAGTGATAGACTTGATTTTACCTTCAACACGGTCACCCTTGTTGTGGGTTTCCGCGAACTGCTGCCATGGGTTGTTTTTGCACTGCTTCAGACCCAGGGAGATACGACGACGTTCTTCGTCGATATCCAGAACCATAACTTCCACTACATCGCCAACGTTAACAACTTTGGACGGGTGGATGTTTTTGTTGGTCCAATCCATTTCGGAAACGTGAACCAGGCCTTCAACGCCTTCTTCGATTTCAACGAAGCAGCCGTAGTCGGTCAGGTTGGTCACGCGACCAGTCAGTTTGGTACCTTCCGGATAACGCTTAGCGATAGCTACCCATGGATCTTCGCCCAGCTGTTTCAGGCCCAGAGATACACGAGTACGCTCGCGGTCGAACTTCAGCACTTTAACAGTGATTTCGTCGCCAACGTTTACGATTTCGCTCGGATGCTTAACGCGTTTCCATGCCATGTCGGTGATGTGCAGCAGGCCGTCAACGCCACCCAGATCAACGAATGCACCGTAGTCAGTGAGGTTCTTAACGATACCTTTAACTTCCATGCCTTCCTGCAGGTTTTCCAGCAGCTGATCGCGTTCTGCGCTGTTTTCGGATTCGATAACGGCACGACGGGAAACAACAACGTTGTTACGCTTCTGATCCAGCTTGATTACTTTGAATTCAAGCTCTTTGCCTTCCAGGTGCAGCGTGTCGCGGACCGGACGAACGTCTACCAGGGAACCCGGCAGGAACGCGCGAATACCATTCAGCTCAACAGTGAAGCCACCCTTGACTTTGCCATTGATAACACCAGTAACGGTTGCAGCTTCTTCGTAAGCTTTTTCCAGCGTGATCCAAGCTTCGTGACGTTTAGCTTTTTCACGGGACAGCAGGGTTTCACCGAAGCCGTCTTCTACTGCATCCAGAGCAACGTCAACTTCGTCACCAACCTGGATTTCCAGCTCGCCCTGGGCGTTTTTGAACTGCTCTGCCGGAATGGCGGACTCAGATTTCAGACCAGCGTCAACCAGTACTACGTCTTTGTCGATAGCAACAACAACACCACGAACGATGGAACCCGGACGGGTTTCGATTTCTTTTAAGGATTCTTCAAACAGTTGAGCAAAAGATTCAGTCATGTTTAATCTTCAGGTTTCATATTTAACGTCCACCTGGCTCCATGCCGGATGGGGTTGTTTAACATACCCGCTGTCAATCCATTGCAACGGGGGTACTGCAAATTCGGTCGCACTTAAGCGAGAGCCAGTTTTTGGCGCGCGTATTGTAACGCTTTTTCAATCACTTGCTCAATGCTTAATCGGGTTGAATCCAAAACTAAAGCATCAGCAGCGGGAACCAGCGGCGCTACAGCACGATTACGATCGCGATAATCGCGTTCTTCGATCTCGGCCAAAAGGCGTTCAAAGTTAACACTAAAGCCCTTCTCCTGCAACTGTAGCATACGTCTATGCGCACGTTCTTGCGAGGAGGCGTCCAGAAAAATTTTCACCGGCGCATCCGGGAACACCACGGTGCCCATATCACGTCCATCAGCAATCAGACCAGGGGATTCGCGAAATGCGCGTTGACGACGTAATAACGCTTCACGCACGCGGGGAAACGCCGCAACCTGAGAGGCGGCATTCGCTACTTCCTGAGTACGTATTTCACCGCTGACATCTTCACCTTCAAGAATGACTTCCAGGTTGCCGTCTGTTGAGATAAAACGCACATCAAGGTGTGAGGCAAGCGGTACCAGAGCATCTTCAGATGTGACATCAACATGGTGATGTAACGCTGCGAGCGCCAGTACGCGGTAGATCGCGCCTGAATCTAACAGATGCCACTGCAATGCTTCCGCCATTGCCTTGCACAAGGTGCCTTTACCTGCACCACTTGGGCCATCAATGGTAATAACCGGGGCAATTGCCGTCATCTTTTTCTCCTTAAAAGGGCGTACATTAACGTGAACGCCGCGCATTATACGCGCCAACGCCAACGATCGTTATCTTTGTGTGAAAAATGCAGAATCATTGAAGCTGAGTGTAGAATAAATAGGCAATCGGAGATGTCAGAATGTGCCGCACCCGAAAGTGCGGCAATAAAATCAGGCAGATGTACTAATACGAGCAAGCTGTTCGAAATAATCCGGGAAGGTTTTGGCGGTACATTTTGGGTCAAGAATGGTCACCGGCGTGTCAGACAGCGCCACCAGCGAGAAACACATCGCCATGCGGTGATCGTTGTAGGTCGCGATGTCCGCAAATTGCAATGTTGCAGGCGGGGTGATGCGGATAAAGTCATGCCCCTCTTCCACTTCCGCGCCAACTTTGCGTAACTCCGTCGCCATCGCGAACAGACGATCGGTCTCTTTGACGCGCCAGTTGTAGATATTACGTAATGTCGTGGTGCCTTTAGCGAACAGCGCCGCCGTTGCAATGGTCATCGCCGCATCAGGAATATGGTTCATATCCATATCCACTGCGTTCAACTCGCCGTGAGTACAGGCAATAAAATCGTCTCCCCATGTAATGGTTGCACCCATTTTCTCCAGTACATCGGCAAAACGAATATCACCCTGCATGCTGTTGCGGCCAATCCCGGTAACTTTTACCGTACCGCCTTTAATAGCACCCGCCGCAAGGAAATAGGAAGCGGAAGAAGCATCACCTTCAACCAGGTATGCACCCGGTGACTGATACTGCTGCTGCCCCTTCACGACAAAGCGCTGGTAGTTTTGATTTTCAATTTCAACACCAAACGTTTTCATCAGGTTCAGTGTGATATCAATGTAAGGTTTGGATACCAGGTCACCTTTAATTGCGATCGTCGTATCCTGCGGCGCCAGCGGCGCAGTCATCAGCAACGCAGTGAGGAACTGGCTGGAAACGCTACCGTCTACCTCAACCTGGCCTCCGGTAAAGCCACCGCGCAGACGTAAAGGTGGATAGTTTTCCTGCTCCAGATAGTCAATTTTGGCTCCGCCCTGGCGCAACGCATCAACCAGATGGCCAATCGGGCGCTCTTTCATGCGCGGTTCGCCCGTCAGCACGATGTCATTGCTGCCCAGACATAACGCTGCGGCCAGCGGGCGCATTGCGGTTCCGGCGTTACCAAGGAACAGCTCAACTGCACCTTCTGCGTGCAACACACCGCCATTGCCAACTATCTCGCAGCGGGTACGATCGGCAGAAAGGGTATAGCTAATCCCTAACGCATTCAGAGCATTGAGCATATGGCGAACATCATCGCTGTCCAGCAGATTGGTCAGGACAGTGGTGCCATTGGCTAATGCAGCCAGCAGCAAAGCGCGGTTAGAAACACTTTTGGATCCAGGCAGATTGATGGTGCCATCCACCCGCGCAATGGGTTGTAACGTCAGGGATTCCATGAAACTCGACTCTCAAAAACAGACATAAAAACCCCACAGACGAGCTGTGGGGATGAAAAGTACAGCAGATTAGCCGCGGCGGCGTTCGAAATCGACCATGAAATCGGTCAGTGCTTTAACACCTTCAAGCGGCATGGCATTGTAGATGGACGCACGCATACCGCCGACTACACGATGCCCTTTCAGCGCGTGCAGGCCCGCAGCAAAAGACTCTTCCAGGAACAGTTTATCCAATGCGTTGTCAGCCAGCTGGAACGGTACGTTCATGCGTGAACGGTTGGATTTCGCCACATCGTTACGGTAGAAATCGCTGTTATCGATTACGCCGTAGAGCAATTCCGCTTTTTGCTGGTTAATTTTATCCATCGCATTAACACCGCCCTGCTTTTTCAGCCATTTAAAGACCAGGCCAGACAGATACCAGGCAAAGGTTGGCGGCGTATTGAACATGGAATCGTTGTCATTCAGCACGGTATAGTCGAGGATTGACGGGCATGAGACATGAGCTTTACCCAGCAAATCTTCACGGACGATGACAATCGTCAGGCCGGCCGGGCCGATATTTTTCTGTGCCCCAGCATAAATTACGCCATAACGGCTAACGTCAAGCGGTGCGGAAAGAATGGTAGAGGACAGATCCGCCGTGACCACAACGTTGCTGGCAAAATTCGGCGTTTCATCGATCGCAATGCCATCGATGGTTTCGTTCGGGCAATAGTGCAGGTATGCCGCGTTATCAGAAAGTTGCCATTCACTCATCGGCTTAACAGCACGCAGGCCGTCCACGGTGACTTTGGCATCAATAACGTTTGGCGTGCAGTATTTTTTCGCTTCTTTAATTGCGCTGGCGGCCCAATAACCGGCATCGACGTAATCCGCGGTGGTTTTATCGCCCAGAATATTTAACGGTATACCCGCGAATTGCCCACGACCACCACCATGGCAGAACAACACTTTATAGTTGGAGGGGATGCTGAGAAGATCGCGAAAATCCTGCTCCGCTTCCTCTGCGACCTGGATGAACTCTTTGCCACGGTGGCTAATTTCCATCACTGACGTGCCAAGACCGTTCCAGTCACAAAGATCCTGTTGAGCCAGTTTAAGTACTTCTGCCGGTAACATTGCCGGACCTGAACTAAAATTGAAGACCTGAGCCATTTCCCCTCACCACGTTGTGTTGTTGTCCAATCAACATCCTGTCATTGACGATAATCCGGTGACAGACATTGGTATAAGTTATTCCTGTGGATATCGGTTTTATCATTCAGTGACACGCGCCGCAATGGGTAAAACTGGCAAGGGTAAAAATGTGTCATCGGTCACACAACAGAATCTATCGGATTGACGGGTAAAAACCGAGATTTTTGCTGTCAGGTAACCCGTTTTGCCCGACTGGCCTTCGACCATTCTGGATTTGCACAGCGCGGACATAATTGATGATCTCCGGCGCTCATTTGCACCACTTCGCTACAACGTATGCAGGCATAGTCCCCTGCTTCAGGTATTACTTTAAATCGTTGCGTACAACGTTTAGGCAGAATACTGAGCCCCGGCTTTACGTCTTCATCAGCAAAGAAGTAGACGCTGATTTGCCCATTCGTCTCCAGAATAGCCAGTTTCACTTGTCCCAATTGCTCCACGCCGTTCAAACGCAGTTCCATAAAGAATTCAAATTCCGTCATATTGGCGCTATTGAGCTTTGACCATGCCAGCTCGCCGTCTTCAATGATCACGACGGGTTTGCCCTCCAGCAGGTCCTCCATTTTTTCACTATGTGCCATTAGCCACATTACCAGCCGATACAGCACAGCAAGAGTAATAAAGACCACCAGCACCGGCAGCATCGGAACATCGTCATAAAACGCCACGTCTCCCGCGGCGGAACCCAGCGTAAGGATGATAAGGACTTCAAAAAGCGACATCTGGCGTACGCCACGACGTCCGGTGATTTTTAAAAACAGAAAAACCAATATAAAGGTGTAAAGGCTGCGTAGCGCAACTTCCCCCAGAAAATCCATGGGCACCTTATCAAGCGCCATACGGTGTAAATCGAAAGCTTTCATTAATATGCTCTAAACGTGATTGGCTGTAAGAAAGCATAGCCAATGCTTTTATTTACGCATGGGCTCCGGCGACGATAGCGCCGTTCATTGAAAACCCGTATCATTGCGCGCTTTCCGTACGACAAAAGTGATTTTCATGACGCAAACATTTATCCCCGGCAAAGATGCCGCTCTGGAAGACTCCATCGCTCGCTTCCAGCAAAAATTGCTCGACCTCGGTTTTCAAATTGAAGAAGCTTCGTGGCTGAATCCCGTCCCTAACGTCTGGTCTGTACATATTCGCGACAAAGAATGCGCGCTGTGCTTCACCAATGGTAAAGGCGCGACAAAAAAAGCGGCGCTGGCTTCTGCGCTGGGTGAATACTTTGAGCGTCTGTCGACTAACTACTTCTTTGCAGATTTCTGGCTGGGCGAAACTATCGCCAATGGCCTGTTCGTGCATTATCCGAACGAAAAATGGTTCCCGCTGACTGAAGAAGACGATGTTCCAGAAGGTTTACTGGATGCGCGTCTGCGTGCGTTTTACGATCCAGATAACGAACTGACCGGCAGCATGCTTATCGATCTACAGTCTGGTAATGAAGAACGTGGCGTCTGCGGCCTGCCGTTTACCCGCCAATCTGATAACCAGACCGTCTACATTCCGATGAATATTATCGGCAACCTGTATGTTTCTAACGGCATGTCTGCGGGTAACACACCTAACGAAGCTCGCGTTCAGGGCCTGTCTGAAGTCTTTGAGCGCCATGTGAAGAACCGTATTATCGCCGAAAGCATCAGCCTGCCGGAAATCCCGGCCGAGGTGATGGCGCGCTATCCGGCAGTGGTGGAGTCCATCGCCACACTGGAAGCGGAAGGTTTCCCAATTTTTGCCTACGATGGCTCGCTGGGCGGCAAGTATCCGGTGATTTGCGTTGTCCTGTTCAACCCGGCCAACGGTACCTGCTTTGCCTCCTTCGGCGCACACCCGGATTTCGGCGTTGCGCTGGAGCGTACCGTGACTGAACTGCTGCAGGGCCGTAGTCTGAAGGATCTTGATGTCTTCACCCCACCGACCTTCGACGATGAGGAAGTGGCAGAACATACCAACCTTGAAACTCACTTCATCGATTCCAGCGGTCTGATCTCCTGGGATCTGTTCAAGCAGGATGCCGACTATCCGTTCGTTGACTGGAATTTCTCTGGCACCACGGAAGAAGAGTTCGCCACCCTGATGGCCATCTTCAATGCTGAAGATAAAGAAGTGTATATCGCTGACTATGAGCACCTGGGCGTTTACGCGTGCCGCATTATTGTTCCGGGAATGTCTGACATCTATCCGGCAGAAGATCTGTGGTTAGCCAACAACGCTATGGGCACCCATCTGCGTGACACCATTCTCTCGCTGCCAGGCAGTGAGTGGGATAAAGAAGACTACCTCAATCTGATTGAACAGTTGGATGAAGAAGGTTTTGACGACTTCACCCGCGTGCGCGAGCTGCTCGGTCTGGCGACCGGTGCGGATAACGGTTGGTACACCCTGCGTATTGGCGAGCTTAAAGTGATGCTGGCGCTGGCCGGTGGCGATCTGGAGCAAGCCCTGGTGTGGACCGAATGGACGATGGAATTTAACGCCTCCGTCTTTAGCGCGGAACGTGCAAACTACTATCGCTGCCTGCAAACATTGTTGCTGCTGTCTCAGGAAGAAGACCGTCAGCCGCTGCAGTATCTGAACGCATTCGTCCGCATGTACGGCGCTGAGGCGGTTGAAGCGGCAAGTGCGGCACTGAGTGGTGAAGCGCCGTTTTATGGACTTCAGCCAGTAGACAGCGATCTGCACGCATTCCCGGCACATCAGTCTCTGCTGAAAGCCTATGAGAAATTGCAACGCGCGAAAGCGGCACACTGGTCAAAATAGTGACAAACAACCTGCCTCGAGTAGGCTAAATGTATTGTCTGAGCTATATTACGGGGCGCTTAAAGCGCCCCGTTTTTTATTTTGGTCAAACCAAAAAATAAATGTAAAGGCAAGGTTAAATATTAGTAGTTGATATTAAAAAATTTAGCTTATTAATGTGGTTTTTTATCTCAATTACTCCATTTTAATTAACCGTCCCATAGGAGGCTGAAAGAAAAAATTCAACTCACTTTATAATTTTTAAAATTTATTTTTATATGGATAATCAACATGTTACACCGTAATCGCATAAAAACCATGCGTCTTACGGGCCTATAAGCCAGGCGAGATATGATCTATATCAAATTCTCATCTATAATGCTTTGTTAGTATCTCGTCGCCGACTTAATAAAGAGAGAGTTAGTGTGAAAGCTGACAACCCTTTTGATCTTATTCTACCTGCTGCAATGGCCAAAGTTGCCGAAGAAGCAGGCGTCTATAAAGCAACGAAACATCCGCTTAAGACGTTCTATCTGGCAATTACTGCCGGTGTATTCATTTCAATTGCCTTTGTTTTCTATATCACCGCCACAACCGGCACTGGTACTATGCCTTTCGGCATGGCGAAATTAGTAGGTGGTATCTGCTTTTCCCTGGGGCTGATCCTTTGTGTTGTCTGCGGTGCAGACCTCTTCACTTCAACCGTACTGATCGTCGTTGCTAAAGCCAGTGGTCGTATTACCTGGGGTCAGTTAGCGAAAAACTGGCTTAACGTTTATGTCGGCAACCTGATTGGCGCCCTGATCTTTGTGTTACTCATGTGGCTTTCTGGCGAGTATATGACCGCCAACGGCGCATGGGGGCTCAACGTTCTGCAAACAGCCGACCACAAAGTGCACCATACTTTTGTTGAGGCAGTGAGCCTTGGTATCCTGGCTAACCTGATGGTGTGTCTGGCCGTATGGATGAGCTACTCAGGCCGCAGCCTGATGGACAAAGCGTTTATCATGGTATTACCGGTCGCAATGTTTGTTGCCAGCGGTTTTGAGCACAGTATCGCAAACATGTTTATGATCCCTATGGGTATTGTAATACGCGATTTCGCCACCCCGGAATTCTGGACCGCAGTTGGGTCTTCTCCGGAGAATTTTTCTCACCTGACCGTGATGAATTTCATCACCGATAACCTGATTCCGGTTACGATCGGTAACATTATCGGCGGCGGTTTGTTGGTCGGGTTGACATACTGGGTCATTTATCTGCGTGGTAACGATCATCATTAATCTGTTGATGCCCATTACACGCAGTAAATAAAAAATCCACTTAAGAAGGTAGGTGTTACATGTCCGAGCTTAATGAAAAGTTAGCCACAGCCTGGGAAGGTTTTACCAAAGGTGATTGGCAGAATGAAGTAAACGTACGTGACTTCATTCAGAAAAACTACACTCCGTATGAGGGTGACGAGTCCTTCCTGGCTGGCGCAACTGATGCGACCACTGCACTGTGGGACAGCGTGATGGAAGGCGTTAAACAGGAAAACCGCACTCACGCGCCTGTTGACTTTGACACCTCCGTTGCTTCTACCATCACTTCTCACGACGCTGGCTACATCAACAAAGCGCTCGAGAAGATTGTTGGTCTGCAGACTGAAGCTCCGCTGAAACGTGCGATCATTCCGTTTGGCGGCATCAAAATGGTTGAAGGTTCCTGCAAAGCGTACAATCGCGAACTGGACCCGATGCTGAAAAAAATCTTCACCGAATACCGCAAAACCCACAACCAGGGCGTATTCGATGTTTACACAAAAGACATTCTGAACTGCCGTAAATCCGGTGTTCTGACTGGTCTGCCAGATGCGTATGGCCGTGGCCGTATCATCGGTGACTACCGTCGCGTTGCGCTGTACGGTATCGACTACCTGATGAAAGACAAATACGCTCAGTTCGTCTCTCTGCAGTCCGATCTGGAAAACGGCGTAAACCTGGAAGCAACTATCCGTCTGCGTGAAGAAATCGCTGAACAGCACCGCGCTCTGGGTCAGATCAAAGAAATGGCTGCTAAATATGGCTGCGATATCTCTGGTCCGGCTACCAACGCTCAGGAAGCTATCCAGTGGACTTACTTCGGCTACCTGGCCGCAGTTAAATCTCAGAACGGTGCAGCAATGTCCTTCGGTCGCGTATCCACCTTCCTGGATGCTTACATCGAACGTGACCTGAAAGCAGGCAAAATCACCGAGCAAGACGCACAGGAAATGATCGACCACCTGGTCATGAAACTGCGTATGGTTCGCTTCCTGCGTACTCCTGAATATGATGAACTGTTCTCCGGTGACCCGATTTGGGCAACTGAATCAATCGGTGGTATGGGCGTTGATGGCCGTACTCTGGTTACCAAAAACAGCTTCCGCTTCCTGAACACCCTGTACACCATGGGTCCTTCTCCGGAGCCGAACATCACTGTTCTGTGGTCTGAAAAACTGCCTCTGAACTTCAAGAAATTCGCCGCTAAAGTGTCCATCGACACCTCTTCTCTGCAGTACGAGAACGATGACCTGATGCGTCCGGACTTCAACAACGACGACTACGCTATCGCTTGCTGCGTAAGCCCGATGGTTGTTGGTAAACAAATGCAGTTCTTCGGTGCGCGTGCAAACCTGGCGAAAACCATGCTGTACGCAATCAACGGTGGCGTTGATGAAAAACTGAAAATGCAGGTTGGTCCTAAATCTGAACCGATCAAAGGCGACGTTCTGAACTTCGACGAAGTTATGGACCGCATGGATCACTTCATGGATTGGCTGGCTAAACAGTACGTCACCGCGCTGAACGTTATCCACTACATGCACGACAAGTACAGCTACGAAGCCTCTCTGATGGCGCTGCACGACCGTGACGTTATCCGCACCATGGCGTGTGGTATCGCTGGTCTGTCCGTTGCTGCTGACTCCCTGTCTGCAATCAAATATGCGAAAGTTAAACCGATTCGTGACGAAGACGGTCTGGCTATCGACTTCGAAATCGAAGGCGAATACCCGCAGTTTGGTAACAACGACTCTCGCGTTGATGACATGGCGGTTGACCTGGTAGAACGTTTCATGAAGAAAATTCAGAAACTGACTACTTATCGTAACGCTATCCCGACTCAGTCTGTTCTGACCATCACCTCTAACGTGGTTTATGGTAAGAAAACTGGTAATACCCCAGATGGTCGTCGTGCTGGCGCGCCGTTCGGACCGGGTGCTAACCCAATGCACGGTCGTGACCAGAAAGGTGCTGTTGCCTCTCTGACCTCCGTTGCTAAACTGCCGTTTGCTTACGCTAAAGATGGTATTTCTTACACCTTCTCTATCGTTCCGAACGCTCTGGGTAAAGACGACGAAGTTCGTAAGACCAACCTGGCTGGTCTGATGGATGGTTACTTCCATCACGAAGCGTCCATCGAAGGTGGTCAGCACCTGAACGTGAACGTCATGAACCGCGAAATGCTGCTGGATGCGATGGAACATCCGGAAAAATATCCGCAGCTGACCATCCGTGTTTCTGGCTACGCAGTACGTTTTAACTCCCTGACTAAAGAACAGCAGCAGGACGTTATTACTCGTACCTTCACTCAGACCATGTAATTGGTTTTGACTGAAATCGTACTTTAAAAAGCGTACAATAAAGGCTCCACGTAAGTGGGGCCTTTTTAATAGCCTGCTTTGTCAGCTATCTATACTTATATACTCGATGGATTTCGAGGTGCATTGAGGCGGCAACGGAGTGAATCCCCTGGAGCGTACAGAAGTAGGTGACTGGGGTGAGCGAAGGAAGCTAACAAAGATGCAGCTTGAAAGACGAAAAGTATGGATAGCAGCCAAAACAGACTCGACACAGTTAATAACTGTGCACTAACACTGGCCCCGGATGGGCCACACCTGGAGAAACACCGCAATGTCAGTTATTGGTCGCATTCACTCCTTTGAATCCTGTGGCACTGTTGATGGCCCGGGCATCCGCTTTATTACCTTCTTTCAGGGCTGCCTGATGCGCTGCCTGTATTGCCATAACCGTGACACGTGGGATACACACGGCGGTAAAGAAGTCACCGTCGACGAATTAATGAAAGAGGTGGTGACCTATCGCCACTTTATGAACGCATCCGGCGGCGGCGTGACGGCGTCTGGCGGCGAAGCTATCCTGCAAGCTGAATTCGTACGTGACTGGTTCCGCGCTTGTAAAAAAGAAGGTATTCATACCTGTCTGGATACCAACGGTTTTGTTCGCCGCTACGATCCGGTGATCGATGAGTTGCTGGAAGTCACCGACCTGGTCATGCTCGATCTCAAACAGATGAACGATGAAATCCATCAGAATCTGGTCGGCGTATCTAACCATCGCACGCTGGAGTTCGCGCGTTACCTGTCAAACAAAGACATCAAAGTGTGGATCCGCTATGTTGTCGTACCTGGCTGGTCTGATGACGATGACTCCGCACACCGCCTCGGCGAATTTACCCGCGATATGGGTAACGTTGAAAAAATCGAGCTGCTGCCTTACCACGAGCTGGGCAAACACAAATGGGTGGCAATGGGCGAAGAGTACAAACTGGATGGCGTCAAACCACCGAAGAAAGAGACCATGGAGCGCGTGAAGGGCATTCTCGAGCAATATGGACATAAAGTGATGTATTGAGTTTTAGCCACCACGAAACGGCTGCCCTGAACGGCAGCCGTTTTGCTATATAAGCGACAATATTTGAGTCGAAGGCGCGGTTAACAGGAGAAAGCGACGCTATCTCCTGCCCTCGTCTTTAGCGCCCTCTTCTCGCCAGTAGCGGGAAAATCAATCCCAGTCCAACCAGCACAAATGGCGTCACGATATTCAGCGTGAGCTGGAATGTCCACTCAGGGGTAAAGGCTTCCATTTTCGGGAAGATCCCGGTCAGACAGGCAAATGCGGTAAAGGCAAAGCACCAGATCCCCACGGTCATCGCAAGCGAGCGGTTGCGAATAAAGACATATTCCGATTTATATTTTTGCGCCAGGCGAATAACGGCAATGAACGCCACAAATACCCATAAATAACGCAATGGCATCACGACAGAGTTAAGATTCAATAGCCATTTATACAGGTTGTTCATGTCGCCAATTCCCAGTGTTGGCAACATAATCAGAATCGCTACCAGCACCAGCGTCAGAATATAACCATTGACTGGCGTACCGGAAGCGTTGGTTTTACACAGGCTCTCGGGAATATATTTACGATCAGCATCACCCAGAAGAACTTTAAGCGGTGCATCAATAGAAAATACCAATGCCGCAATCTGTCCCAGCGTATTGGCAATCGCGTAAATAACCATCAGCGAATTACCCATACCATAATACTCACCCAATTTCTGGAAGGCGTAATATTGACCATTCGTCATCAGGTCATCTGGAATATGCCGGGAGTCAAACATCATTCCCATAGCCAGCGACCCGAGAATCGCGCATACCGCTACCATAACAGCCAGAACGAGCATCCCTTTTGGAAATTCTTTGCCCGGATTACGTGTCTGATTAACGTATGGCGAAATTTTCTCCGCACCGCCCACGGCAAAGACCAGCATGGAGATCGTAGTAATGTAGGTAAAATCGATGTGCGGGATAAACGATTCCCAGGTGATATTGGTTGTCGCTATTTGCACATCCGTAATTGCAGGCGCGGTTACCGCCATCACGACATACAAAATGGACATCACAAACATCGCGATGCCAGCAACTGACCCAACAATTTTCAGTGACTTCATGCCACGGGACGCAACCCACATGAAAAAGACAAACAGCGCCAGCGTCAGTCCCTGCAACGCCACGACGGTGTACTCTTTAATCAACGAACCATCGCCCTTCAGCGCCCATCCCAGCGCAATCAGAATAGCCTGCGGTTTTTGCGCCAGATAAGGTATATGCACAACCCAATAGGTCCAGGCAGCAAGATAGGCCAACCCTGGCCCCATGGTATGTTTAATCCAGGTACTGACGCCGCCTTTACCCTCTTTAAAGGTTGAGCCAAGCTGCCCGACGATCAACGCATAAGGAATAAAATAGAGCGCGAAAATAAATATCCAGGAGGAGACAACAACCAATCCCTGATTAGCATAGTTGTTGACGACGTTACCAAAACCCCAGACGGTAATAAATGACATCAATGCAATGTTGTACCATCGCAATTGTTTTTCCTGCACACCAGCCATACGCAATCCTTTGTGGAAGCTTTTTGATTATCAATATATGAGGCGTGGGATTATGCGCGGTAAAATGAGCGAGCGGAAACGGCAGGATGTAAAACTATAACCTTCTGCACACTTTATTTTCAGGACAGACGTGTGCAATTAAATAATGCAGGTTCCCATAAAGCATACATAAACAGTATGTATGGGAACCTGTTCATATTCTGTTAAATCAGGTCAAATGTGCGCAATAGAATTAGGCGTATGGCCCGTCTTACGCAACAGCATCAGTAAATAAATAAACGATACGCTGGCGATCATGATAAACAGCAAGCTATCTGAATAATTCTGCATCAGCATCGCAGTAAATGAAGGTCCCAGCAGGCTGCCCACGGTATAGCTCAATAACAATGCCTGATTCATGGCGACCAGCTGATGATGTTCCACCTTTTCACAGGCCCAGGCCATCGCGACCGGGTAGAGGGTAAAGCCTGCCGCACCCAACATAAACAACGCGGGCGCCATCGCCGCCTGGTTCAGCATGGCGATACTCCCGACGATCACCACGAAGACCTGGACGCGTAAAACCAGCAGACGTCCCAGCTTGTCCGCCAGACGGCCAATCGGCCATTGACCCAGAATACCGGCACTTACCAGGACCGCCATCCAGAAACCAATGCTGGCGTTGCTCACCCCCTGATGGTTGAGATACAGCGGCATCAGGCCATACAAAGACCCCAGCACGATCCCGGAAATAATGCAGCCATTAACGCCCAAGCGCGCCTGACGCAACCTCAGCATGGAGACAATAGGCGTAGACTGCTGTTCATCGCCCTGCTGATTAGCAATGCGCGTAAAGAGCAGTGGCAAAACACCCGCCAGGATAGTACCCGTCACCCACGGCAGGACGTTCATCAATTCTGTTGATACTTTACTAACCAGCAGTTGGCCTAAAAACGTTCCCACATAATAGATCATCATATAGGCGGCAAGTAACCGTCCGCGATTACGGGACGTCCCGCTGCACATCAGCGCGCTTTCCACGACCACCCAGATCATGGCGCAGCCAACACCGGCGACAAAACGCCATATCATCCAGCTCCAGAATCCCACCATAATCCCCAGCCCGACACAGCCCGCGGCGAAAATAAGCGAGGCGATGTAATAGCTGCGATTAAAACCAAGGTGTTTTATTAAATAACCTGTCAGCAACGTCCCTACCAGATTACCGGTAAAGTAAGACGAGCTCACCACGCCTACCTGCCAGGTGGGCAGATTTTCATGGGCGAGCCAAAGCGGGACGAGCGTGTTTAACACGGCGATCGCCAGGGTCAACAGAAGTAGCCCGCACAGCAATAGCATGACGGGACGGGTATAGGTGGACATGAATAAAAACCGTGAGGAAGTTCAAATTTCATGCGCATCATGCCACTGCTAAAAACATTGTCAATCGGCGGAATCAGAGGGCTGAGGCGCTTTCTGGTCGTTCGATTTGCATTACTGATTCTTAATGTGAATAGATAAAAAATACAAAAACACATCTGCTTGTTTTTATTGATCTAAAACAAAAATCTCGCGTTACGTTCAGTCGAAAAATTTCATGGACTCCCCTTACTTTTATTTCTTACTAAACTCTATGCGGGATGCTGAGCTGCATTGTCTTCAAAATAGAACAGTGAGTTCCTATTTATCTATCTAATCCAAATATCGTTCTTTTCGTAGACTTAAACTCATCAAATTTCCCCCACTGATACTGAACAGGAGAAATACCATGACTAAACCTTACGTAAGACTTGATAAAGACAATGCGGCAGTACTGCTGGTCGACCATCAGGCTGGCCTGCTCTCTCTGGTTCGGGATATCGATCCCGATAAATTTAAAAACAACGTGCTTGCGCTCGGTGACTTAGCAAAATACTTCAACCTCCCAACCATTCTGACAACCAGTTTTGAGACAGGACCAAACGGACCGCTGGTACCGGAACTGAAAGCTCAATTTCCCGATGCGCCCTACATTGCTCGCCCAGGAAACATTAACGCATGGGATAACGAAGATTTCGTGAAAGCAGTAAAAGCGACCGGCAAAAAGCAGCTGATTATCGCTGGTGTCGTGACGGAAGTTTGCGTCGCTTTCCCAGCGCTCTCGGCTATTGAAGAAGGTTTTGACGTCTTTGTTGTCACCGATGCTTCAGGCACGTTTAATGAAATTACCCGCCATTCAGCATGGGATCGGATGTCTCAAGCAGGCGCTCAATTGATGACATGGTTCGGAGTAGCATGCGAACTGCACCGCGACTGGCGCAACGATATCGAAGGTCTGGCGACGTTGTTCTCTAATCACATTCCGGATTATCGCAATCTGATGACCAGCTATGACACGTTAACTAAGCAGAAGTAAAGACTGGGGCAAAACCCTAGCCTGACATGTAGCCGGATAGCGCGCAGCTTTGAGGCCTACGGATATTGTAGGCTTGATAAAGCACGAGCCGCCATCCGGCATATTATGGATTAACTCGCCACCGCCATACCGACGGTCATATGCAGCCCGTAGAACACGCCACGACCAATCAGCTCGCCGACTAACAGCAGAATAAACGCGACAGAAAGCAACGGAACGGCAGGCTGGTAACCCTTCACTTGCGGTACTATCCAGCAGCATAGCGCTAAGGCCAGTGCCACAATCCGCCACGCCATCAGCGAACCGTAATCCGGAACCAGCGCAGAGGCCTGTTGAATCGAACTGTGGATTGTCGCCAGTTCAGTCCCCTGCATTACCGACATGATGGCGCTCACGACCAGAGCAAGCACTGATATAGCCGGCAGCAGACGCATCGCCCAACCATCCACGCCAGCAATTCTCAGTAACAGATATCCCAGCAGCGGACCGCCCATAAACATCGTCAGGAAGAAGCCCAGCGGTGTCCAGACGCTGTACCAGGTCGGTACGGTATCGATGGTGTTATACACGCGCACCATCATCCAGACAAAAACCACACCCAGCACCATGGTGACAACTAACCACAGATTGCGTAATGCGGGCGACATTTTCTTCAACATAGCCAGCAGCCAGCCGATACCGCCAACGGCAAAGAAGAGTGAGCCGCTGGCAATTTCGTTACTCAACGCAGATGACCCAACGCGATTGAGTGAGTTAAAGGCGCGCATCGGTGAGCCCAAATGGAGCATGGAAGCAATAAATCCAATGCCCATTAATACCCACAGCCCAAACATGCAGGTAATTACGCGTTGCTGCGATTCTGGGCGTAAGCCCCCTTTCATCAACGCCAGCGCCAGAACGATAAAACCGCCAACCACACACTGCCCGAAGACCGTGAAGATCATCAGCGGCCATTCATGCCATCCACTTCCCATCTTACACCTCCTTCGGATTAGCCAGATAACCTGTGGTATCGCCGGTCGGGCGGCTATTGGCGTTAGGTTTGATAACAATGCTCGGTTTGGTAAAGTGCGCGCCCGGCAATGGCGCAACCGCAGCCAAAGTACCGTGTTTTTTGCGCAGTTCATCAATTGGGCCAAAATCCAGCGCACGCAGTGGACAGGACTCGACGCAAATAGGTTTCTTACCTTCAGCGACGCGCTCATGGCAACCATCGCATTTGGTCATATGTCCTTTGTCAGCATTATACTGTGGTGCGCCGTAAGGACAGGCCATGTGGCAATAGCGACAGCCGATGCACACATCTTCATCGACAACGACAAAGCCATCTTCACGTTTGTGCATCGCACCGCTCGGACACACTTTGGTACAGGCCGGGTCTTCACAGTGGTTACACGCAATGGAGAGGTAATAGGCAAAGACGTTCTGATGCCAGACGCCGTTGTCTTCCTGCCAGTCACCGCCCGCGTACTCATAAATGCGGCGAAAGCTGACTTCAGGGGTTAAATTTTTGAAATCTTTGCACGCCAGTTCGCAGGTTTTGCAACCGGTGCAACGGCTGGAATCAATAAAAAATCCATACTGGGTTGTCATCGGTTACTCCTTACACCTTTTCAACCTGAACAAGGTTCGTGTGTGATGGGTTCCCCTTCGCGAGAGGAGACGGACGCTGGGTCGTCAGGACGTTAATACAACCGCCCTGGTCCACGCGTTTTGCGTCCGGGTCATACCACGCCCCTTCGCCCAATGCCACCACGCCAGGCATCATACGCGGCGTTACTTTCGCCTCGATGTGCACTTCACCACGATCGTTAAAGATGCGCACCTTGTCGCCGTTGTTAATGCCGCGTCGCTGTGCATCCATCGGGTTGATCCACATTTCCTGACGGCAGGATGCTTTCAGAACATCCACGTTGCCATAGGTCGAGTGGACGCGAGACTTATAGTGGAAGCCGGTCAACTGCAGAGGGAATTTCTCCACCAGCGGATCGTCTAAGCTCTCAAAGCCTGGGGTATAAATCGGCAGTGGATCAATCACATCACCTTCCGGCAGTTCCCAGGTTGACGCGATCTCGGCAAGCTGCTGCGAATAAATTTCGATCTTACCTGACGGCGTGGTCAGCGGATTGGCGTTAGGATCCTCACGGAACGCCTTGTAGGCCACGTGATGTCCCTGTGGGTCGCGCTGTTTAAAGATCCCCTGCTTGCGGAATTCTTCAAACGTTGGCAGTTCAGGAATGGCTTTTCGCGACTGCTCGTACAGATGACGCATCCACTCTTCCTGAGTACGACCTTCTGTAAACTGCTGCTCAACACCAAGGCGTTTCGCCAGCTCACTGGTCATCTGGTAGATAGTCTTGCATTCGAAGCGTGGTTTGATCGCCTGATCGGTGAAAATCACATACGACATATTTCCGCAGGAGGCATCCAGTGCGAAGTCCATCTGCTCCGAAGCGGTGCAGTCCGGCAGCAAAATATCCGCGTATTTCGCCGAGGAGGTCATATGACAGTCGATGACAACGATCATCTCGCACTTCTTATCATCCTGTAGGATTTCATGTGTGCGGTTGATATCAGAGTGCTGGTTAATCAGACAGTTACCGGCATAGTTCCAGATCATCTTAATCGGAACATCGAGTTTATCTTTACCACGAACACCGTCACGCAGCGCCGTCATCTCCGGACCTCGCTCAATGGCGTCCGTCCACATAAACATAGAGATGCTGGTTTCGACTGGGTTTTCCAGCGTAGGCATACGTTCAAACGGCAAACTGTATGAGCCCTCACGCGCCCCACTGTTGCCGCCGTTAATCCCAACGTTACCGGTAAGGATTGCCAGCATAGAAATGGCACGGGTCGCTATTTCACCGTTAGCATGGCGCTGCGGTCCCCACCCCTGACTGATATATGCCGGTTTAGCGCTACCGATTTCACGGGCCAGTTTGACGATTCGATCAGCAGGAATACCGGTAATTTGCGCTGCCCATTCCGGGGTCTTGGCGATACCGTCTTTGCCCTGCCCAAGAATATACGCCTTATAGTGACCGTTTTTCGGTGCGTCGGCCGGTAAGGTTTTCTCGTCGTAACCCACGCAGTATTTATCAAGGAACGGTTGATCAACCATGTTTTCGGTGATCAGCACATACGCCAGACCATTCACCAATGCCGCATCGGTACCTGGGCGGATCGGGATCCACTCATCTTCACGACCCGCGCCGGTATCCGTGTAGCGAGGATCGATAATGATCATGCGGGCATTGGATTTCTGTCGCGCCTGTTCAAGGTAATAGGTTACCCCACCCCCGCTCATACGGGTTTCACCTGGGTTATTCCCGAACAGAACCACCAGCTTGCTGTTTTCAATGTCGGACGGGCTGTTACCGTCTGCCCAGCCGCCGTAGGTGTAGTTCAACCCGGCAGCGATTTGCGCTGAAGAGTAGTCACCGTAGTGGTTCAGGTAGCCGCCACAGCAGTTCATCAGACGTGCTACCAGCGTTTTGCCTGGCGGCCAAGAGCGTGTCAGGGTGCCGCCCAGCGTACCTGTGCCGTAGTTCAGGTAGATAGACTCGTTGCCGTAGTCTTTGATAAGACGCTGCATATTGCTGGCAATGATGTCGTAGGCTTCATCCCAGCTGATGCGCTCAAATTTCCCTTCACCACGTTTACCGACGCGTTTCATCGGGTATTTCAGACGGTCGGGATTATAAACGCGACGACGCATGGAGCGACCACGCAGACAGGCGCGTACCTGGTGCAAGCCGTCATAGTTGTCATCACCGGTGTTGTCGGTTTCAACATACTTTATTTCACCGTCTACCACGTGCATACGCAGAGGACAGCGGCTACCACAGTTCACCGTACACGCGCTCCATATGACTTTCTCATTGGCCTGTGTCGGATTAAGGGCTTCTGCAGCATTTGCAATACGGGTAAATGGCAGGGTAAACGCGCTACTGGCCGCCGCCAGTCCGCCTATCGCCGTCGTTTTCACCAAACCTCGGCGACTAACCTCAGCTGCCAGCATGGCATCGGGGATCTTAGTTTTCATAGTGGCTCACTCTGCTGCTCACAATAAACAAAAGAGAAATACTCGTTATGTAGATTTTTATATAGCGTATATGTCGATATACAGACTGGTAGATACCGAATTTGCGAAAAGACAGAGATAAATACTGACTTTCATTCGAAGGCAGTATTACTCCTATGGAGGTAGGCGTTATTGTCCGACGTCAAACGGGCATAAAAAAAGCGCCCTAAGGCGCTTTTTTAGCAAAGAAAGGTAGCTTAGCCGATAAATTCCAGGCCATTCATGTACGGGCGTAACACTTCTGGAACCTGAATACGGCCATCAGCCTGCTGATAGTTTTCCATCACCGCAACCAGCGTACGTCCAACCGCCAGACCGGAACCGTTCAGCGTATGTACTAAACGGGTCTTTTTGTCGGATTTGCTGCGGCAACGCGCCTGCATACGGCGAGCCTGGAAATCCCACACGTTGGAGCAAGAGGAGATTTCGCGATAGGTGTTCTGCGCCGGGATCCACACTTCCAGATCGTACGTTTTGCATGCGCCGAAGCCCATGTCGCCTGTGCACAGGATGATCTTACGGTACGGCAGGCCCAGCAGCTGAAGAACCTTCTCGGCATGGCCGGTCATCTCTTCCAGCGCGTCCATAGAGTCTTCCGGGCGAACGATCTGCACCATTTCAACTTTATCGAACTGGTGCATACGGATCAGACCACGGGTATCACGACCGTAAGAACCTGCTTCAGAACGGAAGCACGGCGTATGCGCGGTCATTTTGATCGGCAGCGCATCTTCGTCAATGATTTCGTCGCGAACCAGGTTGGTCAGCGGAACTTCTGCCGTTGGGATCAGCGCATAGTTGCTGCTGTCAGCTTCTTCATCCAGCGGACGGGTGTGGAACAGATCGCCAGCAAATTTCGGCAGTTGCCCTGTTCCGTACAACGTGTCATGGTTAACCAGATACGGAACGTAGTTTTCGCTGTAACCATGCTGCTCGGTATGCAGATCCAGCATGAACTGAGACAGCGCACGGTGCATGCGCGCGATCTGCCCTTTCATCACGACGAAACGAGAGCCGGTCAGCTTAACCGCAGCGGCAAAATCAAGACCCGTGTGCATTTCACCCAAGGTAACGTGATCGCGCACTTCGAAATCAAACTCACGCGGAGTACCCCAACGGCTGACTTCAACGTTGTCATTTTCATCTTTACCCACCGGAACGTCGTCCGCTGGCAGGTTAGGAATGGTCAGCGCAATGTCGCGGATCTCGGCCTGTAAGGTATCAAGTTCAGCTTTCGCGGCATCCAGCTCTTCGCCCAGTTTGTTCACTTCCAGACGTAAAGACTCGATATCTTCCCCGCGCGCTTTTGCCTGGCCGATGGATTTCGATCGAGAGTTACGCTCTGCCTGCAGGTTTTCAGTTTGTACCTGCAGAACTTTACGACGCTCTTCAAGAGCACGCAGCTTATCTACATCCAGCTTAAAGCCCCGGCTTGCCAGTTTTTCTGCGACTGCGTCTGGCTCATTACGCAGCAGATTGGGATCGAGCATGCTTATCCTGTGCTTATCGAATTAAAATAGGAGAAAGTGACCACAGCCTGCGGTCACAGGGATACAGAGACAACATTACCGCAACGATAACACTAACGGTAGCGTTTTATAGGGCTATTTTGATCCTGTCCGGCGAGCCAGGCGAGCTTTTCGCCAATCTTGCCTTCAAGACCTCTGTTTGTGGGGTGATAATAGCGCGTTTGTGCCATTTCCTGCGGGAAGTACTCTTCTCCGGCGGCATAGGCATTTGGTTCATCATGGGCGTAACGATACTCCTGACCATAGCCCATTTCTTTCATCAGCTTAGTTGGCGCATTGCGCAGATGGACCGGCACGTCGTAATCCGGACGTTCGCGGGCATCAGCCAGCGCGGCTTTGAAGGCGGTGTAAACCGCATTACTTTTCGGCGCGCAGGCCAGATAAACAATCGCCTGAGCAATCGCTCGTTCACCTTCCGCGGGTCCCACTCGGGTAAAGCAGTCCCATGCGGAAATTGCCACCTGCATGGCGCGAGGATCGGCATTGCCCACATCTTCAGAGGCAATTGCCAGACAGCGACGAGCAACATACAGCGGATCACCACCTGCACTAATGATGCGCGCATACCAATAAAGTGCCGCATCCGGGGCGCTGCCGCGAACCGATTTGTGTAATGCGGAGATGAGATCGTAAAAGCGATCGCCTTTATTATCGAAACGCGCGCTGCGTTCACCGGCAATTTCAGTGAGCAACTTGGCCTTCAATACGCGCTTGCCAGAATCATCAACTTCGGCCATATCGGCCATCATTTCCAGCGTATTCAGCGCTCGCCGCGCGTCGCCATTCACCAGTTCAGCAATCGCCCGACGCGTCTCTGGCGGCAGTACGATATCCTGGCCGCCGTAACCCCGCGCTTTGTCTGACATCGCCTGGTCCAGCACCTGTTCAATATCGTCGGTGGTTAACGATTTCAGTAAGTAAACGCGCGCACGCGACAGCAGCGCCGAGTTCAGCTCAAACGAGGGGTTTTCAGTGGTTGCGCCAATAAACGTGATGGTACCGTCTTCAATATGCGGTAAAAACGCATCCTGTTGGCTTTTATTAAAACGGTGAACTTCATCCACAAACAGGATCGTACGCCGGCCCGCGTTACGATTCTGACGCGCACGCTCAATCGCTTCACGAATTTCTTTTACACCAGAGGTAACTGCCGAAATTCGTTCAACATCGGCGTTAGCGTAACGGGCAATAACTTCGGCAAGCGTGGTTTTCCCCGTCCCCGGAGGACCCCATAAAATCATAGAGTGCAGGTGCCCGGCCTCGATGGCGCGCGGCAAGGGTTTACCCGCAGCCAGCAGATGCTGCTGGCCGATGTACTGCGCTAAATTTTCTGGCCGCATACGCGCGGCCAGTGGCTGAAAGGTATTATCAGAAAAGTCGAGCGACAGATTGCTCACTCACACGCCTCTACTTACGTTGATCGTCAACCGTTACACCTTGCGGCGGGGTAAAGGTGAATTTCGAAGGTTCAATCGCACCATTCTGCTGAGATTTCAGCTGATAGCTGCTGCGCTGATCGTCTTGCTCAACGGCGCTAAACTGGTGGATCGTCCCGTCCCGCCCAACATTGATAGTAAACTGCTTCAGGTTACCGCTGCTGGTTTTTGGCGTCAGCACGAAATCGTCGCCGTTTTGCTTAATGTTGTACTGCTGCCAGTCGCTGGCCTGGTTACGCGCAATCAGCATAAACGGCGTGTTACCCGTGGCGTCTTTCAACCAGGTCGCAGTCGCCTGCTCAACAAACGGGTTAAAGAACCACAGCGTTTTACCATCGGAAACCAGGATGCTCTCGTCAGGCTGCGTCATATGCCAGTTAAACAGATTAGGGCGTTTAACCCATAAGTCACCCTGACCTTCCTGCACCGCCGCGCCGCTACCGTCCGTGACCTTCTGAGTAAAGCTGGCATGGAAGCTACTGACTTTATCCAGACGGCTTTTCAGGTCGCTGGCAGCGTCAGCCCAGACGCTGCTCACCACAAAGCTAGACAGTAATGCACAGGTGATTGCGATTCTTTTCATCGTTATTCCTCAAAATACGTCACTCCCAACGGGGAGATCCCTCTGCTATCCATTTCAGGCCAAAAATCAGCATGAGGAAAGTAGAAAATACTGAATTACTTAACTTTGCAATCATTCGAAGGGCGGCGGAGCCAGCACTTCACGATTACCATTATGCCCTTGTTCGCTGACTATTCCCTGCGCTTCCATCTGTTCGATGATGCGCGCCGCTCGGTTGTAACCGATACGGAACTGACGCTGGACGCCGGAGATTGAGGCTTTGCGTTTCTGAGTAACAAAGTTCACCGCCTGATCGAACAGCGGATCCAGTTCTTCGCCACCATCAAAGCCGCCACCGCCGCCTTCGCTTTCGCTGTCAGAGGTAATGCCATCAACGTATTGTGGACGGCCGCGCGCTTTCCAGTCCTGCACCACCGCGTGAACTTCTTCATCGCGTACAAAGGCGCCGTGTACACGTACAGGGATCGTCGAGTTTGGTGCAGAATAAAGCATGTCACCCATACCCAACAGCGATTCCGCGCCGCCCTGGTCAAGGATGGTACGCGAGTCAATTTTACTGGACACTGTAAAGGCGATACGCGTCGGGATGTTCGCTTTAATCAGACCGGTGATAACGTCAACTGATGGTCGCTGGGTTGCCAGCACCAGATGGATCCCCGCCGCACGCGCTTTTTGCGCCAGACGAGCGATCAGTTCTTCCACCTTTTTGCCAACGGTCATCATCAGGTCAGCGAATTCATCCACCAACACCACGATATACGGCAGTTTTTCCAGCACCGGATGCTGAACATCCATGCTGTCGCCCGGCTTCCAGTATGGGTCCGGAATCGGACGCCCCATACGGGCGGCTTCAGCAATCTTATCGTTATAACCGGCAAGGTTACGCACGCCAAGCGCCGACATCAGTTTGTAGCGACGTTCCATTTCATTTACGCTCCAACGCAAGGCATTGGCGGCATCTTTCATGTCGGTCACAACTTCAGTCAGCAGATGTGGAATACCTTCATAAACAGAAAGTTCCAGCATTTTCGGATCAATCATGATAAAGCGAACGTCTTCCGGCTGCGCTTTGTACAGCATGCTGAGGATCATAGCGTTCACCCCAACAGACTTACCGGAACCGGTTGTCCCTGCCACCAGCAGGTGCGGCATTTTAGCCAGATCGGCCACCACCGGTTCGCCTGCAATATCTTTGCCCAGCACCACAGTCAGCGGAGATGAGTTATCACGGAATTTAGCGTTATCCAGTACTTCACGCAGATAAACGGTTTGACGTTTTTTGTTCGGTAACTCCAGTCCGACATACGGCTTGCCTGGAATAACCTCGACCACACGTACCGCCGCGGTCGACAATGAACGCGCCAGATCTCGTGACAGGTTAGAAATACGCGCCGCTTTAACCCCTGGAGCCAGATTAAGCTCAAAGCGGGTAATCACCGGGCCAGGAGAGTAGTTCACCACATCGGCTTTAATGCGGAAATCCGCCAGACGCGCTTCCACCAGACGTGCCATTTGTTCTAGTGCGAACGTATCTATCGGCTCAACTTCGCTCGGCGGCGGCGTGAGCAGATCTAACGATGGCAGCGGCGTGCTTGGACGGTGCGCCGGACGACTATCCCCATTACGCATCAGCAGCGGATGGATCAGACTATCCTGCGGCGGTGTAACAGGCTGCGCTGGTTGCTGATAATGCTGCTGTGGTGCAACTGGCTGTGCCGGTTGCTGATAATGCTGCTGTGGTGCAACTGGCTGTGCCGGTTGCTGATAGTGCTGCTGTGGTGCAACTGGCTGTGCCGGTTGCTGATAGTGCTGCTGCGGTGCAACTGGCTGCGCTGGCTGCTGATAATGCTGCTGCGGCGCAACTGGTTCCTGGTACTGCGGCGCGGGCTCCGGCATTACGCCAGGCGTAAACAGCGGCTCATGCGGACCCTCATCCACTAGCGTTTTCATTGGCGAAAATTCAAAGTCATCGAGGGAGAACGGATTCGCTCCGGCAGGCTGTTCACCGGAATAACGCTGCTGCTGAGAAGAAGCAAACTGGCGAGCAAGCTCCGCTTCTGCGGCTGAATCTTCGTCATCAGTCTGGTGGGTATCGTCCTGATACTCTTCGCCATAACGATGCTGCTGAGACTGAGCGAACTGACGTGCCAACTCGTCCTGCTGCATTGCATCCATTTCATCGTCATTGTACGCATCTGTATCAAGCTGCTCTTCGCGCGCTTTCTCTTCAGCCATACGCTGTGACGGCAGTTTTATGCCATATGAAGCCAGCTCACGACGAGTAGGCACGCGCACACGATTCGGACGCGGCAACTGCGGGCCAATGCCCTCTTTCACCTGCGGACGCGGCGTACCGCTGCCTGCAAGGCTAAAGACAGGAGCTGCGGCAGCGGCACCTGCCCCTAACGCGGCGCTTTTTACGCCAGCGGCCAGCGGTGCAACGGCAGCAACAGACTCAACGGGTGGTATGGATGTAGTCGTCGGCATTGATGGCGTAGACGGCTTAACACGCTCAGGCTCCTGAGCAGGTTCTGGAATCGGCTGATACCATGCGGCCAGTTGCTCACGCTCACGCGCACGTTTCTCTTCGACTTCTTCAAAGTAATAAAGCGGCGGACGAGTCGGTTTAACTTCTTCAACCACGGGCTCAGGTTCCACCACCGGCGGTTGTTCAACCACAGGCTGCTGGAACGGGTTGCTCTGTTGAAAAGTTTGATCCTGCTGATAAACAGGTTGCTGCACAGGCTCCGGCTGATAAGCAGGCTGCTGGAATGCGGCGTTCTGTTGAGAGGTCGGATCCTGTTGATAGACAGGTTGCAGCACGGGCTCCGGCTGATAAACAGGTTCCGGCTGCGGCGCGACAGGCTGCGTATAAACAGGTTCAACGGGCTGCTGTGCGTAATATTGCGGCTGCGGACTCTGCTCCACAACCGGCTGTTGCCATGGCTCATACGGCTGCTGCACCGGAGGTTGCGCGTACTGGGCTGGCTGCGGATAACCTTCAGGCGCTGGTGCAATCGCGGCATCACCGGTTTGCGGGCCAGGCACGGGTTGCCAGGTCACAGTTGGGACCGGTTGCTCCATAACAGTGTTGGTCACGGGCGACGTTTGCAGCAACGGATCAACCGGTGCGCTCCAGGCCTGAGCGGCCGTTGTAGCTGCAGCTGCTGCAGCCACAGGCTCGGTCACCGAGTGGCCGTTAAGGAGCGGATCAAGTTCGTCATATTCAGTCAGCGTCGCGCGATTACCGGAAAACAGCACATCATTAGGATCGGCAACCACGCCACGGGCGCTGTATTCAATTTCGTCTTCATCATCCATGCGTTTGCCGGAGAACAGCGCCGCATCGGTATGACGACCAAGCGGGTTGGTAAATTTCTCAGCCAGACGTTTACGGCGCGCTAACGCACCGCGCAGGATACGAGCTCGGCGCGATTCATGGGGTTTGCCATCAGCGGCGCCGACAGACTCTTCTTCGTCTTCATATTCTTCGTCATCGACCCAGGTATCGTCGCGGCGGGTACGGTTGCTGGCAAACGTCAGGATATTGAGTAACCAGCCGCCCAGTTTTTCCGCAATGCTCACCCATGACCAACCGGTGAACAGCGTTAATCCCGCAGCCCAAATGCACAACAACGTCAGCGTGCCGCCGCTGCTGTGCAGCAATGGTTGTAGCGTGGTGCTGAGCAGACTGCCGATCACGCCGCCAGAGGCGAAATACCAGATGTCATCGGCGTTAATTGCGGCCAGCCCGCAGGAAGTGAGAATCAGCGCCAGAACGCCAATAATGCGCAGCGAGACGGCAAAATAATCGACGTATTCGTCGCTGGCCTGATGTCGCCAGGCAAACCAGCAGCCACCGACAATGATGACGGGGATAGTGTAGGCCATGACGCCAAAAATAAAGAACAGCGTGTCCGCCAGCCATGCTCCAGGTATTCCGCCCAGATTATGGATAGGCTCATGCCACGCGGTTTGCGACCAACTGGGATCCGAAGGGTTAAAGCTGAGTAAGGCAGCCATCAACCAGACGGCAAAAAGGGCAATAAGGATCAGTAGCGCTTCCAGAAGTCGGCGCCCGCTGCTTAACTTCGTCAATGTGACGTCTTTGTCTTCAGTGTATTCCTGGCTCAAAAACGGCTCTCCAGGTTTCGGGCTTTTCCTGCCCGATGCTAAAACGGACAACAGCACCGGGTTGCCCCGGCACTGTTGCTGTATGGATTAACAGGAGTGTAATCAAACTGCGTCGATTTTGCACCTGTTCCGTGTTAGCGCGTCTTAATTACCAGACGATTGCTCTGTTTGACTTCTTCCATTACTACATAAGTACGTGTGTCATTCACGCCAGGCAGACGCAGCAGGGTTTCCCCCAACAGCTTACGGTATGCTGACATATCCGGTACGCGTGTTTTCAGCAAATAGTCGAAATCACCGGAAACCAAATGACACTCTTGAATTTCTTCAAGTTTTTGTACTGCAGAGTTAAATTGTTCAAACACATCCGGGGCGCCACGATTCAGAGTAATCTCAACAAAAACCAGAAGTGATGCATCCAGATAATGCGGGTTTAACAGCGCTGTATAGCCCTGAATAAAACCCTGTCTTTCCAACCGACGCACACGCTCAAGGCAGGGCGTTGGTGAAAGTCCCACACGTTTAGAAAGCTCGACGTTAGAAATACGCCCATCCTTTTGCAGCTCATTAAGAATGTTACGATCGATACGGTCGAGATCTTTGCCAGGGCGCTTCTTACTATCTACCATTATTATTGTCTCTCTGTATTCCTTCCCTACTCCTGCCTGACTCTACCAACATCACTGTTCAGAGTCGCTACCCATCAAGATAAACCGCAACCCAGAGGGATTTTCGGTTCGCAATGTCTGGGTTTATGGTGAGAAGACCGTTGCCTGTCGGCGGCTATCGACATCACGAATGGCATCTGTCCACACCATGCGTAGATTTCGCTAACACGGTAAACATGGTATCTACATGCATGATTATGCAGCACATACATGACACAGTTTTTTTCTTCCTTGAATGTTTTCGCAAAACAGCAGGGGATTGTCAAAGCAAAACATCGATTTTTAGTACAACATGCCAGTTATTCATTCGCAGTGATGGAAAATCGTCATTTTATCACCTTATAACTGACCGATTTTAAGTAGAAATCGTTATAGTATTACGACTAATTCTGCCGTTCATCGGTTCCCGCTATTACACATATTGTTAACAAAATCGCCATACTCTTTTTTTACGCCTGTAAATTCCCTACAATCCTGCTCATTGCCTGCTAACAACTATGGGGATCTCATGGGCGCAACCAAACACAGTAAACTTCTTATTCTGGGCTCTGGCCCTGCGGGGTATACCGCTGCGGTCTACGCTGCACGCGCGAACCTGCAACCGGTACTGATTACCGGTATGGAAAAAGGTGGTCAGTTGACCACAACAACAGAAGTGGAGAACTGGCCTGGCGATCCGCACGATCTCACAGGCCCATTGCTGATGGAACGCATGCACGAACATGCGACCAAATTTGAAACTGAAATTATTTTTGATCATATCAGCAAAGTTGATCTGCAAAACCGCCCTTTCCGTCTGACCGGCGACAGCGGTGAATACACCTGTGACGCACTGATCATCGCCACCGGTGCGTCAGCACGCTACCTGGGTCTGCCTTCAGAAGAAGCCTTCAAAGGCCGTGGCGTTTCCGCCTGCGCGACCTGCGACGGTTTCTTCTACCGTAATCAAAAAGTTGCGGTGATCGGCGGCGGCAACACTGCTGTTGAAGAAGCGCTGTACCTGGCGAATATCGCATCTGAAGTGCATTTGATTCACCGTCGCGACAGCTTCCGCGCCGAGAAAATCCTGATCAAGCGTTTGATGGATAAAGTCGAAAACGGCAACATCGTGCTGCATACCCACCGCACACTGGAAGAAGTGACCGGCGATCAAATGGGGGTAACCGGACTGCGCCTGCGCGATACGCAAAACACTGACAACGTAGAGTCACTTGACGTTGCAGGGCTGTTTGTCGCTATCGGTCACAGCCCGAATACCGCCATTTTCGACGGTCAGCTTGAACTGGAAAATGGCTACATCAAAGTTCAGTCCGGTATTCATGGTAACGCCACCCAAACCAGCATTCCGGGTGTATTCGCCGCCGGTGACGTGATGGACCATATTTATCGCCAGGCGATCACTTCAGCAGGCACCGGTTGCATGGCTGCGCTTGACGCAGAGCGTTATCTCGACGGTCTGGCAGACGCTTGCAAATAAGTTTTACAAATCAGTAACAAAAGTAAAAAAGGCGACTATAAGTCGCCTTTATTTTTGCCTTGTTGTAACATTGTCCTGCCCAAAAATTCCAATAACTCACCTGCTAAGCGTGCAATGAATAAAACCCGTCAAAAAGAGCTGACCTGCTGGTTAAAACAGCAAAGTGTAATTTCCCAACGATGGCTGAACATTTCACGCCTGTTGGGGTTCGTGAGCGGCCTGTTAATTGTCGCTCAGGCCTGGCTCATGGCCCGAATTCTCGACCATATGATCATGGACAATATCCCCAGAGAGGCGCTTCTGCTCCCTTTCATTGTGCTGGTATTGATTTTCATCCTGCGAGCATGGGTCGTCTGGTTACGCGAACGCGTCGGGTTTCATGCTGGCCAACATATCCGCTTTGAGATTCGCCGCCAGGTGCTTGACCGTCTGCAACAAGCAGGTCCCGCCTGGATACAAGGCAAACCAGCCGGGAGCTGGGCTACGCTAATCCTGGAACAGATTGATGACATGCATGATTACTATGCACGTTATCTGCCGCAAATGGCGCTGGCCGTATGCGTCCCCTTATTGATCGTGGCAGCGGTATTCCCGTCAAACTGGGTAGCCGCCCTTATTCTGCTTGGAACTGCCCCGCTGATCCCGTTGTTTATGGCGATGGTTGGTATGGGTGCAGCCGACGCTAACCGCCGCAATTTTCAGGCTCTTGCTCGCCTCAGTGGCCATTTTCTCGATCGCCTGCGGGGTATGGAGACGCTAAGAATCTTTGGTCGCGGTGAAGCTGAAACAGAAAGCATCCGCGCAGCGTCACAAGATTTCCGCCAGCGCACCATGGAAGTCCTGCGCCTGGCGTTTCTGTCATCCGGTGTCCTTGAGTTCTTTACCTCCCTGTCCATCGCACTGGTCGCGGTTTACTTCGGTTTTTCCTACCTCGGTGAACTCGATTTTGGTCACTACGGGACAGGCGTCACATTGGCTGCTGGCTTCCTCGCGCTCATTCTGGCGCCGGAATTTTTCCAGCCCCTGCGCGATCTGGGCACGTTTTATCACGCCAAAGCGCAAGCCGTTGGTGCCGCGGATAGTCTGAAAACCTTCATGGAAACCCCGCTTGCACATCCTGAGCGTGGCGATATTGAGCTGACAACAAAAGACGCAGTTTCAATTGAAGCAGAAGATCTGGTCATCACCTCGCCGGAAGGTAAAGTGCTTGCAGGTCCGCTCAACTTTACCCTGCCAGCGGGCCAACGCGCGGTGCTGGTTGGCCGCAGCGGTTCCGGCAAAAGTTCGTTGCTCAATGTCCTGTCCGGTTTTCTCTCTTATCAGGGTTCGCTGCGGATTAACGGCTTTGAGCTGCGCGACCTGTCGCCTGATTGCTGGCGCAAACAGCTGTCCTGGGTTGGACAAAATCCGCAGCTCCCTGCCGCCACGTTACGCGATAACGTGCTGCTCGCTCGCCCCGATGCCAGCGAAGAACAGCTGCAGGCCGCACTCGACAGCGCCTGGGTCAGTGAGTTTTTACCACTTCTGCCACAGGGTGTGGATACACCAGTAGGCGATCAGGCTGCTCGACTTTCTGTCGGACAAGCGCAGCGCGTTGCCGTGGCTCGCGCCTTACTCAATCCATGTCAGTTGTTGCTGCTTGACGAGCCCGCCGCCAGCCTTGATGCACACAGCGAACAACGCGTGATGCAGGCGTTGAAAGCAGCGTCACGCCGCCAGACCACGCTGATGGTGACACACCAACTTGAAGATCTTGCCGACTGGGACGTTATCTGGGTGATGCAGGACGGACAGATCGTTGAACAAGGCTCTTATGCCGAACTTAGCGCAGCCAACGGGGCGTTTGCGACATTACTGGCTCATCGTCAGGAGGACATCTAAATGCGCGCTTTGCTACCTTATCTGACGCTGTATAAACGTCACAAATGGATGTTAACCCTGGGGATCGTTCTGGCGATCGTCACACTGCTGGCAAGTATTGGTTTGCTGACGCTTTCCGGCTGGTTCCTGTCGGCTTCTGCTGTGGTGGGTGTCACCGGAATTTACAGTTTTAACTATATGCTCCCTGCTGCCGGGGTACGCGGTGCGGCAATCACCCGAACCGCGGGCCGCTATTTCGAGCGGCTGGTCAGCCACGATGCGACGTTCCGCGTGCTGCAACATTTGCGTATTTATACCTTCAGCAAACTGCTACCGCTCTCCCCTGCTGGCCTGTCCCGTTATGGACAAGGTGAATTGCTTAACCGAGTAGTGGCAGATGTCGACACGCTCGATCATCTCTATTTGCGCGTGCTCTCCCCGCTTGTGGGCGCTTTTGTCGTCATCATGGTGGTCACGCTGGGGCTAAGCGTTCTCGATTTCACGCTGGCTATCACTCTCGGCGGTATTATGCTGCTGACCTTATTTATCCTGCCCCCACTCTTTTATCAGGCAGGTAAAAGCACCGGGCAAAGCTTGACGCATTTACGTGGGCAGTATCGTCAGCAGTTAACATCCTGGCTGCAGGGCCAGGCTGAACTGACCATCTTTGGCGCCAGTGAACGTTACCGCGCCCAAATGGAAGCCACCGAGTTGCAGTGGCATGAAGCCCAACGACGTCAGTCTGAATTAACGGCGCTATCACAGGCGGTCATGCTGTTAGTCGGCGCACTGGCAGTGGTTGTGATGTTATGGATGGCCTCCGGCGGCGTGGGTGGCAATACCCAGCCTGGCGCGCTGATCGCGCTGTTTGTCTTCTGTGCGCTGGCCGCGTTTGAAGCATTAGCACCCGTCACCGGCGCGTTTCAGCATCTCGGACAGGTTATTGCCTCTGCGCTACGCATCACCGAACTGACCGAACAGCAGCCAGAAGTCACCTTCCCGGATGCCAGTTCTCCAGTTTCTGAGCAGGTCACTCTCACGCTACGCGATGTTTCATTCAGCTATCCGGGGCAAGCACAAAAAGCGCTCGACACCCTTTCGCTGCAGGCTCAGCCCGGTGAACACATTGCGATTCTCGGTCGCACCGGCTGCGGTAAGTCAACGTTACTACAATTGCTGACCCGCGCATGGGATCCGCAGCACGGCGAAATTCTGATTAATGAGCAGCCGATTTCAGCCCTCAGTGAAGCCATGCTGCGCCAGAGCATCAGCGTCGTGCCACAGCGCGTGCACCTGTTCAGCGCGACGCTGCGTGATAACCTGCTGCTGGCAGCACCGCACGCCAGTGATGACACATTATCCGCAATGCTGTGCCGCGTCGGTCTGGACAAACTGCTAGAGGGTGATGGACTCAATGCCTGGTTAGGCGAAGGCGGTCGTCAGCTTTCTGGCGGCGAACTCCGTCGTCTGGCTATCGCCCGCGCCTTATTGCACGATGCCCCACTGATGCTGCTGGATGAACCGACCGAAGGGCTTGATGCCACAACAGAAAGCCAAATGCTTGAATTAATTGGCGATGTCATGCGCGATAAAACCGTACTGATGGTGACACATCGTCTGCGCGGCTTGTCACGTTTTGATCAAATAATAGTGATGGACAACGGACACATTATTGAGCAAGGTAATCACGCAGATTTGTTAGCCCGGCAGGGGCGTTATTACCAGTTTAAGCAACGTCTGTAAGCTATTATTGAACGATCAAACTCGCGTAGTGGAGTTTCGCTGTCATGCGCCTGGTGCAATTGTCCCGCCATTCTATAGCCTTCCCTTCACCGGAAGGCGCTTTACGCGAGCCTAACGGTTTGTTGGCGCTTGGCGGCGATCTCAGTCCAGCCCGACTGTTAATGGCCTACCAGCGCGGAATTTTCCCGTGGTTTTCACCTGGCGACCCCATTCTTTGGTGGTCGCCCGATCCACGCGCCATTCTTTGGCCCGAGAAATTTCATCTCAGCCGCAGCATGAAACGTTTTCATAAAAACTCGCCTTATCGCGTGACGCTCAATTACGCGTTCGGTCAGGTGATTGAAGGCTGCGCGAACAACCGGGAAGAAGGCACCTGGATAACGCATGATGTAGTCGACGCCTACCATCGCCTGCACGAGCTGGGCCATGCGCACTCCATTGAAGTATGGCGACAAAATGAGTTAGTGGGCGGTATGTATGGTGTGGCGCAAGGCACGTTGTTTTGTGGCGAATCGATGTTCAGCCGTCAGGAAAATGCGTCCAAAACCGCACTGCTTGTTTTTTGCGCTGAATTTATCCGTCAGGGCGGAAAATTAATCGACTGCCAGGTATTAAATAGCCACACAGCTTCGCTGGGGGCGGTCGAAACACCGCGTCGGGAGTACCTTGAACACCTGAGCAGACTGCGCCAGCAGCGGCTACCGAGCCATTTCTGGGTTCCCAGGACGTTATTTTCGCCTCAGGGGTGAATGTTTTCGGCACATTTTTTGTCGGGGTGTTATAATTGTCGCGCAGAGTTGGTTTAGCCCATTACCCCGCCGCCGTTAAGGAACAGTTCGCGTCAGGCAACGCCTATCGTTTATCTCCTCGTTCCCTTACACGTTGCGCTTTAAGTGCGGCTTTGCCGTGTGTGGTTAGAGTAATGCGCCAAACCCGATTTGCTGTGTTTTAAACGCACAAATCTTTACTTATTAAAAGAACTTCGGCATTATCTTGCCGGTTCAAATTACGGTAGTGATACCCCAGAGGATTAGATGGCCAAAGAAGACAATATTGAAATGCAGGGTACCGTTCTCGATACGTTACCTAATACCATGTTCCGCGTAGAGTTAGAAAACGGTCACGTGGTTACTGCACACATCTCCGGTAAAATGCGTAAAAACTATATCCGCATCCTGACGGGCGACAAAGTGACTGTTGAGCTGACCCCGTACGACCTGAGCAAAGGCCGCATTGTCTTCCGTAGTCGCTGATTGTTTTTAACGCCCGAATGGCGTCCAGATAATAAAAGGTCGGTTTAACCGGCCTTTTTTGTGGGCCAAGGTCAGGTATTTAATCCTCAATCATCCGCGCATATTCTTCCGTTAAGAAATCCACTAATGTGCGTACTGACGGCAATAATCCCCTGCGTGATGGAAAGACTGCGTGAATTATTTCTCGCTTCGGTTCCCAGCCGTCGAGCAATGCCACCAGTTCACCCGCAGCTACTTGATCTTTTACCATCAGCTGTGGAAGTTGAACTACCCCCACACCGGCAACTGCGGCTTCACGTAACGCCAGCATATCGGTGGTGATCATACGCGGCGTGAAATGCACCTCCGCACGTGCGCCCTGCGGCCCGAATAACTCCCAACGATGCACATGTTTACCCGTCGCCAGACTCAGGCCCGGCCAACGCGTCAGCTCCGCCGGAGAATGTAGCGTTCCCATTTGCTCGATTAACTGCGGGCTGGCATACAAACGATGCCCCCTGTCCGCCAGCACACGCATCACCAGGTCGCTATCCTCAAATGGTCGGGGCCTTACGCGAATCGCCACGTCCAAGCCCTCTCCAACAACGTCCACGCGGCGGTTAGTAGCCTCCAGTTGCACTGATACGTCAGGATAACGCGCCATAAAACGGGCAAGCATCGGCCCGATATGCACATGCAGCAGCGTGACCGGACACGTCAACTTCACCACGCCACGCGGTTCAACCTGTAACGCGGCAATCGCATCCTGCGCTGCCTGCGCTTCCACCAGCATCGCCTTACAGTGTTCGTAAAAGGTTTGCCCAACTTCCGTCACGTTAAACTGGCGGGTGGTTCGCTGAATCAGTCGAACTCCCAGCGTCTCTTCCAGTTGCGCTATCCGTCGGCTTAGTTTTGATTTCGGTTCATCAAGCGCCCGACCCGCCGCCGCGAATCCCCCTTCCTCTACAACATGCACAAACCATGCAAAATCATTGAGATCTGGCTTCGTCATCCAATTGTCCTATTTATGAGACAGTGAGGACTATTTTAGCTACTACTCAGCTCGCTGTCATGAATATAAGCTTATTCACATCAAGATAACGCCATAGAGGAGACACATATGAAACAAGTAACAGGCGTCTACACCGCACCCCGCCCGCACTGGGTTGGCGATGGATTTCCGGTTCGCTCGATGTTTTCTTACCAGTCTCATGCTGAACAGCTAAGTCCGTTCCTGCTGCTGGATTACGCCGGTCCACATACGTTTACGCCGGGTAACGAAAAACGCGGCGTAGGCGAACACCCTCACCGTGGTTTTGAGACGGTGACCATCGTGTACAGCGGCGAAGTTGAACACCGTGATTCAACCGGTCGCGGCGGCATTATCGGCCCCGGCGACGTGCAGTGGATGACCGCAGGAGCAGGAATATTACACGAAGAGTTCCATTCACCTGAATTTACCCGTCAGGGTGGCGAATTGGAAATGGTACAGCTGTGGGTCAATCTGCCAGCAAAAGACAAAATGGCCGTTCCGGGTTACCAGGGCATCAGCAGCGATGTGATCCCCACTGTCGCCCTGCCTGATGAAGCAGGGAGCGTTCGTGTGATTGCGGGCAGCTATCAGGATACAAAAGGCCCGGCACATACCTTCTCGCCGCTGAACGTCTGGGATATGCGTTTGCAACGTAATCATCAGCTCACGTTGTCCCAGCCGGAAGGATGGAGCACTGCCCTGGTGGTATTGAAAGGGAATATCACCGTAAACGGCACTACGTCTGCCAGCGAAGCACAACTGGTGGTGCTGAGCCAGCAGGGGAAAACGCTGCATATTGAAGCCTCCAGCGACGCCAGCGTGCTGCTGCTTTCTGGAGAACCGTTGAACGAGCCGATTGTAGGTTACGGTCCGTTTGTAATGAACACGAAACAAGAAATCGCTGAAGCCGTACGCGATTTTAACTCCGGCCGCTTTGGCCAAATCTGAATCGAAGGAGAAGAATATGTCCAGTCCTGCAAACTTTAATGGTTCACGTCCAGTCATCGATGTGAATGATTCCGTCATGCTGCTTATCGATCATCAGAGCGGGCTGTTCCAGACCGTCGGCGACATGCCAATGCCAGAACTGCGTGCGCGTGCCGCCGCGCTGGCTAAAATGGCGACTCTGGCGAAGATGCCGGTGATTACCACGGCATCCGTACCGCAGGGACCTAACGGCCCGCTGATCCCTGAGATCCACGCCAATGCGCCGCATGCCCAATACGTGGCGCGTAAAGGCGAAATCAACGCCTGGGATAACGAAGATTTCGTGAAAGCGGTCAAAGCAACTGGTCGTAAAACGCTGATTATCGCCGGTACGATTACCAGCGTGTGCATGGCTTTCCCGGCTATCAGCGCGGTTGCGGAAGGCTATAAGGTTTTCGCTGTGATCGACGCTTCCGGTACTTACAGCAAAATGGCGCAGGAAATCACCCTGGCTCGAGTTGTTCAGGCTGGCGTTGTGCCGATGGATACCGCCGCCGTCGCTTCTGAAATTCAGGGCACATGGAACCGTGAAGACGCCGCCGAATGGGCTGAAGTGTATACCAAAGTCTTCCCGGCTTATCAGTTGCTGATCGAAAGCTACAGCAAAGCTCAGGAAGTCGTGACCAACGGCGAAAAACTGGACTCTCAGCGCTAATCCAATCCTCTGCGCCTGCCTGGGCGGAGAAATATGTATAATGCGTAACCAAACGAGAGTTAACACGTAAATTCTGCTTGACCGTTTTAGCGCAACTCCCTATAGTAGCGCCCCGTTGCCCCCCAAGCGGTCAGGCAGCAATACAATATGGTGAGGTGTCCGAGTGGCTGAAGGAGCACGCCTGGAAAGTGTGTATACGGCAACGTATCCGGGGTTCGAATCCCCGCCTCACCGCCATATTTTAAGAAGAGCTCGTACGAAAGTACGGGCTTTTTTTTCGCATGTTGCATTTGCCGGATGCGGCGCAAGCACCTTATCCGGCCTACATTGCTACAGCCCTGAATATCTCCGTAGGCCTGATAAGCGAAGCGCCATCAGGCATGGCAGTTATTGTCGGCTGAGCAGCGTTAACACTTCATAGTGCGAGGTGTGTGGGAACATATCGAAAAGTTGGACGCTTTCAATGCGATACCCGGGCAACTCACGAATATCCTTCGCCATGGTTTGCGCATTACAGCTGGAATAAATGATAAAACGCGGTGCCATGCGGGAGAGAAAATCGCACAGCGGCTTTCCAATCCCGCGACGCGGCGGGTTCACCAGCACCAGGTCAGGTGCTTCGCCCTGAGCGGTAGCAAACTGGGTTGAATCCAGCGCCTGAAAATGCAGATTCTGCAATCCAAGCTCCTGCGCTGACTGCTTCGCGCAGGTAATCGCCTCTGGCGCGATTTCAATCCCCGTCAGTTTCATCTGCGGTGTGGCGCAGTGCAGACCAAAGCCCCCGACGCCGCAAAACAGATCCCACATGTGATTAACCGGAAGCTGACGCACCCAGTCACGCGCCGTGGCATATAACTGCCCCGCTACCACCGGATTGGTCTGGAAGAAGCTCTGCGGGCGGATCCACAACGGCACATCGTTAAAGCGTTCCGCCAGTGCCTGTTGTTCAGTCAGGAAGATTTCGGTCTCCCCTTCCATAATCGCCATATGCACCGGCTGAATATTGGCAGTAATTACTTTTAACTGTGGGAGTTGTGCCTGCAACCAGGGTAGCGCCGCGCGCAGTTGTGCCAGTTTTGCGTCAGAACGCAGGACAAAACGCAGCATCATACCGCCGTCGTACCGGCTTTCCGTTAACAGCAGATATTTCAGTTCCCCGCGTTTGCGCGCCACGTTATAGGGCGTCAGCCCCGCCCGAGCGATAAACGGCTTAAGCGCGGAAAATACGGGCGCAAAAGACTCAGGATAGAGCGGACAGTCGCACAAATCCTCAGGCGTACCGTCACGATGCAGCATCCCCAGCAGCGGTTTTTCCACGCTGCCGCTGACCACCATTTTGGCTTTATTACGAAACGCGCTTTCCGGACCACTGATCGGCGCGCACCATTCTCCGACCGGATGCTCGGCCAGCAGATTCTGTAGATCGGCTGTTTTAGCGAAGAGTTGATCGGCGACAGGCTGTGTTATCCACTGACAGGAGCGGCAGCGCTCGGCGTCATATAGTGCGCACTGCATACAAAAACCTATAAATTAACAGGGGGCCAATATTATACACGTTATTGCAAACGGAAGAACCGCCTGCTGGACGCAGGAACAAACAGTAACAGCAATACCAGCATATCCGGCAGTTTTTGCATTACCAGCGTATGCAGGATTTCGCGTCTGGACTCCCCCGCAATACTGAACAGTTCCGGGTATCCGTAGCCCAGCGAAGCAGCCCACAGATAGACGCTGGCGATAATCTGGGTCAGCAGATAGACCCAGCGTGCCCAGTTCCGTCCTTTTACCAGCGAAAATGCGCAGTAAATTTCGATAAATAGCAGCACCAGACTGCCCAGAAACACCAGCGTCAAATTCCAGGTCTGCACACTGCGATGAATAAACTCACTGGTTCCACGAAACCCAAGCGTATTAAAAATCATCAACAGATCGAGACAGCGGATCATGATAATAGCCAGCGCCGCCACCTGCACCAAAGCAGGGACGTTTAAGCGAGCATGTGATGTGGATGATTTCTTAAAAAATCCCAACGCGTCGTCTTCCATGAAAACGGCGCAACCACCACAGCTGCGCCGTATAGACAGGTTGGCAGATTTTAGTTTTTTCAGCCGCGTCTTGCACGTTGGATATCGCGGATCCGTTGTTTTTCTGTTCGCGCCATCAGATACCACGCGATAAATCCGATAATTCCTACCACACCAAGGATCAGCGTCGCCAGCGCGTTGATCTCCGGGTTCACCCCCATACGTACGCTGGAGAACACCAGCATCGGTAACGTTGTGGCGCCAGGACCAGAGACAAAGCTGGCAATAACCAAATCATCGAGTGACAGCGTGAAGGCTAATAGCCAACCGGAGATCACCGCAGGCATAATCATCGGCAGCGTGATGACGAAAAAGACCTTCAGCGGCGTGGCGCCAAGATCCATCGCCGCTTCCTCAATGGAATGATCCAGTTCGCGCAAACGTGAAGAAATCACCACCGCCACATATGCCGTACAGAAGGTGACGTGCGCCAGCCAGATGGTCAGCATACCGCGATCCGCCGGCCAGCCGATGGCGTGAGCCAACGCTACAAACAGCAGCAGCAGCGACAAACCGGTAATGACATCCGGCATAACCAGCGGCGCGGTGATCATAAAAGCGAAACCATTCGAACCACGAAAACGACCAAAACGCACCATAACCACGGCCGCTATAGTGCCGAGGATTGCCGCCATCGTCGCAGCACCCGCGGCAATCGTTAAGCTCATGCCGACAGCGCTAATCATCGCGCTATCGTGAAAAAGCTCGCCATACCAACGTGTTGACCACCCCGCCCAGACCGTCACCAGCTTGGAACTGTTAAACGAATAGATAACCAACATCAGCATCGGTGCGTACAGGAAGGTAAAGCCCACTACCAGGATAAAAATACGCCACGGCGAGCGAACGACCGGTAAGTTATTCATCCGTGTTCCCCCACGCTTTTTTGCTGATATTTGTGGAACCACATGATCGGCACAATCAGTAACAGCAGCATAATAATGGCGACAGCAGAAGCCACCGGCCAGTCGCGGTTATTGAAAAACTCCTGCCAAAGCACACGGCCAATCATGATGCTGTCCGGGCCGCCCAGCAACTCAGGGATCACAAACTCGCCAACAGCCGGAATAAACACCAGCATTGACCCGGCGATAATCCCGCCCTTGGTCAACGGTACAATCACACTAAAGAAGGTCTTCAGCGGTCGGGCACCTAAATCCAGTGCCGCTTCCACCAGCGAGTAATCGATACGGGTCAGCGCGGTATAAATCGGCAGCACCATAAAGGGCAAATAGGCGTAAACAATACCGATGTAGACCGCCAGATTGGTGTGCAAAATCGTCAACGGTTGGTCGATGACGCCCAGCCACATCAGGAAGTTGTTCAGCACGCCGTTGTTTTTCAGGATCCCCATCCAGGCATATACGCGAATTAAAAACGAGGTCCAGGACGGCAGGATCACCAGCAACAGCAGAATATTGCGCGTCGAGGGCTTGCTGTGCGCGACGGCCCATGCCAGCGGGTATCCCAACAGCAGGCAACAGATTGTCGAAATTCCCGCCACCTGTAACGATTGCAGATAGGCATCGAAATAGAGCGGATCGTCCGTTAACTGCAGGAAGTTGCCTAAGTTGAGCGTGATGGATAACTGATCGTCAGCCCATGAAACGAGGTCGGTATAGGGTGGAATAGCGCGCGCCATTTCAGCCAAACTGATTTTGAAGACGATCAGAAAAGGCAGCAGAAACAGAAGCAGCAGCCACACATACGGCAGCGCGATCACCAGCTTGCGCCCGTGCTTCATTTGCAGCCGCGACATAAACAGCGTGAATCGCCCTGCTTTATCCACGCGTGCCGGAGGTTCAAGTGTACTCATCTTCGCTCCTTAAACCGTCAACACCACACAGCTGTCCGCATCCCAACATAAACGGACTTCGTCACCCCAGGTTGGTAATCCCTTGCGATAACGATGCTCATTTTGTAGCTGGGCGCTCAACATCTGGCCGCTTTTCAAACGTACGTGGTACACCGACAAATCACCCAGATAGGCAATGTGCACCACTTCGCCTACCGCGAAGTTATAACCCTCTGGCGGAGGGGCTTCGCAGAGCATGATTTTTTCCGGACGCAGCGCAACATACACAGGGACGTTATCGACAACAGAAGCATCGGCGTCCACTTTCAGCGGATGTACCAGACCAGGAGACTCAATCACCAGACCATCTTCCTGGCGTTCTTTTAGCAGTCCCTCAAAAACGTTTACCGAACCGATAAACTCTGCGCTGTAACGCGTAGTCGGATGCTCATAGATCTCTTCCGGCTCGCCAATCTGGACAAATTTGCCACGGTTCATGATCGCAATACGGCCCGCCATCGTCATGGCTTCTTCCTGATCGTGTGTCACCATCACGCAGGTCACGCCGACGCGTTCAAGGATATCCACCACTTCCA
Source organism: Citrobacter sp. Cpo142 (assembly GCF_030332425.1). NCBI lineage: Bacteria > Pseudomonadati > Pseudomonadota > Gammaproteobacteria > Enterobacterales > Enterobacteriaceae > Citrobacter > Citrobacter sp. Cpo142. The sequence continues at coordinate 65,289 of NZ_JAOWHW010000126.1, forward strand.
GTTGCATGCGGTCTCGGAGTTTTTTATCCAGCGCCCCCATTGGCTCATCCAGCAGCAGCAGTTTTGGACGTTTTGCCAGGCTGCGCGCCAATGCCACGCGCTGACGCTGGCCGCCAGAAAGCTGATGTGGCTTGCGTTTGGCGAACTCCTGCATATGCACGAGTCCCAGCATCTCATTCACCCGACTGGCGATTTCAGCCTTCGGCAGTTTGTCCTGCTTGAGGCCAAAGGCAATGTTCTGCTCCACCGTCATGTGCGGAAACAGGGCATAGGACTGAAACATCATATTAATCGGACGCAGATAAGGCGGGACATGCGCTAAATCGACGCCATCAAGCATGATTTGCCCGGTAGTCGGCAGTTCAAATCCCGCTAACATGCGCAGCAGAGTCGATTTGCCACAGCCGGACGCGCCGAGCAGAGCAAATATTTCACCTTTGTAGATAGTAAGATTGACGTCATCAACGGCGTGCTGACCGTCAAATGACTTGGTCAGATTGCGAATTTCAAGCAGCGGGGTCAGCGCCTTGCGGATTTTCGCTTGTGGGCGTGGGGTTGCATCATTCACTCAGGTGCTCTCCGGCATAAAACAAAGAAACGGTGCAAATAACGCACCATAACGGTGCGTATTGCCGGGTTATATGTGTCCGGGCTCAACACTGCCCGGCAGGCAAAAATCCTGCCGGGTCATGTCCCAAACATCGGTTTATTTCCCGCTTTTTACCTTCGTCCATGCGCGGGTACGTACACGATCGATCTTCGGATCCTGTACTTTCAGTGTGAACAGCTTGGCGCGAACATCCGCAGGCGGGTAGATACCCGGGTTGTCACGAACCTCAGGGCTGACCAGAGCCGTCGCTTCTTTGTTGGCATTGGCATAAAACACGTGGTCGGAGATATGCGCAATCACATCAGGGCGCAGCAGGTAATTGAGGAACTGATAGGCTTCATCTTTGTTTTTCGCATCGGCAGGCATCGCGAATACGTCAAAGAACGCCATTGCACCTTCTTTAGGAATTGAGAAGGAGATATTGACGCCATTTTTCGCTTCTTTCGCACGGTTTGCCGCCTGCCATACGTCCCCTGCCCAGCCAATCGCGACGCAGGTATCACCGTTTGCCAGGTCGTTAATATATTGCGAGGAGTGGAAGTAGCGAATATTTGGACGCAGCTTCAACAGCAGATCGGTTGCTGGCCCGGTGTAATCATCCGCTTTGGTACTGTTTGGGTCTTTACCCAAATAGTTCAGCACCGTGGCAAATACCTCTTCTGGCGCATCGAGGAAAGAGACGCCGCAGCTTTTGAGTTTTTCCAGATTTTCCGGTTTGAGGATCAAATCCCAGCTGTTAACCGGCGCATCCGGCCCAAGCACCGCTTTGACTTTATCCACGTTATAGCCAATACCGGTCGTAGCCCACATGTACGGCATCGCGAACTTGTTGTCCGGATCGTGTTTACCCACCAGCTTCAGCAGTTCAGGATCAAGATTTTTCCAGCCCGGCAATTTGCTCTTATCCAGCGGCTGGAATACGCCCGCAGTCAGTTGACGCTCAAGGAAGCTGGCGGATGGAACGACAAGGTCAAAGCCGGTACTGCCAGCCATGAGCTTACCTTCCAGCACTTCATTGGAATCAAATACATCATAGATAACTTTAATTCCGGTCTCTTTTTCAAAATTAGCCACCGTGTCCGGGGCAATATAATCAGACCAGTTATATATATGCAGCGTTTTTTGTTCAGCAGCGAGCGTGCCGGCAGAGACGGCCATCAGAGCACCCGCAACCAGGCCTGATAACCATTTTTTATTTAAGGCGGTCATAATCTCTTTCCTTCTGAAAGTTCGTTAACAAACGAACAAAAATGTCACACTCTAATGATATGCAAGAAACGTGCATATTCTTTCATGCGGCACCAATGAAAAGAGAGGCCTCTCCTCACGCCGCTATTGCTCGCTGGCATCCGCCCAGGCATTCAACATACACTGTGGCCGCAGAACAGGTCACAAGGGGCTGTTTAAATGATGACGTTGGTAAGCTTCGCAAGAATAACTTTAGCCAGGAATTGTGGATATAGCCCAGATTAAAAAACGTCTTTTATCAATTTTTTATGCAGGAATTGTCTATGACATAAAGCGGAAGGCGCTGAATCGAGGTGAATAATTCTTTAATGAAAGGTTAAACACAGAATAAAAACGGGCAATACGCAACCGCTCTGGCAGCGGCTGCGCAATATATGTCCAGATTCAGGAAGAATTAATGGAGGAAATGAATTTCAGCGGTGCTGTTTTGCGCATCTTCTTCAGCATTAAATAACAGCTGATGCGCACCGGCTTCAAGGATCACCATCGATATCTGCTCTTCGCTCTGGCGAACAAAACATTCAAACTGCTCAAACGTCACGCCCGGCGTAACGGATAAAGACTGGCAAACCACCAGCTTTGGCAGATTATCATCCTGCATATCCAGAAAAGCTTTCACCGTCAGTGAACTGGCATTGATCGCAGACAGATCGGCTGCCAGTGGCAGCAGTGCAGAAGGTCTGACTTCCGCCATCGCAGAAAACAGAATGACGTTATCGACCAAATCAACTTTTGCATCAAAGATGCCGTCAAAATTCTGCATGTGTGGCAAGTGCAGCGCCTGACAGGTATCGCATTCAAAAAAACTCATGCCCAGGTCGTCGAGCCATTGACGCAACGTATCCAGAGTGGGAACGACCAGTGATGTCATAATAATGTGCGACCTCTATTGATGAAAAAAATACCGGCACAGCTTACGCAAAAAGAGCGTGTCATACCACGATCGCAATCGATATTGCGCTTAGCCGCCGATTTTAAGACAAAATTCAGGAGTAGCATGGCGCTCGATCCACTGGATCATTTTCGCGGCAATGTCTATCCCGGTAGTTTTCTCTACGCCTTCCAGCCCCGGAGACGCGTTGACCTCCATGACCAGTGGCCCTCGATCAGCGCGCAGAATATCAACGCCTGCAACGTCCAGGCCCATAGTCCGGGCGGCTTTGAGCGCAATTTCTCTTTCGCGCGGCGTGATACTCGCAATAGTCGCCACACCACCGCGATGGAGATTAGAACGAAAATCGCCCTCTTTAGCCCGTCGTTCAATGGCGGCCACTACTTCATCGCCCACCACGAAACAGCGAATATCGCGCCCCTTCGCTTCTTTGATATATTCCTGAACCAGAATATGGGCATTCACCCCACGAAACGCATCTACCACACTTTCTGCAGCCTGCCGCGTTTCCGCCAGCACCACGCCAATACCCTGGGTGCCTTCAACCAGTTTCACCACCAACGGCGCACCGCCAACCATGTCAATCATGTCGCTGGTATCGTCCGGAGAGTGAGCAATTCCGGTGATGGGTAAATCAATTCCCTGACGCGCCAGCAGCTGTAGAGAACGCAGCTTATCGCGCGCTCGCGTAATCGCTACCGATTCATTCAACGGATAGCTACCCAGCATCTCAAACTGGCGCAGCGCCGCCGTCCCATAAAAGGTAATCGCGGAACCAATCCGCGGGATCACCGCATCGAAATGAGGAAGCTGACGGCCCTTGTAATGAATAGAGGATGCCGCTGGGCTGATGTTCATATAGCAAGAAAGGGGATCGATAACTTCAACCAGGTGACCGCGCTGCATCGCCGCTTCACGCAGGCGTTTACAAGAATAGAGCGTTCCGTCCCGGGACAAAATGGCAATTTTCACCCTGCACCTCTCTGAATGACCTGGTAAAAGCTGGCGTATCATACACTGGGTTAAAATCTTTAGCGCGTGGCCCATCCCTGTTTATGCAAATATTCCAGGATAAAGGGGCGACTTTCTTTAATGATGGTACGGCGAATATGATCGCTCCAGGTGTCGCGGCGGGTATTGCTGCCTCGGGTCAGATAGTACTGCGCGAGCTGCTCATCATATTGCGCCAACACATCGCTGTTGAGTGGCTGATATTGATTTTCGTGCACCACAAGCGACGCGGGCAGCCGCGGCTTGATATCCGGGTTATCCGCAGGCCAGCCGAGGCACAAACCAAAGAGCGGAAGAACATGTTGCGGAAGCTTCAGCAGTTCGGTGACCGGCTCAATATTGTTACGCAGGCCACCAATAAACACGCCGCCAAGTCCCAGCGACTCTGCCGCCGTCAACGCATTTTGCGCCATCATTGCAGTATCAACCACGCCCAGCAGCAACTGTTCCGCCAGCCCAAGTTGCGCGTCAGGGCAAATCTGCAAATGACGATTAAAATCAGCGCAAAACACCCAGAACTCAGCGGCCTGCGCCACATGCTTTTGGCCGCCAGATAAGGTAGCCAGCGATTCGCGCAGAGATTTATCCGTTATGCGAATGATCGTCGTGCACTGTAGAAAACTGGAGCTTGACGTTCCCTGAGCGGCGGCAATAATCGCCTCACGCTGTGCATCCGAAATGGCATCATCAGTAAAATGGCGAATGGAACGGTGGCTGCGGAGTAAATCAATGGTTGGAGTCATCTCTTTTGTCTCTGTCTGAATCAGTTGAATCACCGGGTGTGCGAGACATCAGTTGCGGTGCCAGCAGTTGAGCAACACGCCACATCAACGCCACCGCAGCAGGGAGCATCAGCAGTACGCCCAGAAATATCATCACCACGCAGGCTAACGGGCTGTTAAGCGGTGCGGGCAAGGTGAGGTAATCGTTAAGCGATAGCAGTGCCAGCGATAACAAAACCATCCCAATTATTTCCAGCATCAATACGCTTTTGGGTAATACACCAATTGTGCGCATACGCGGCCTCCCGGCGAAATGGCTTCCATTATAAAACGTTCCGGCTTGCCGTGTTTAACAGATATAGCTTGAGGATATCAAAGCAACAGGCTGAACCTGCTTTCCATCCGTCACAAATCGCGGCATCATAACCAGTATTGCCATCCGGCCTGATAAGTTCGAGGAGAAAGAGATGTTTGCCGTTATTTTTGGTCGCCCAGGGTGCCCGTATTGCGTGCGCGCAAAAGAATTAGCAGAAAAATTAAGCAGTGAGCATGACGATTTTAACTTCCGCTACATTGATATCCATGCTGAAGGAATTACCAAAGCAGATCTGGAAAAGACGGTAGGTAAGCCAGTTGAAACCGTTCCGCAGATTTTTGTCGATCAAAAACACATCGGCGGCTGCACGGATTTTGAAGCTTGGGCAAAAGAGAACATGAATCTGTTCGCCTGATAGCGGTTTCTACGCCCTCACCTTGAGGGCGTCATCAGTTCTTTTTCCGCCGTTGATGCTGATTGAATAAGCTACTGATAAATAAAAAACATAATGCGCCAAGCGCGCACCAAAACACCGCACTAAACAACCACGCCAGCTCTTGCCACAATGAACGCGTCGGCATAAAAACGAACCGCATCAGTAACAGGCAGCACGGCGCCGCCAACATTGCACCAAGCAGGGGTTTGAGCACTTCCCGACGATGGGAAAAAAAGCTTGCTGCAGCACCAGGTAAGATAAAAAACAACAATCCGACCTCAGGATGCCCTGCCGCTCTGAATGCCCCTTTCACGTTCAGCGTTAATGAAAGACACACCACAATAAAGAGCACAAAGCAGCAGACCGCACTCGCCCAACTTTGCTTATGTTTCAATCGTTCCTCCTGACACATTCTCTATCGAACACTCTTTTCGCCCGCAGGCGTCCAGTCAGATAAAGTAACTCGGCATTCCATGCCAAAAACACACCCACACGATTCTTATAGCCGTTGATACGTAATGAGATTAAACTAACCGCATATATTGTTATGCTGCATTATTCGGGGCTGTGTACGATGCTATCGCCCCTTAATTTCTGGCAAAAACATTAGCGTAAATTGCCATTTCTTTCAATAGCTTACTAGTAAACAAGAAGTTAGTCTCCGTGAATATAAACGTCGCAGATTTGTTAAATGGGAATTACATCCTGTTATTATTTGTGGTCCTGGCTCTGGGCCTGTGTCTGGGCAAATTACGTCTGGGTTCAGTCCAACTCGGTAATTCCATTGGCGTTTTAGTGGTCTCCCTATTATTAGGTCAGCAGCACTTTAGTATTAACACCGATGCATTAAATCTCGGCTTTATGCTGTTTATTTTTTGCGTCGGCGTCGAAGCCGGTCCCAACTTTTTTTCGATTTTTTTTCGCGATGGGAAAAATTATCTAATGCTTGCCCTGGTGATGGTCGGTAGCGCAATGCTGATCGCGCTGGGGCTGGGTAAGCTATTTGGCTGGGATATCGGCCTGACGGCGGGCATGCTGGCTGGCTCGATGACCTCAACGCCGGTGCTGGTCGGCGCGGGTGATACCTTGCGCCATTCAGGAATGACAGGGACACAACTTTCAAGCGCTCTCGATAACCTGAGCCTGGGTTACGCCCTCACCTATTTGATCGGTCTGGTCAGCCTGATTGTTGGTGCGCGCTATTTGCCGAAACTGCAGCATCAGGACCTGCAAACCAGCGCCCAACAAATCGCGCGTGAACGAGGTCTGGATACCGACGCTAATCGTAAAGTGTACCTCCCGGTGATCCGCGCCTATCGCGTTGGCCCTGAGCTGGTGGCATGGGCCGATGGTAAAAATCTGCGCGAACTGGGTATTTATCGCCAGACCGGTTGTTACATTGAACGCATCCGTCGCAACGGCATTCTGGCCAACCCGGATGGCGACGCGGTATTGCAAATGGGCGATGAGATAGCCCTGGTGGGTTATCCGGACGCCCATGCTCGCCTCGATCCCAGCTTCCGTAACGGTAAAGAGGTGTTCGATCGCGATCTGCTCGATATGCGCATCGTCACTGAAGAAATTGTGGTAAAAAACCACAATGCCGTTGGTCGTCGCCTGGCCCAGTTGAAACTGACCGACCACGGTTGTTTCCTGAACCGCGTGATCCGCAGCCAGATTGAAATGCCTATCGATGACAACGTCGTGCTCAATAAAGGCGACGTGTTGCAGGTCAGCGGTGATGCTCGTCGCGTGAAAACCATTGCCGATCGTATCGGCTTCATTTCAATTCACAGTCAGGTGACCGATCTGCTTGCCTTCTGCGCCTTCTTTATCATCGGTCTGATGATCGGGATGATCACATTCCAGTTCAGTAATTTCAGCTTCGGCATCGGGAATGCGGCTGGACTGCTGTTCGCTGGGATCATGCTGGGCTTCCTGCGAGCCAACCACCCCACATTTGGCTATATCCCACAGGGTGCGCTGAATATGGTGAAAGAGTTTGGCCTGATGGTATTCATGGCAGGCGTCGGTTTAAGCGCAGGCAGTGGCATTGGTAATGGCCTGGGTGCCGTCGGTGGTCAAATGTTGATTGCCGGCCTGGTGGTCAGCCTGGTTCCAGTTGTCATCTGTTTCTTGTTTGGTGCTTACGTATTACGCATGAACCGCGCCCTGCTGTTTGGTGCCATGATGGGCGCACGTACCTGTGCTCCGGCAATGGAAATCATCAGCGACACCGCACGCAGCAACATCCCTGCGTTAGGTTATGCAGGGACCTACGCGATTGCCAACGTTCTGCTGACATTAGCGGGGACACTCATCGTCATCGTATGGCCTGGTCTTGGTTAGCACTGAAATTTTCCCTTAATTGAAAAATTTTTTGCAGGTAAGCAGAACTTTTCTTCAAGGCGTCAGTCATAACTATTGCCACTGCTTTTCTTTGATGTCCCCAATTTGTGGAGCCCATCAACCCCGCCGTTTTGGTTCAAGGTTGATGGGTTTTTTGTTACCTGAAATTTGCGTTCATCGCCTTCCACCTCTGAAACTCCTCCCAAATTTGCAGCATGCCGGTTATGGCACATACTTTAAAACGGTGCTTTATCGGGGATGGGGGTTAGTCATGTTGCTTACTGGCAAAGTCGCAGTAATTTTTGGTGGTAGCGGGGCTATTGGTAGTGCGGTTGCGCAGGCCATGGCACGCGAAGGAGCCCATGTGTGTCTGGGTGCTCGCAGCCAGGAAAAACTTGATCGGACGGCCAGTGTTATCCGAACGACAGGTGGTACAGTCGAAACCTTTATCACCGATGTACTCGACGAGCACAACGCATCGAAGGAAGTTACCCGCCTTGCGCAGCAAACTGGTGGAATAGATGTGGTGGTTAACGCAACGGGATTTATGCACGAACAGGGCAAACACCTTGACGCATTATCCCTCTCTGAGTTTATGAGCGGCATCACCCCTTTCCTCTCGGCGCAGTTCAATATCGCTAAAGCCGTAACGCCGCACATGGGCGGCAATCGTGCGGGCGTCATTCTCAGCGTTGTTGCCCCCGCGGCTCCGATGGCGATGCCTGGTCATCTGGGTCATATTGTTGGTTGTGCAGGAACAGAGACTTTTATTAAAGCGCTCGCCAGCGAGGTAGGACCGGCAAATATCCGGGTCGTCGGCGTGCGCTCGCATGCGATTGTGGATGCTGTTGCAGCTGGCTCCTATACCGGAGAAATTTTCTCCGCTAAAGCACAGTCAATGGGTTTAACCGTCGATCAATGGTTAGGGGGTGCGGCGCAAAGTACCATGCTCGCGCGCCTGCCTACGCTTGCACAAATCGCTGAGGTCATGACCTTTCTCTCTTCAGATCATGCCAGCGCCATGACCGCGACGGTGGTGAATATTACCGGAGGCGCTACGCACAGCTGACTGTCGCGGGTATCCCTGCGATACGCTCCACCATCAGCAAGATATCTTCTCGCTGCAGCGGTTTTTTGTCCGTTACAAAATGCAGCGTCATTCCTTCAATAAACGCATCCAGCGCTCGCGCCGTAACCGGGTCAAACCACTGCTCCAGCGTTTGTTGGCTGCGTAGCATCCAGTTCTGCATCACCGTTTTCAACGCTGGTTTACGGCTGGCAAAAGCATACAGCTGATACATGAGCTCCATATTATCAGGCGTTGTAACCTGAGAGCCGTAAATCATATCGGTAATGGCATGGCAAGCCTGCGACGAATCCTTAACATCGGCAAAAAAGTCCTGATATTGCAGCATCATCCTGTCAGTAAAACGGCCAAATGCCTCCATCAAAAGCTCATCAATTCCCGAAAAGTAATAGGTCATAGAACCCAGTGGCACCTCGGCAATCATAGCGATTTTACGGTGTGTAACCCCATGAATACCATGGGCTATTACTGCATCCAGAGTCGCCTGAACTATTTTTTCCCGCCGCTGCGGATCGTTTGCACGTCGCACTACATTTCCTCTTATTGCATTTGTGTACAAATGTACACAGTCTTGCTAATGTTGTCTCCTTCCCTCTTTTCTTTGGCCCGAATTCATGACTGGCATCTCATCACGCAAAGCCTTAAGACGTCGCACCTGGGCGCTGTTCACGTTCTTCTTTTTACCAGGATTATTAATGGCCTCCTGGGCAACGCGTACCCCTGCCATCAGAGATATTCTCTCCATCTCCACTGCCGAAATGGGCGCGGTGTTGTTTGGGCTCTCTATTGGTTCGATGAGTGGCATACTTTGTTCGGCCTGGCTGGTGAAACGATTTGGCACGCGTAAGGTGATCCGCACCACCATGTCTTGTGCCGTTCTCGGAATGGCGATCCTCAGCGTAGCGCTCTGGCTGCATTCCGCATGGCTTTTCGCGTTTGGCCTGGGCGTATTTGGCGCCAGCTTTGGCGCGGCAGAAGTTGCCATCAACGTCGAAGGTGCGGCAGTTGAGCGCGAAATGAACAAAACCGTGCTGCCGATGATGCACGGTTTTTACAGCCTGGGAACGTTGGCAGGGGCTGGAGTTGGAATGATGCTTACCGCCTTCAGCGTCCCGGCTACCGCGCATATTCTTTTGGCTGCAATGGTTGCTATCACACCTATTTTCATCGCCATCAAAGCTATTCCTGACGGCACGGGCAAAAATGCCGCTGACGGTTCTCACTCCGGTGAAAAAGGACTGCCTTTTTATCGTGATATCCAGCTATTGCTGATCGGCGTTGTAGTGCTGGCGATGGCATTTGCTGAAGGTTCCGCCAACGACTGGCTTCCACTGTTAATGGTGGACGGACATGGATTTAGCCCGACATCAGGCTCGCTGATTTATGCCGGTTTTACGCTGGGTATGACCGTTGGGCGATTTACCGGTGGCTGGTTCATCGACCGTTACAGCCGCGTTGCGGTGGTGCGCGCCAGTGCACTGATGGGCGCTCTCGGGATTAGCCTGATTATTTTTGTCGACAGCTCTTGGGTGGCCGGTGTGTCCGTTATTCTGTGGGGACTCGGCGCATCGCTCGGCTTCCCGCTGACCATTTCAGCTGCCAGCGACACCGGTCCCGATGCCCCAACCCGCGTCAGCGTTGTGGCGACCACCGGTTACCTGGCGTTCCTTGTTGGACCGCCGCTGCTGGGCTATCTGGGTGAACACTATGGCCTGCGCAGCGCTATGTTAGTGGTGCTGGCGCTGGTGCTTGTCGCCGCCGTCGTCGCGAAAGCGGTAGCGAAACCGGATCTCAAAAATACTACGGTGATGGAGAACAGCTAATGAGTATCAAATTAATTGCAGTCGACATGGACGGCACATTTTTAAGCGACCAAAAAACCTATAACCGTGAGCGCTTTATGGCGCAATACCGCCAGATGAAAGAACAAGGGATCCGCTTTGTGGTCGCCAGCGGCAACCAATATTATCAGTTGATTTCCTTTTTCCCCGAACTGGCCAATGAGATCTCATTTGTCGCCGAAAACGGTGGTTGGGTGGTCAGTGAAGGAGAAGATGTCTTTAACGGCGAACTGGCTAAAGACGATTTCCATGCCATCGTAGAGCATCTGCTGACCCGCGCCGATATCGACATTATTGCCTGTGGTAAAAACAGCGCCTATACATTGAAACAGTACAGCGATGAGCATAAGAACGTTTCCGCCATGTATTATCATCGTCTTGAATTTGTAGATAATTTTGACAACCTCAGCGACGTTTTCTTCAAGTTCGGGCTGAATATTTCCGACGACCGAATTCCACAGGTACAGGCCGATCTCCACGAGGCGATTGGCGATATTATGGTACCGGTTCATACCGGCTACGGCAGCATCGACTTAATAATTCCCGGCGTGCATAAGGCTAACGGTCTGCGCCTGCTGCAACAACGCTGGAATATTAACGACAATGAAGTTGTTGTGTTTGGCGATGGCGGAAATGATATTGAGATGCTGCGTCAGGCAGGATTTAGTTTTGCAATGGCCAACGCCCATGAGCCGGTGATCGAGGCGGCAAAATATCGCGCAGGCTCGAACAACGAAGAGGGCGTTCTGGATATTATCGACCGCGTGTTAAAGAATGAAGCACCGTTTACGCATTAACGGCTCAGCACAGACGGCAACAAAATGATGGCATGATCTATTCATAATCCGCCTCAAATTAACCCGCTGGATTATTACTTCCAGTGAATATTTCAGGCGAGCGGATCATGAAGAAAAGTGTACTGATGGCGACATTGTTGCTGGGCTTTGCGGGGACAACATTTGCACAAAGCGTTACCGTTGATGTCCCCAGCGGTTATAAAGTGGTGGTAGTACCCTCTTCCGTCAGCGTGCCCCAGGCGGTCAGCGTAACGACCGCACCACAAACGGTATATGTTGCTCCAGCGCCTGCTCCGGCCCCTGTCTATCGCGCACATCCTTATGCGCGACATGTGGCAAGCGTCGGTGAAGGGATGGTTATCGAACATCAGATTGACGACCACCACTAAGTTGTCGCCAGGCCCGGACAACCGTAATACTGGTCAGTTAAGATCTTTGGTGAGCGGTAGGCCGGATAAGGCGTTTACGCCGCCATCCGGCAATTTGCTACAGGCCGCCGGATGGCGCTTCGCTTATCCGGCCTACAGCGTGATTCTCTTATCAACATAATGATGAATTTATCGGCGTCATTATGCTCATATGCGCTGGATTGCGGAAATCCGGTCCTTAACCTTCCCGGGAATTCCCTACCCGTTTATCTTTCAGGAAGATAACCATCAGAATCAGCCACAGTACGCCGCTTGCCAGATTGAACAAGCTGAACAAGCCGTTCCCTCCCAGCAGATACGCGTGTTTACTCAGCTCAATACCAACGGTAAAAATCAGCATCTGCAGCATACCCATTGCGGCAGAAACGGTACCCTTACTCATTTCGCTGGCAAACAGCGTCAGGCGCACCAGCCCCGCATTCGCCACGCCAATGCCAAACGCATAGATACTCAAACCCGCCGTCATCCATAGATATGCATGGGATGACACCACCGTGGCCGCAGCGGCAATAATCAGGCCAACGGCGATTGGCCAGCCGCCCATGATAATTAGCGAACGCACGGTTTTTCGCGAAGTCAGACGCGCCAGCACCAGGTTACCGGCAATCAACGCGCCAAAAATCGGCACCTGCAACAGACCATATTCGTAGCTGCTGAGATGTTCACCGCTGATGATAATAATCGGGGACTGCGCAATCCACGCCAGTAACGGCAGGCTGACAAAACCCAACGCCAGTGCGCCTGCAACGAAGCGCACGTTCCTCAGCACCAGCTTATAATCCTTGCCCAACTCTTTAATGGACAGCTTTTCACCAAGCCGGGTTGCCGTTTCCGGCATCGCGCGTTGCAGACCAAAAAAGGAGATGGCCGCCAGAGCAGCAAACAGGATAAACATCCCTTCCCACGGCAGAACATGTACCCAGGCTGCGCCTACCAACGGACCCAGCAGTGGCGCAATCAGCGCCACGTTTGCCATCAGCGCGGTAATTTTTATGCAGACCGCTTCTTCAAAGGATTCCTGAATGGCGGCGTAACCCACCGCACCAATAAAGCACAGGCTTATCCCCTGCAAAAAACGCAGGAAGGTAAATTGCTCAATATTCTGTGCAAGCAGGGTTGCAAGGCAGGTAACGATGAACCAGATCACGCCGGTTAACATTACCGGGCGACGACCAATACGGTCCGACAGCGGTCCTAACAACCACTGCAAAAACATGCCGCCTGCCAGATAGGCGGTCATAGACGTAGGTACCCAATCTAATCCGGCGTTATATTGCGCCACCACCGCCAACATTCCGGGCTGGATCATATCGTTGCCGATATAAGTGGAGAATTCGTAAAGCACCAGACAGAGCGGGAAAAGTAATGCCTGACGCCCCAAACGGACGCCTGAAGATAAACGGTTCTGCATGCAATCTCTTAACTATAGAAAAATCGCGCAAAGTGTAATAAATGCGCCGTACTGGTGATAGTGAATTATGTGATTTGAAAGCAAAATGCGCACATTTTTACACTCATTTGCTCAAGAACATTTTGCTTTAAGGTTAATTTAAGTTGAGACCGCTATCATGCTCAATAAGCCTCATAAATTGTCTTAAAAATCGTCATTTAACAGGCAAATAAGACAAGACCGCTTTTTATCCCGTGAAAGCAATTTTATGCTCTTCCCAAATGGGTCTTTTTAACGATTACACTGAGTCTGGACGTTATGCTGGAAAATCTGAACAATTCTCTTTTTTACTTGATCAATGCAACACCCGACTCTGCGCAATGGGCAATTTCGCTCGCCATTTTCATTGCCAAAGATCTGATCAGCATTGTGCCGCTGTTAGCCGTTGTGCTCTGGCTTTGGGGACCTCGTGGTCAGGTTACGCTCCAGCGCCAGTTGGTCATCAAAATGGCCATTGCGTTAGTAGTCGGTCTGACGATTTCCTGGCTGATGGGGCATCTTTTCCCCCACGATCGTCCGTTCGTTAACCACATCGGCTATAACTTCCTGCACCATGCGGCAGATGACTCTTTCCCGAGCGACCACGGTACGGTTATCTTTACCTTTGCTCTGGCCTTTCTGTTCTGGCATCGCTTGTGGACGGGGGCTCTGCTGATGGCCGTTGCCGTGGCGATTGCGTGGTCACGGGTCTACCTTGGGGTACACTGGCCGCTGGATATGCTGGGCGGATTACTGGCCGGGTTGATCGGCTGTCTGAGCGCCCAGATGATCTGGCAGCGCTTTGGCGCAACCCTGTACCTCGGCTTGCAGACGTGCTATCGCACCTGCTTCGCCCTCCCCATCCGTAAAGGTTGGGTACGTGACTAACCCACGGTAAAAAGAGTAGTATTAAGCGCGAAACTGAGCACTTACTCTATTCTCCAGGGGAACTATGGAAACTCGACGCGACGAGCGTATTGGTCAATTACTGCAGGCGCTGAAACGCAGCGATAAATTACACCTCAAAGAAGCCGCGACGTTGCTGGGCGTATCTGAGATGACCATTCGTCGCGACCTGAATAATCATGATGCTCCCGTCGTGCTGCTCGGGGGCTATATTGTTCTGGAACCCCGCAGCGCTAACCACTATTTAATCAGCGATCAAAAATCCCGTCTGGTTGATGAAAAGCGTCGCGCTGCCCAGCAGGCGGCGAGTCTCGTGCAGGCGCATCAGACCATCTTTTTCGATTGCGGTACGACCACGCCGTGGATCATTGAAGCGATCGACAATGAACTGCCCTTCACCGCAATCTGCTACTCGTTGAATACGTTTCTGGTACTGCAGGAAAAACCGCAGTGCCGCGTCATTCTGTGTGGTGGTGAATTCCATGCCAGTAACGCGATTTTTAAACCGCTCGATTTCCAGGAAACGCTGAACAACCTCTGTCCGGATATCGCCTTTTATTCCGCAGCAGGTGTTCACATCGAAAAAGGCGCGACCTGCTTTAATCTGGAAGAACTGCCGGTGAAGCACTGGGCAATGTCGATGGCGCAGCATCACGTTTTGGTGGTCGATCACAGCAAGTTTGGTAAGGTGCGACCTGCAAGGATGGGGGAATTAAAACGCTTTGATACCATCATCAGTGATAACCGCCCTGACGATGCGTTTGTTGAGTACGCTAAAGCGCAACGTATCACGCTGAAGTACTAACAGATACTGCCGGACGGCGATTGCGCCATCCGGCAATAGATAAGATTAAGAGAACCAACCACCAAACCACTGGTGGAATTTCATCATCACAAAGTCCCACATGCGGCTAAAGAAACCACCCTCTTCCACATCTTCCATCACCATCAACGGACGCTGCTCAATGGATTTTCCGTTCAACTGGAAGTCGATAGTGCCCACAACCTGACCTTTCTTCAGCGGTGCTGTTAGCTGTGGTTCAGTCAGGATAAAGCTGGCCTTCAGGTTTTTGAGCTGGCCACGCGGAATGGTCACAGAACCCCCTTCTCCGGCGCCCAAATTCACTTCACTCTTATCGCCAAACCAGACGCGCTGGGTCACGAAAGTCGCATCCGGCTTGATCGGCGTAACGGTTTCAAAAAAGCGGAAGCCCCAGGTCAGCAGCTTTTCTGACTCATTAAAACGAATGCGGTCGGTTTTTGCTCCCAGCACCACGGAGATCAGGCGCATATCGCCCTGGGTCGCGGAGGCCACCAGGTTGTATCCCGCCCCGGCAGTGGTCCCGGTTTTCATACCATCCACGTTCAGGTTGGTGCTCCACAACAGACGGTTGCGGTTCGGTTGACGTATTTTATTGAAGGTAAATTCTTTCTCTTTGTGAATAGCGTACTCTTCCGGCACATCGTGGATTAACGCCTTCCCGAGCAGCGCCATATCACGTGCGGTACTGAACTGTCCTGCCGCATCCAGGCCGTGCACCGTCTGGAAAGTCGTGTTAGTCAGCCCCAGTTTTTTCGCATAGCCGTTCATCAGACCAATAAAGGATTCCTGGCTGCCGGCAACGTAATCAGCGAGTGCAATACAGGCATCGTTACCTGACTGAATGATAACGCCTTTATTCAAATCGGACACCGCAACCTGATCGCCGGGCTTGAGGAACATGACCGACGAACCGCGCAGGGCCGGATTACCGGTCGCCCAGGCGTCTTTGCCCACGGTGACCATGTCGTTGAGGTTAATTTTTCCGGCCTTCAGCGCCTGCCCAACCACATAGCTGGTCATGATTTTGGTCAGACTGGCAGGATCCAGTTTCTCATCAGCATTACCTTCCGCCAGCACCTTGCCGCTGGCGTAATCCATCAGAATCCACGCGCGCGCGTCCACGCTCGGCGGGGCCGTCGGTTGCTCCGCCGCCTGTACGGTCGGCACCAAAAGGATTAAGAGTGCAGAACCTGCAGCAAAGCTGCGAAGTGAAGAGAAGTATTGCGTCATAAATGCCACCCGAGTATCCATTCCAAAAAACCACGTCATACCACACCGTGTTTACACAAAACCGGCCAAGCGACCTCGACCAACCCATGCAGAAAAAGTCTGATGGATGACGTGTAAAATAAGTGCGGTGAGTAATAACGCACTAACGAGCTTAAAGAAACCGTAAGTTGGTAAAGTTTTTAAAGTTTATGCAATAACGCCGCGCTGCGCTGCTCCTGGCACGATTTTTTTAGACTTTGTTGCGTAAATATTAGGTTTACCCCACCATGTGAGCTAGTCAGATGGCATCTGCAGCCATAAAGCTGCTCAATTAATTTGCGGGGTTACTATGATTACACTGTGGGGTCGCAATAACTCGACCAACGTAAAAAAAGTATTGTGGACGCTCGAGGAACTGGAACTGCCATATAACCAAATTCTGGCAGGCGGGCAGCATGGCGGTAACCGCGATGCCGACTATCTGGCACTGAACCCGAACGGACTGGTCCCGCTACTACGCGATGATGAAACGGACGTTGTTCTGTGGGAATCCAATACCATTGTCCGCTATCTGGCCGCTCAGTACGGACAAAAACGTTTGTGGATTGACGCCCCGGCCGCGCGCGCTGTCGGTGAAAAATGGATGGACTGGGCAAATCAGACGCTAAGCCCTGCGCATCGGGTTATCTTATTTGGTTTGGTCAGAACACCTGCCGATCAGCGCGATATGGCGGCCATTGAGGCAAGTAAGCAAGTTTGCGATAACCTGTTTGCCATTCTGGATAACGCGCTGACAGACCAGCCATGGTTCTCCGGGGCTGAATTTGGCACCGCGGATATCGCTGTGGCACCGTTCATCTATAACCTGTTCAACGTTGGCCTGAGCTGGACCCCGCGCCCGCATCTGGAACGCTGGTATCAACAACTGACCGAGCGCCCGGCGTTTCAAAAAATCGTGATGATCCCGGTCAGCTAACCAAATCAGGGACTCACTTTAAGTAATTCCCCGTCGGACTCGTCGGTTAACACGTACAAATAACCGTCTGGTCCGACGCGCACATCACGGATCCGCTGCCCCCTGTCCTGCAACAGACGACCATCCTCAGTAACCGTATTCCCTTTAACGCTCAGCACGATCACTTCTTTATCTTTCAACGCGCCGATGAACAACTTCTGCCGCCACTGTGGGAAGGTATCGCTATTGTAAAAAGCCATTCCACTAACCGCCGGCGACTTTTCCCAGTAAAAGATGGGTTGTTCCGTGCCAGCAACAATTTGACCTTTTGCTTCGGGAATTTTCAAACCACTGTAGTTAACCCCCCAGGTCGCGATAGGCCAGCCGTAGTTTTTCCCTTTCTCGGGGATATTAATCTCATCGCCTCCGCGTGGACCATGCTCATTGAGCCACAGCACATCACTCCACGGATTCATCGCCATCCCCTGCGGGTTGCGGATGCCATACGACCAAATCTCTGCCCGCGCTCCCGCCTTGTTCACAAACGGATTATCCGGCGGAATTTTGCCCTCGTCGGTCAGTCTGACTAATTTACCCTGCAATTTATCCAGGTCCTGGGCGGTAGCGCGTTGATTATTCTCTCCCAGGCCAATAAACAGATAACCGTTACCATCAAATACCAGACGTCCACCAAAATGGTTCCCGGTGGAAAGCTTTGGCTGTTGGCGAAAAACGGTCTGAAATCCTTGCAGATGTTTGAGATCGTCACTCAATCGCCCGTAGCCTACCGCGGTGCCCGCTTTGCCTTCGCGGTCAGCTTCAGCGAAGCTTAGCCATACCCGGCGAGATTGTGCAAAATCCGGTGCTAACACCACATCAAGCAGTCCGCCCTGACCATTCGCCCAGACTTTTGGTACGCCGGTCAGCGGGTCGGAAAGCCCTTTATCAGGCTGCCAGAGTCGAAGTTGTCCACCTTTGAGCGTAATGAGCATACCGCGGTTATCGGGTAAAAAAGCCAGTGACCATGGGTGATCGAGTTTAGTTTGCAGGACTTCTACCTTTACCGCAGCGGCATAAGATGAAAGTAACGCGAATGAGGCAGCACAGAGAAAGAGTCGACGCATAACACCTCCTTAATGGCTCTGCTTAAAGCGTAGCCAGCAAGGGGAATTATCCCGCTACATTTACATAATCTTGACGAAAAGGGGGAGCGCCCTCCCCCTGATTCAGACGTGTTCCAGCGTTGGGTAAGATTGCAAACTCTGGATACTCAGCGTCAGCGTTGTCAGGCAGTTTTCCAGTTTCTCTGCGTTAACGGCGATAAACGTTGGACAATCGTGATGTCCACTCATAAGACAAACAGCGGCGGCGGCTAACGCCCCTTCAGCACGATGAAGGGCATTCCACTCTTCCTGATCAAGATGCATACCGTGAAGCTGTGATTGCTCGTGCAATTCGCGATTCAGTGCAAAAAAAACATCACGCAGGCGATCGCTCTCGCTAACTGACATGTAGCCTTTCGCTTTTCTCAACTGCAGATAAGCGGCAAGTTCGATACGGGCGTTTATCAATTTGTTGAGAAGATCGGTTCTCAGTCTGTCAACAACCATACTTTGTTCCTCCTCTTTCCAACTATGGTGCAACTTAATAGTATGGTTGTTTTTTGAACAAATAGATGTCCTACATCAATAAAGCCCAATTGCTTAACATAATTTACAATGTTACAACTTCATTCTGTAGTTTATCGAAGGCGCTCAGTGTCTGACTCGTCTGATATTTTTTGCTATACCTGATGTGGTTACTGCCATGGCGTTGATGATGAGGGGTCTATGTCGAAAGCAAATGATGCAGAAAAAATACGCACACTATCAAAAATAGATCTCAATCTGCTGACCATTTTCTGTTTGATCTATAGCGTGGGTAGCATCTCCAGAGTCGCTGACATGCTGAACATCTCGCCTTCCGCCGTTAGCCAGTCATTAAGAAAACTGCGCGAAATGATGGGTGATAATCTGTTTGTCCGTAGCGGGAATGCGCTGTTACCGACGGTCTATTCTGATGAGCTGTATGATAATACAATCCCAATTATCGATAAGCTGTCAACGCTGATGCCGCTTTCCACGCCTGCCGCCAAAAAAAGGTTAACGCTTTATACGGAATCTTTTATTTCCCCTATCGTTATTCCAGATGTCACCGCCAGAATAATCGAGACTGACGCCGATATCAGCCTCCTGCACCTCACCGCCGACCTGAATGAACAGAGTATTATTGAACTGTTGAATATGCGTCAGGCAGATGCCGTTTTTTCTACCTTTGCTGTAGAGTCAGCAAGTCTTTCATGCCATAAAATATGCGATATGCGCCTGGTGCTGGCAGCCTCGCAGAATAATTCTTTATATGGTAACACCATCAGTGAAGCGCAATTCAGAAACGCTAACCTGGTCGGTTACAATACTAAGAATGAGAAAATCATTTATCATCGCAGTATTGTGGATAAAAAATTCAGAACCGGAGAACGCTGCCTGCTTACCTCATCGTTTACAGCGATACTGACGATTGTGTCCAATACCCATTGTTTAGGGGTGATCCCGGAAAAGGTATTTGAAACACACGCTCACCTGTATGGACTAAAAAAAATAAACACTCCGTTTCCCTTGCCACAATTTAGCGTGTTTGCCTCATCGCGCAAAGAAAGCAATACCTACAAGATCCTCGCCCCTATTCTGGCTGATTTGCAAACAGCCTCCCTGTTATGAAAACCAGGGAGGCTGAGCGTTAGAAATACTGGCTACACGCGAATTTTTGCGATGCGCCAGATATGGTCGGCATATTCCTGAACCGTTCTGTCCGACGAGAAATACCCCATGTTAGCAATATTGTGCATGGTTTTTGTCGTCCACTCCCGGGGAGTACGATACAACTCGTCCACCGAATCCTGGCAATCTACATAGCTGCGATAATCGGCCAACACCTGATAGTAGTCGCCGAAGTTAATCAATGAATCCAACACCTCTCTATAACGCCCTGGCTCCTGCGGACTGAACACCCCCGTACCGATTTGCGTCAGCACCTGATGAAGTTCCTCATCTTTTTCAAAGATGTGCCTCGGGTCATAGCCATCACGTCGCAGAGTTTCAACCTGATTCGCCGTATTGCCAAAGATAAAGATGTTATCTTCCCCAACGTATTCGCGCATTTCGATATTCGCACCGTCAAGCGTACCGATAGTCAGCGCACCATTCATACCGAATTTCATATTACTGGTCCCGGAGGCTTCCGTCCCGGCCAGGGAAATTTGCTCTGACAGATCGGCTGCCGGAATAATTAGCTGAGCAAGACTGACGCTGTAATCCGGAATAAATACTACTTTCAGTTTGCCGCCAATCTGCGGATCGTTATTGACTAACTGCGCCACATCGTTAATCAAGCGAATAATTTGTTTTGCCATGTGATAAGAGGAGGCTGCTTTTCCGGCAAAGATATTCACTCGCGGTACCCAGTTGGCATCCGGCGCGGCTTTGATCCGGTTATAACGTGTAATAACGTGGAGCACATTCATGAGTTGCCGCTTGTACTCGTGGATGCGTTTCACCTGCACATCAAACAGCGCATCAGGATTCACCACCACGCCGTAGTGAGTGGCAATATGGTGCGCCAGCCGCTGCTTATTTTCACGTTTCGCACGATGCACAGCCTCATTCACCGACGGATAATCTATAAACTGCTTCAGCTCGCCCAACTGCATTAATTTAGTCCGCCAGCTGTCACCGATATTTTCGTCCAGCACTTTGGCAAGCGGTGGATTCGCCAGCGCCAGCCAACGACGCGCAGTCACACCATTGGTTACGTTGGTGAAACGCAGGGGAAATATATTCGCAAAATCTGCAAACAGTGATTCGGTCATCAGTTTTGAATGCAATGCCGACACGCCGTTAACCTTATGACTGACAACTACTGCCAGCCAGGCCATACGAACGACGCGACCATTGGATTCATCAATTAACGACACACGTTTCAGTAGATCGCTGTCATTACGATAACGTTCCTGTAAGGTCTTCAGAAAACGATCGTTAATCTCAAAAATAATCTGCAAATGGCGCGGCAAAATTCGACTTAGCATTTCTACTGGCCAGGTCTCCAGCGCCTCACTCATCAACGTATGGTTGGTATAAGAAAAAATCTGACAGGTCACGTCAAACGCGTTATCCCAACTAAACTGATGATGATCAATCAATAAACGCATCAACTCAGGGATCGCCAGTACCGGATGCGTATCATTAAGGTGAATCGCAATTTTATCGGCCAGATTATCGTATGTTTTGTGCAACTGATAATGACGATTCAGAATATCCTGAATCGTCGCCGAGGCCAGGAAATAGGCCTGGCGTAAACGCAATTCACGCCCCGCATCGGTGGAATCATCCGGGTACAAAACCCGCGAGATACGATCGAAGTGGTATTTGTTTTCCACTTCAGTAGCAAAGTCGGCCTGCTGATTCAGTTTGCCCGCATTAACTTCGCTATTCACCTGCACGTTCCACAAGCGTAACGTATTAGTCGTGTCCGTCGCATAACCTGGAATAATTTGATCATGCGCCACGGCCAGAATATCCTCAGTTTCAAGCCAGCGGGTTTTATTCCCCTCCTGTTGAACACGCCCGCCAAAACGTACTTTATAATGCGTATTATGACGTTTGAACTCCCAGGGATTACCGTATTCCAGCCAATAATCCAGCGACTCTTTTTGTACACCGTTAACGATATTTTGTTTGAACATACCGTAGTTATAACGAATACCGTATCCACATCCCGGCAACCCAAGCGTCGCCAGTGAATCAAGGAAGCAGGCCGCCAGACGACCGAGACCACCATTACCTAACCCGGGATCGTTTTCTTCATCAATCAGTTCTTCCAGATCAAGCCCCATTGCCTCCAGCGCGCTTCTGACTTCGTCATAAATACCTAAAGAGAGCAATGCATTGGATAGCGTACGACCAATTAAAAATTCCATCGACAGATAATATACCTGGCGCGCATCCTGAGAGAATTGCGCCCGATTAGAACGGTGCCAGCACTCGACCATCCGATCGCGTACCGCATATAACGTCGCATTAAGCCACTCCCGTTTCGTGGCGATTGCGGGATCTTTGCCAATAGTGAATAAAAGTTTATTAGCAATATCATCTCTAAGTTTATCAACATCAGAGTCCGTGGCGACCGGAAGTGGCGAAATATACATATTAACGTTACCTTTCAAATTTTGTAGGATGGTAATAGACAGGTGAATTATTTAAAGTTTGGGTACGTGAGCGTTAGATTTTTGTCGAATATTTTCATGACTGGCGATGAACGTTAATTCTGTCATTAATACACGCCAACTTAAGCCTGTGGCAAGTGAGATATAATATAAACTCACACCATTAGCATAAAGAGTTTTAGCCATTTCAAGTTTCGACTTCAAAACAATATCTTTCAAATTAAACCTCATTAGTAACGCTCGACGAGATAAAATTTACGATAATGAGTGTCTATAGCCAAGAAGCGGCACTTAAAGCCGGAATTAGACTCACTAAACACCTTTCACTGACCGATCTACTCTTTATAGGTATCGCTCTTTATTCTCTCCGTCTTATGCTGATCAGATATAGATGTACCGTGAAGGCATCTGTATAATCCCCCGATTACGAGCAATGTACAGTATAAGAAAATGGCAAAAATTGGTTTTATATCACTAGGTTGTCCGAAAAACCTCGTCGATTCTGAGCGCATCCTGACCGAACTTCGTACCGAAGGCTATGATGTTGTGCCAAGCTACGACGACGCGGATATGGTTATCGTTAATACCTGCGGCTTTATCGACAGTGCGGTTCAGGAGTCCCTGGAAGCAATTGGCGAAGCGCTGAATGAGAACGGTAAGGTGATTGTCACCGGCTGTCTGGGCGCGAAAGTCGATCAGATCCGTGAAGTCCACCCGAAGGTACTGGAAATCACCGGGCCGCATAGCTATGAACAGGTTCTGGAGCACGTTCACCACTATGTGCCAAAACCAAAACACAACCCGTTCCAGAGCCTGGTTCCTGAGCAGGGCGTTAAGCTGACTCCTCGCCATTACGCCTATCTGAAGATTTCCGAGGGCTGTAACCACCGCTGCACGTTCTGCATTATTCCATCCATGCGCGGCGATCTGGTGAGCCGTCCGATTGGCGACGTCCTCAGCGAAGCCAAGCGTCTGGTCGATGCGGGCGTGAAAGAGATTCTGGTAATCTCTCAGGATACCTCTGCTTACGGTGTAGATGTGAAGCATCGTACCGGTTTCCATAACGGCGAGCCGGTCAAAACCAGCATGGTTGATCTGTGCGAACAGTTATCAAAACTGGGGATCTGGACGCGCCTCCATTACGTCTACCCTTACCCGCACGTTGATGATGTGATCCCGCTGATGGCGGAAGGCAAAATCCTGCCGTATCTGGACATCCCGTTACAGCATGCCAGCCCGCGTATTCTTAAACTGATGAAACGCCCGGGCTCCGTGGACAGACAGCTGGCGCGCATCAAGCAGTGGCGTGAAATCTGCCCTGAACTGACGCTGCGCTCCACCTTCATTGTTGGTTTCCCGGGTGAAACGGAAGAAGACTTCCAGATGTTGCTCGACTTCCTGAAGGAAGCGCGTCTGGATCGCGTGGGCTGCTTTAAATACAGCCCGGTAGAAGGCGCTGGCGCTAATGACCTGCCGGATCAAATCCCGGAAGAGGTGAAAGAAGAACGCTGGAACCGCTTTATGCAATTGCAGCAGCAGATCTCTGCTGAACGTTTGCAGGAGAAAGTGGGCCGCGAGATTCTGGTTATCGTTGATGAAGTTGACGAAGAAGGCGCAATTGGTCGTAGCATGGCTGATGCTCCAGAAATCGACGGCGCGGTATACCTGAATGGTGAAACCAAGGTGAAACCTGGTGATATCATCCGCGTGAAGGTCGAAAACGCAGATGAATACGATCTGTGGGGCACCCGCGTTTAATTAAACGCAACCCAACGTAGGCCGGATAAGGCATTTATGCCGCATCCGGCAATGCCTGATGGCGACGCTGAAGCGTCTTATCAGGCCTACGGTTTACCCTTTAATTTTCGGGTCCAGCGCGTCGCGCAGACCATCTCCCAGTAAGTTAAACGCCAGCACCGTCAGGAATATCGCTACCGCCGGGAAAATCGCCACGTGCGGCGCGATCACCATATCAGCGCGCGCTTCATTAAGCATTGCCCCCCACTCCGGCGTCGGCGGCTGTGCGCCTAATCCCAGGAATGACAAGCTCGCGGCAGAGATAATCGACGTACCAATTCGCATGGTAAAGAAGACCACGATCGATGAGACCGTTCCAGGCAGAATATGGTTGAAGATGATGGTCGCATCGCTGGCACCAATACTGCGCGCAGACTCAATAAACGTCTGTTGCTTCAGCACCAGCGTATTCCCGCGCACCAGGCGCGCGAAGGCTGGAATGGAGAAAATGGCCACGGCAATGATCACATTAGCAATTCCGCTGCCCAGCACGGCGACCACGGCTATCGCCAGCAATATCCCCGGAAAGGCGAACAGCACATCGCAGATTCGCATGATCAGTCGATCCCACCAGCCTTCGTAGTATCCCGCCAGCAGCCCCAGTACCGTACCAATCGCCGCGCCAATAAACACGGCAAAGACTCCTGCCGCCAGCGAGATTTGCGCGCCAACCAGCACGCGGCTAAAAATATCCCGTCCCAGTGAGTCAACGCCAAACCAATGCAGCATCGACGGCCCATCATTCAAACGGTCATAATCGAAGTAATTCTCGGCATCAAATGGCGTCAGCCAGCGGGCAAAAATCGCCACCATGATCAGGAGCAATACAAACAGCCCAGCGACCATCGCCATGTGCTGTCGACGGAACCGACGCCAGAACTCATGCCACGGTGTGCGTATCTGCTCTGGCTTAACAAGGGGCATCGCATTTAAAATCGCCTGTCGGCGCCAGTTAAAAAATCGCATCCTTACTTGTACCTGATAGCCGGATTAATGGCAGCGTAGAGCACATCCACCACTAAGTTAATAAGAATAAATTCCAGAGAAAACAACAGTACCTCGGCCTGAATCACCGGGTAGTCGCGCATTTCGACGGAGTCCACCAACAGTCGCCCAAGCCCAGGCCAGTTGAACACCTTCTCAACCACAATAGAGCCGCCGAGCAAAAAGCCAAACTGTAGCCCCATCATGGTGACCACCGGGATCATCGCATTACGCAGACCATGTTTTAACACCACCCAGGTTTCACTCACCCCTTTAGCCCGCGCGGTGCGCATATAGTCTTCGCTGAGCACATCCACGAACGAGGCGCGAGTAAATCGTGCTAACACCGCAGCCACCGCCGCGCCCAGCGTAATAGACGGGAGGATATAGTGCATCCAGGTGTCAGCGCCAACGGTGGGTAACCAACCGAGCTCAACGGAGAATATCTGCATCAGCAGCATGCCGAGCGCAAACGCCGGGAACGAGATCCCGGTGACCGCCAGCGTCATGCTTAATCTGTCCGGCCAACGATTTCGCCATACGGCAGCAATGATCCCCGCCGTCATACCAAACAATACCGCCCACGCCATACTGGCAATAGTCAGCCATAGTGATGGCATAAAACGACTGGCTATCTCTTCAGAAACCGGGCGACGAGAAACCATCGACGTGCCAAAATCGCCTTGCAATACGTTGGTCATGTAATGCCAGAACTGAACATGCAACGGCTGGTCCAGACCCAGCTGCTTGCGCACCAGTTCAATCACCTCGGCGTCAGCTTCCGGTCCGGCAATCAGCCGGGCCGGATCGCCGGGTAGCAGGTGAACAAATAAAAATACCAGCACCGCAACAATCAACAGGGTTGGAATCAACCCCAGCAGGCGCTTGAAAACATAGTTAAGCATCACGCTCCCTTCGCCGGCCCCTGGGCTGCGGGGCCGAATGAATAGCTTATTTTAAATCCGCATCATCAAAGCTAAATCCGGTATCCGGCATGATCCAGAATCCGGTCAACCTGGTGCTGTGCGCCGAAATCAGTTTTTCCACTACCAGCGGGATCCACGGCGACTCTTTCCAGATAATATCCTGCGCGTCTTTGTACAGCTTCGCTTTCTGCGCCGGATCGTTAGTTTGCAACGCTGCCGATAAATCACTGTCCACCTGCTTATTGCTGTAGAACGCCGTGTTAAACAGAGTTGGCGGCCAGTTTTGTGATGCAAATAGCGGTGACAGCGCCCAGTCAGCTTCACCCGTAGACGCCGACCAGCCGGTGTAGAACATCCGTACCCCGCTCTCTTTCTGCGCTTTCCCTTCCACTTCCGCGGCGCGCTGACCAGCATCCATCGCTGTAACCTGAGCCTTAATGCCCACCTGCGCCAGCTGCTGCTGGGTAAATTGCAGCACTTTCTGCGCGGTACTGTGGTTATGCGAAGACCATAGCGTAGTGGTAAAACCGTTCGGATAACCTGCTTCTTTCAGCAGTTCGCGTGCTTTCGCCGGGTCGTAGGGCCACGGCGTATAGCTTTGCGCATAGGCTATCGACGGGGGGAGAACGCCGGTTGCCGGCGTCGCGTAACCAGCAAAAGCCACTTTCACCAGCGCCTGGCGGTTGATGGCATAGTTCAGCGCTTCACGCACTTTTGGGTTGTCGAACGGTTTTTGCGTGACGTTCATGCTGATATAACGCTGCATAATAGACGGACTGGCCACCAGTTCCAGGTTTTTGTTCTTCGCCAGTAACGCCGCCTGCTCGTAAGGGATTGGGAAGGCAAACTGCGCTTCCCCAGTTTGTAGCATGGCTGCACGCGTGTTGTTGTCGGTCACCGGACGCCAGGTAATCGTATCCAGCTTTGGCAGCCCTTGCTGCCAGTAGCCCGCGAACTTCTTAACCTTCACAAAATCCGTCTGATTCCAGGTATCAAGCTGGTACGGCCCGGTTCCAACAGGATGAAAACCAATCTCCTTACCGTATTTCTCCAGCGCGGCGGGAGAAATCATCACCGTTGCCGGGTGCGCCAGAATATTGATAAAGGCAGAGAACGGCTGTTTCAGCGTAATCTTCACCGTCGACGGATCGACGACTTCGGTTTTATCGATATTCTTATACAGGTTGTAACGTTTCAGATGGTTTTCCGGGTTACTGGCCCGATCGAGGTTAGCTTTAACCGCATCGGCGTTGAAGTCGGTGCCATCCTGAAACTTCACCCCCTGACGCAGCTTAAGGGTATAGGTCAGCCCATCATCAGAAACCGTATAACTCTCCGCGAGCACATTTTTCAGTTTCATCTTTTTATCAAGGCCAAACAACCCCTGATAAAACGACTTCGCTACCGCCTGAGACAACGTGTCATTCGCGTCATAGGGGTCGAGCGTCGTGAAATTGGATCCCACCGCCACCACCACATCTTTGGCGGCCCAGCCAGGCGATGCGGCCAGTGCAGAGACCACTCCCACAGCAACCAGCCATTTTCGAGCAACAATTTTTGTCATGTTTTTCTCCTTAAACCCTGCCTGCCTGTTATAAACGCGAAAGCGCATTTTCTGGTTGCCCACGCGCAACATAATGCCCCGGACCAACTAACTGGAGCGAAACGGGGGAAATCTCTTCGCCACGTTTGCGAATATTGCTGGGGATATCGTCCGACAACAGCACGCGCTGGGGACGGTGATGGGATGGATCGGCGACCGGAACTGCCGCCATCAGCTTGCGAGTGTACGGATGTTGCGGATTTTCAAACACCGCCCGCCGGGTGCCTATCTCAACGATCTGCCCCAGATACATCACCGCCACACGGTGACTGATCCGTTCCACTACCGCCATATCGTGGGAAATAAACAGATATGCGATACCCAATTCTCGCTGCAGGTCGAGCATCAGGTTGATGATTTGCCCACGAATTGAAACATCCAGCGCCGAGACAGATTCATCGGCAATAATCACTTTGGGATTGAGCGCCAATGCCCGTGCAATACAGATACGCTGACGCTGACCGCCGGAAAACTCATGCGGATAGCGCCAGGCATGCTCAGGTAGCAAGCCTACACGTTCCAACAACCATGCAACCCGTTTTGACCCCGCATCGCCCTGCAATAACCCATGTACTCGTAGCGGCTCCAGAATGGAATATCCCACAGTCTGGCGCGGATCGAGCGAGGCATACGGATCCTGGAAGATAAACTGAATATCCCGACGCAGCGGCTGTAACTTGCTGGCAGCAAGGGTATCAATACGTTGTCCGTTGAAAATGATTTCCCCACGCTGAGACTCTACCAGGCGAAGCAGCGCCCGCCCGGTGGTGGATTTCCCGCAGCCCGACTCCCCCACCAGCGAGAGCGTTTCTCCCGGCCACAGGTCAAAGCTGACGTTTTCCACTGCATGCACCTCGCGAGTCACGCGATTTAGAATGCCGCTGCGCAGAGGAAAACGCGTCACTAAATTTCGTACCCGCAGAATAGGCTCGCCTTCAACCACAGTGTCCTGCTCGGTCTGCGGTTCTACATGACTGGGATCCTGCAATGAAATAAGCGGGAAACGGCGCGGAAGCTCATGCCCGTTCATCGCCCCAAGCTGCGGCACGGCTGCCAATAGCGCTTTGGTATAAGGATGCTGGGGTGCGTGAAAAATCTGTTCAACACTGCCGGTTTCTACCGCCTCGCCCTGATACATCACCAGCACGCGGTCGGCAATATCCGCCACAACACCCATATCGTGGGTAATGAAGATCACTCCCATCGACATATCCTGCTGCAACACTTTTATCAGTTGCAGGATCTGCGCCTGAATAGTGACATCCAGCGCGGTCGTCGGCTCATCGGCGATTAAAACCGCAGGGCGACACGACAGTGCCATGGCGATCATCACCCGCTGGCGCATACCGCCGGAAAGCTGGTGTGGATATCGCGATAAAATCGCCTTCGCCTCGGGGATACGCACCTGATCGAGCATTCGCTTCGCTTCTACCATCGCCTCTTCATGGCTGGCGCCCTGGTGCAAGCGTATAGACTCTGCAATCTGCTCGCCCACGGTAAACACCGGATTGAGCGATGTCATAGGCTCCTGGAAGATCATCGCGATATCCGCACCGCGCACGTGACGCATTTGTGATGCGCTCTGTTCACCCAGCTCAATAACCTGCCGGTTGCGGCGTCGCAGCAGCATTTCATCGCAGCTTACCTCGCCGCCTGCCTGTTCAATCAGACGCATCAGCGACAAGGCCGTTACCGACTTTCCTGAACCGGACTCACCAACAATCGCCAGCGTTTCGCCACGCTTCAGGCGAAATGACAGATTGCGCACTGCGCTGACACGCTGCTGTTCCTGTTCAAAGGCAATATTCAGATTGCTGACTGCCAGCACGTCGCTGGCATCAAGCTCATCACTGTGTGGCAACGCTCTCTCCTTTTTCCCGATAAATACCGGTGGTTGGCGTATCGCCTGCGTATCCCCAGGCGCGGTACATGCCTTCGCTGTTAAACGGCAAGGCGACGTTGCCCTCATGATCGATAGCAATTAAACCGCCACTGCCGCCAAGCGCCGGTAATTTTTCCATCACTACGCGTTCACACGCTTCGGATAAACTCAGACCGCCATAGTCCATCAACGCCGCAATGTCATAGGCCGCCAGCGCACGAATAAAGACTTCCCCGGTTCCGGTGCAGGAGACTGCCACACTTGCATTATTGGCATAACAGCCTGCGCCGACCAACGGACTGTCGCCCACCCGCCCCGGTAATTTGTTGGTCATTCCACCGGTCGATGTTGCGGCCGCCAGATTGCCAAACATATCTAACGCGACCGCCCCCACGGTACCCATTTTGTTGTTTTCATCCAGCGGGCTCGCGCTATGGTCCAGCACCGTTTCACCCGCTGTTCGCGCCGCCAGCAGTTGAGCATAGCGTTCTGGCGTAGAGAAAATATCCGCTGATACGCGTTCCATACCCTGCGCAATGGCAAAGTTCTCAGCCCCTTCACCTATCATCATGACGTGTGGGCTATGTTCCATTACCAGGCGCGCCGCGAGAATCGGATTGCGTAAATGGCTGACTCCGGCGACGGCTCCCGCATTAAGCGTGTTACCGTCCATCACGCAGGCATCCAGTTCATGGGTTTCATCACGGGTATATACCGCGCCAATTCCGGCATTAAACAACGGACACTCTTCCAGTAAGCGCACGGCTTCGGTCACCACATCCAGTGCGCTACGACCGTCCTCTAGCATCCGCTGGCCGGTTTCAACGATATCCGACAGCGCCTGAATATAACGCAACTCTTGCTCCTGACTCAGCTGCGAACGGGTGATAGCCCCTGCGCCGCCGTGAATTGCAATGACTGCTTTACCCATTTTTTTCGTCCATTAGGTGGCAGGTACCGGGGTTATAAATATCAGAATTTCTGTGACTTATTGATTCGATTTTTGAATATAGAAAGATGCAGACGTCATGTAAAGGTAAAGGCCCGTACCTCACGCCCCATCCCATCAGGTTATTTAAATGAGTTAAACAGAAAGTGTATCTTCCAACATCGTTGAATATATTATTCAAGCCGATCGGCAATCTGTTTTTTTGCATAAAACACAAAGCGTTCAACAGACGGCATAGACGCAGTCCAGTTCTTTTTGGTTAACCCCAGGTATTCCGCACGTGCGGCTTGCAGCGTATCCGCATACTCATCGGGTAATTGCGGTATAAGCCAGGAGGCGGCTTCATCTTTAGCGACAATATTGCCCGTAACTACGCTGTACCAAATACGCGCCAGAGTAAGGATGATATTTCGCTCGTCACCCTCTAAATCGCCCGGTTTCTGCCACATATCAAGGATATGCCGAAATGTTTGCACGACATCGCTAAAAGGGATGACGTTGAATAACGTCTCAGCGGGTTCACCGAACAACGCTACGCTGGCGCGCCGGGCCTGGGTCAGCAGGATGGAAAGATCAGGATCCACCTGCGCCGGTTCATACACGCCAGCGCAGATATCATCACGCAACCATTCGCCAAACTGCATCTCTCTCGCCGGAGGGAATCGCCACGGCACAAGTTGTGAATAGACCACGATGGTCACTTCCAGCGCCCGATAGTTATCAACGCTGCCAGGCGGTGCTGATATTTCCAGAAAACCCTGCATCAGATCTTTTCTTTGCCGGGTATTCAGTGGCTGCCTAATGGTAACCAGTAAATCGATATCGCTTTGGGGCTTTAAGCCACCTTCAACAGCAGAGCCATACAAATGAACAGCAACCAGGTCGCCCTCGATAATCCGCGCAATCAGTGCACTGGCGGCATTCACCTGTTGTCGAATTGAATTTGGGATAATCGCAGCCATTTAGCCTCCTGGAAAAAAGCAGAAATAATGAGTCTATACTGCATTTTTCCTGTAGCGCTATTCTCTGGCAGAAAACCTGTCTCAGATCGGATCCTAAGCCTGAGGTAGCATACTGTCCGCGTCCATTTTCTGACATAATGAGCAGATTCGATTTTGCCCCGCAGGAGTCTTCTCATGGAATTTACCGCCGGACTGATGCCGCTTGAAACGGCTCTCTCTCAGATGCTTTCGCGTATTACCCCACTCACCGCCGTCGAAACGCTGCCGCTGGTTCAATGCTTTGGCCGCATTCTGGCCACCGACGTCATCTCCCCGATTGATGTGCCGGGATTCGATAACTCGGCAATGGATGGCTATGCGGTGCGATTAGCCGATTTACAATCAGACCAGCCTCTTGCGGTGGCTGGCAAAGCCTTTGCTGGTCAACCATTCCACGGCGAGTGGCCTGCGGGAACCTGCATCCGCATTATGACCGGTGCCCCGGTGCCTGCCGGTTGTGAAGCGGTGGTGATGCAGGAGCAAACGGAACAAACTGACGACGGTGTGCGTTTTACCGCCGAGGTCCGCAGCGGACAAAATATTCGTCTGCGCGGTGAAGATATCGCAAACGGCGCGGTGGTATTCCCCACCGGAACTCGTCTGACAACCGCCGAGCTTCCGGTTCTGGCCTCACTCGGCATTGCCGAAGTACCGGTCGTTCGCAAAGTTCGCGTGGCGTTGTTCTCCACCGGTGATGAG
Source organism: Citrobacter sp. Cpo142 (assembly GCF_030332425.1). Classification (NCBI taxonomy): domain Bacteria; kingdom Pseudomonadati; phylum Pseudomonadota; class Gammaproteobacteria; order Enterobacterales; family Enterobacteriaceae; genus Citrobacter; species Citrobacter sp. Cpo142. Next base: position 97,446 of record NZ_JAOWHW010000126.1, read on the forward strand.
CTGCAACTGCCGGGTCAACCGCTGGGCGACGGGCAGATTTATGACACAAACCGTCTGACCGTTCACCTGATGCTGCAGCAGTTGGGCTGCGAAGTGATCAACTTAGGAATTATTCGCGACGATCCCAACGCTCTGCGAGCCGCATTTATCGAAGCCGACAGCCAGGCCGACGTCGTCATCAGCTCTGGCGGCGTTTCGGTAGGCGAAGCGGATTACACCAAAACCATTCTGGAAGAGCTGGGAGAAATTGCCTTCTGGAAGCTTGCCATCAAACCGGGTAAACCGTTCGCGTTTGGTAAACTGAGCAACAGCTGGTTTTGCGGCCTGCCGGGTAACCCGGTGTCTGCAGCCCTCACCTTTTATCAGCTGGTGCAACCGCTGCTGGCGAAACTCAGCGGAAACACCGCCTGTGGGTTACCTCCGCGCCAGCGCGTGCGCACCGCCTCACGCCTGAAGAAAACGCCAGGGCGTCTGGATTTTCAACGTGGTGTATTGCAGCGTACTGCGGAAGGCGAACTGGAAGTCACCACCACCGGACACCAGGGCTCGCATATTTTTAGCTCCTTTAGCCAGGGCAACTGCTTTATCGTGCTGGAGCGCGATCGCGGTAACGTTGAGGCCGGAGAATGGGTTGAGGTCGAGCCGTTTAACGCACTGTTTGGAGGCCTGTAATGGCAGAACTCAGCGACCAGGAGATGATGCGCTATAACCGGCAAATCATTCTGCGCGGCTTCGATTTCGAAGGTCAGGAAGCGCTCAAAGATGCGCGGGTACTGGTCGTTGGTCTGGGGGGACTGGGATGCGCAGCAACCCAGTACCTTGCGGGCGCTGGCGTCGGGCATTTAACCCTGCTCGACTTTGACACAGTCTCCGTGTCGAACCTCCAACGCCAGACGCTGCATAGCGATGCGACCGTTGGACAGCCCAAAGTGCTCTCCGCCCGCGACGCACTGGCGCGGATTAACCCTTACATCGCCATTACGCCAGTGAATGCGCTGCTGGAAGAAAACCAGATTCACGCGCTGATCGCCGAGCACGATTTGGTGCTGGACTGTACGGATAACATCAGCATCCGCAATCAACTGAATGCCGGATGCTTCGCCGCCAGGGTTCCGTTGGTTTCTGGGGCGGCAATTCGCATGGAAGGACAAATTACCGTCTTTACGTATCAGGAAGGAGAGCCATGCTACCGTTGCCTGAGTCGTCTGTTCGGTGAAAACGCCCTGACCTGCGTCGAGGCAGGAGTGATGGCCCCGCTGATCGGCGTGATTGGCTCGTTACAGGCGATGGAGGCCATTAAGTTGCTGGCAAACTATGGTAAACCGGCGTCTGGAAAAATCGTCATGTACGACGCCATGACCTGCCAGTTTCGCGAAATGAAGCTAATGCGCAACCCGGGGTGTGAGGTTTGCGGGCAGTAAAAAAGTCGGGTGGCGGCTTCGCCTTACCCGACCTACAACGGCTCCAACGTAGGCCGGGTAAGCGTTAGCGCCATCCGGCAACAGCATCAGATCGACGTGCGTCCAAATGCACTCTGCCAGTCGTGCTCAAACTTCGCGACGGCAGCATCAACTGCCGGAGAGCTAATCATCTGCTGAGCAACATCCAGCGGTAGCGTGATGGACTCGCAGCCCGCCAGCAGACAATCCAGCGCCTGACGCGGTGTTTTAAAACTGGCTGCCAGTACTTTGGCGTGCGGGGCATGCATTTTCAGTAACGTCTGCAGGTCGGTCACCGTCTGGATGCCATCCCCTCCTTGCGCATCCACGCGGTTAACGTATGGCGCAACGTATTCCGCACCCGCCAGAGCAGCCAATAACCCTTGAGCTGCACCGTATACCGCAGTACCCAACGTCGGGATCCCTTCTTCTTTCAGCAATTTTATAGCCGCCAGACCTTCTGCTGTCACCGGCACTTTGACCACAATATTAGAAATGATTGCCCGCAGCTTACGCGCATCGCTGACCATCCCTTCGGCGGTGGTCGCCATCACCTGAGCAAACAGACGCCCTTGCCCTCCCGTCGCCTCCTGCAGTTGCGGCAGTAGTACTTCCAGCGTCTGGTTCCCTGCCGCCACAATGCTCGGGTTAGTGGTCACCCCTGCCAGCGGGAAAATGCGCGCCAGAGCTTTTACCGCATCAACATCAGACGTATCTAAATAGAGTTCCATAAGCTTTCCTCAAACGAATAATTAGCATGAATAAAAGGTAGCACAGCGAAACCTCACGGTTAGTTGACGCATGTCAATATAACTTTCATTCGAAAGTAATTTAATCTTTATACGAAAGAAAAGAGGTCGCTTATGATTTTCAATATCCAGCGCTACTCCACGCATGATGGCCCCGGGATCCGTACTGTGGTGTTCCTTAAGGGATGCTCCCTGGGCTGTCGGTGGTGCCAGAATCCGGAAAGCCGCGCCCGCACGCAGGACCTGCTTTATGACGCGCGTTTGTGCCTTGACGGTTGCGATCTCTGTGCTCAGGCTGCACCCGCGGTGATTGAACGGGCGCTGGGCGGATTGCTTATTCATCGCGAAAAACTGACCGATGACGTCCTCGCAGCGCTGACCGACTGCTGTCCGACTCAGGCGTTAACCGTCTGTGGAGAGGTAAAAAGCGTGGACGACATCATGGCGACCGTATTGCGTGATAAACCGTTTTACGATCGCAGCGGAGGGGGCCTCACCCTGTCCGGCGGCGAACCGTTTATGCAGCCAGAGCTGGCGGCAGCGTTACTCAAGGCCAGCCACGACGCCGGCATTCATACCGCAGTGGAAACCTGTCTGCATGTCCCGTGGAAGTATATTGAACCATCATTACCTGACGTCGATCTATTTCTGGCCGATCTAAAACACGTGGCGGATGCGCCGTTTAAACAATGGACCGATGGGCGTGCCTCTCGCGTACTGGAAAATCTAAAAAAATTGGCTGCCGCCGGTAAAAAAATGATTATCCGCGTACCGCTGATTCAGGGATTCAACGCAGACGAAGCTGCTATTCAGGCCATTACCGATTTTGCCGCCGATGAGCTTCACGTCGGTGAGATCCATTTCTTGCCCTACCACACCCTGGGCATCAACAAATACCACTTACTCAGTCAACCCTACAACGCACCGGATAAACCGCTTGATGCGCCAGCACTGCTCGAATTTGCCCAGCAGTACGCCAGCCTTAAAGGTTTAACCGCGACCCTACGAGGATAATCGCCATGACCACTCTGAAACTGGACACACTCAGCGACCGTATCAAAGCGCATAAAACGGCCCTGATCCACATCGTGAAACCACCGGTTTGTACCGAGCGCGCCCAGCACTATACCGAGATGTATCAGCAACACCTGGATAAGCCTATCCCGGTACGTCGCGCACTGGCACTAGCCCATCATCTGGCGGAACGCACCATCTGGATCAAACATGACGAACTGATCATTGGTAACCAGGCAAGCGAAGTGCGTGCCGCGCCTATTTTCCCGGAATACACCGTCTCCTGGATTGAAAAAGAGATCGACGACCTCGCCGACAGACCGGGCGCAGGCTTTGCGGTAAGCGAAGAGAACAAACGTGTATTGCATGAGGTGTGCCCATGGTGGCGTGGTCAAACCGTGCAGGATCGCTGCTACGGGATGTTCACTGATGAGCAGAAAGGGCTGCTGGAAACCGGCATTATCAAAGCCGAAGGTAACATGACCTCCGGCGACGCGCACCTGGCGGTAAACTTCCCGCTGCTGCTGGAAAAAGGTCTCGACGGCCTGCGTCACAAAGTCGATGAACGTCGCTCCCGCATCAATCTGACATGTCTGGAAGACCTCCATGGCGATCAGTTCCTGAAAGCGATAGATATCGTGCTGGAGGCCGTCAGCCTGCACATTGAGCGCTTTGCCGCGCTGGCACGTAAAATGGCATCCACAGAAACTCGCGCCAGTCGTCGAGATGAACTGCTGACCATGGCGGAAAACTGTGATGTTATCGCCCATGAGCCGCCGAAAACATTCTGGCAGGCGCTGCAGCTGTGCTATTTCATCCAGTTGATCCTGCAAATTGAATCTAACGGTCACTCGGTGTCGTTTGGTCGTATGGATCAATACCTCTACCCATTCTATCGTCGCGACGTCGAACTGAACCAGAGCCTTGATCGTGAGCACGCTATTGAACTGTTGCACAGCTGCTGGTTGAAACTGCTGGAAGTGAACAAAATCCGTTCCGGCTCCCATTCGAAAGCCTCAGCGGGCAGTCCGCTGTATCAGAACGTGACCATTGGTGGTCAAAACCTGGTCAACGGTCAGCCGATGGATGCCGTCAACCCGCTCTCCTACGCCATTCTGGAGTCCTGCGGCCGCCTGCGTTCTACGCAGCCAAACCTGAGCGTGCGTTATCACGCGGGGATGAGTAATGACTTCCTCGATGCCTGCGTGCAGGTGATCCGCTGCGGCTTCGGGATGCCCGCCTTTAACAACGATGAAATCGTCATACCGGAATTCATTAAGCTGGGCATTGAACCGCAGGACGCCTATGACTATGCGGCTATTGGATGTATCGAAACTGCTGTTGGCGGGAAATGGGGCTATCGTTGCACCGGCATGAGCTTTATTAACTTTGCCCGCGTGATGCTGGCGGCACTGGAAGGTGGGCGCGATGCCACCAGTGGCAAAGTCTTTCTGCCACAGGAAAAAGCGCTCTCAGCCGGTAACTTCAACAATTTCGACGAAGTGATGGACGCCTGGGATACACAGATCCGCTACTACACGCGTAAATCCATCGAAATTGAGTATGTCGTCGATACCATGCTGGAAGAGAACGTGCACGATATTCTGTGCTCCGCGCTGGTAGACGACTGCATTGAGCGGGCGAAAAGCATTAAGCAAGGCGGCGCGAAGTATGACTGGGTATCGGGTTTGCAGGTGGGTATTGCCAACCTCGGTAACAGCCTGGCTGCAGTGAAGAAACTGGTCTTTGAACAGGGCGCTATCGGTCAACAACAGCTGGCCGCCGCGCTGGCCGATGATTTTGACGGTCTGACCCATGAGCAGTTACGCCAACGACTGATCAACGGCGCGCCGAAATACGGTAACGATGACGATAGCGTTGATACGCTGCTGGCCCGCGCTTATCAGACCTATATCGATGAACTGAAACAGTATCATAATCCGCGTTACGGACGTGGCCCGGTTGGCGGCAATTACTACGCCGGGACCTCGTCTATTTCTGCAAACGTGCCTTTTGGCGCAGCAACGATGGCAACGCCGGATGGCCGTAAAGCACACACTCCACTGGCAGAAGGCGCCAGTCCGGCTTCCGGTACGGACCATCTCGGCCCAACGGCGGTAATTGGTTCGGTGGGTAAACTGCCGACCGGTTCGATTCTCGGCGGCGTGCTGTTAAATCAGAAGCTCAACCCGGCCACGCTGGAAAATGAATCCGATAAGCAAAAGCTGATGATCCTGCTGCGCACCTTCTTCGAAGAGCACAAAGGCTGGCATATTCAGTACAACATTGTCTCCCGTGAAACGCTGCTGGAAGCCAAAAAACACCCGGATCAATATCGTGACCTGGTGGTCCGTGTAGCAGGTTATTCCGCCTTCTTCACTGCGCTTTCTCCGGATGCGCAAGACGACATCATCGCGCGTACTGAACATATGCTGTAAACAATATTGTCGGCCGGATGAGATTCCGCACCACCATCCGGCACGCTACCCTCCCCATTGCCGGATGCGCTGACGCTTATCCGGCCTACAACGATTCTCCCCGTAGCCGGGTAAGGCGAAGCTACCACCCGGCTTTTTACTTTCATTCGAAATTAAATTTGTGCTACAGGTCACATTGTTATTAGAATGTTTCTGGTTGCAGTAATCGCCAGGAGCCTATCTTTATGACCATCAAAGTTATCGTCACCGATATGGACGGAACTTTTCTTGACGACGCCAAGAAATACGATCGTGCACGTTTTATGGCGCAGTATCAGGAACTAAAAAAACGAAATATTGAATTTGTCGTGGCCAGCGGCAACCAGTATTACCAGCTGATCTCCTTTTTCCCGGAGCTCAAAGAGGAAATTTCCTTTGTTGCCGAGAACGGGGCGTTAGTTTTTGAACATGGCAAACAGCTATTTCACGGCGAGCTAACCCGCCACGAGTCCCGTATTGTCATTGGTGAACTGCTAAAAGATAAGCAGCTCAACTTTGTGGCTTGTGGGCTGCAAAGCGCTTACGTTAGCGAAAATGCGCCGGAGTCCTTTGTCGCATTGATGTCAAAACACTACCATCGCCTGAAACCTGTAAAAGATTATCAGGATATCGACGATGTGCTGTTCAAGTTCTCACTAAATTTACCGGACCAACAAATCCCATTGGTTATCGATCACCTGCATGCTGCGCTGGACGGCATCATGAAGCCCGTCACCAGCGGCTTCGGGTTTATCGATCTGATCATTCCGGGCTTACATAAAGCCAACGGGATCAGCCGCCTGCTTAAACGCTGGAACCTGTCACCGCAAAACGTAGTCGCCATTGGCGATAGCGGCAACGACGCGGAAATGCTGAAAATGGCGCACTACTCTTTCGCCATGGCCAACGCGGCAGAGAGTATTAAAGCGATTGCTCGCTATCAGACCGACGACAACAACCATCAGGGCGCGCTGAACGTAATTCAGGCAGTGCTGGATAACACCTCCCCTTTTAACGTCTAATCCTGCCAACCGGGGTATCCCTCATCCCGGTTTTCACTCTTTTTCCATTTTGCTCACTCCATCAAATTTTAAACTTGCGTTAACTAAATTTTAACTTATATTATCATCTGTAAGTTATTTTTGTTTCGAATGAAAGTTAATGCGAGGTGGATATGGCTTTTACTTTTACCAGCGACACGCTGCCCGCCGATCACAAAGCGGCAATCCGGCAGATGAAACGGCAACTGCGGGCACAGCTTGGGGATGTTCAGTTGATCTTCAATCAGTTGAGCGACGCTATCGCCGCCCGCGTGGCAGAAATCAACGCCCTCAAAGCACAGGGAGCCCCGGTGTGGCCAGTGATATCTTATGCAGATATCAAAGCTGGCCACGTAAATGCAGAGCAGCGTGAAGAAATTAAGCGTCGCGGATGCGCGGTTATTAAAGGTCATTTCCCTCGCGAACAGGCTCTCGGCTGGGACAGCTCAATGCTGGACTATCTGGACCGCAACCACTTTGACGACGTCTATAAAGGACCAGGCGATAATTTCTTCGGTACCCTGAGCGCATCACGACCTGAAATCTACCCCATCTACTGGTCCCAGGCGCAGATGCAGGCCCGCCAGAGTGAAGAAATGGCCAATGCACAGTCGTTTCTCAATCGTTTGTGGACCTTTACAAGCGAAGGTAAACAATGGTTTAACCCGGATGTCAGCGTTATTTACCCTGACCGCATTCGCCGTCGACCGCCGGGAACCACGTCCAAAGGGCTGGGCGCGCATACGGATTCCGGCGCGCTGGAACGCTGGCTTCTTCCGGCATATCAGCAGGTCTTTGCTCATGTATTCAATGGCAATCTGGAAGATTACGATCCGTGGCAGGCGGCGCATCGCACCGAGGTAGAAGAGTACACGGTGGATAACACCACCAAATGTTCGGTATTCCGTACCTTCCAGGGCTGGACTGCACTGTCCGATATGCTGCCAGGTCAGGGATTGTTGCATGTGGTCCCGATCCCTGAAGCGATGGCGTATGTACTGTTACGCCCATTGCTTGACGATGTGCCAGAAGATGAACTTTGCGGCGTCGCGCCCGGCCGGGTGCTGCCGATTTCCACGCAATGGCATCCGCTGCTGATTGAAGCGTTAACCAGCATTCCACAACTGGACGCCGGAGACTCCGTCTGGTGGCATTGTGATGTGATTCACTCCGTCGCACCGGTGGAAAATCAGCAGGGTTGGGGTAACGTGATGTACATTCCTGCCGCACCGATGTGCGAAAAGAATCTGGCCTACGCCCACAAAGTGAAGGTCGCGCTGGAAAAGGGTGCGTCGCCGGGTGATTTTCCACGGGAGGATTATGAAACTAACTGGGAAGGACGCTTCACGCTGGAGGATTTGAATATCCACGGTAAACGCGCGCTGGGGATTGTTTAATTTTATATACCCTTATCCCTAAGTATCCCGTGTTACAGGTGCAACCATCACACCTGTAACACGAGAACGACGGGATAATTATTCGACGCCTTTGCTACGCAGGTAATCTTCGTAGTTACCGGTGAAGTCAATTACACGTTCTGGCGTAATTTCAATCACGCGGGTTGCCAGCGAACTGACGAACTCACGGTCGTGAGAAACGAAGATCAGCGTGCCCTGGTACATTTCCAGCGCCATGTTCAGCGACTCGATAGATTCCATATCCAGGTGGTTGGTCGGTTCATCCATAACCAGGATATTCGGTTTCTGCATCATCAGTTTACCGAACAGCATGCGTCCTTTTTCACCACCGGAGAGCACTTTCGCAGGTTTCTTGATATCGTCCTGGCTGAACAGCAGACGGCCAAGGAAGCTACGTACTACCTGCTCATCATCGCCTTCTTGTTTCCACTGGCTCATCCATTCGAAAACAGTCAGATCGTTTTCGAACTCGTATTCATGATCCTGTGCGTAGTAACCGACCTGGGCGTTCTCAGACCACTTAACGGTACCGTTGTCCGGCTGCAAGTCGCCAACCAACGTTTTCAGCATAGTGGATTTACCCACGCCGTTGGCACCAATGATGGCAACCTTCTCCCCTACTTCCAGCAGCAGGTTGAAGTTTTTAAACAGCGGGCCTTCATCAAAACCTTTCGCCAGCGCTTCCACTTCCAGCGCGTTACGGAACAGTTTCTTATCCTGTTCGAAGCGGATAAACGGGTTCTGACGGCTGGACGCTTTCACTTCGTCGAGCTTAATCTTATCAATCTGACGCGCACGAGAAGTCGCCTGTCGAGATTTAGACGCGTTGGCGCTAAAGCGGCTGACGAAGGATTGCAGATCGGCAATCTGTGCTTTCTTCTTGGCGTTATCGGCCAGCAGACGTTCACGCGCCTGGGTTGCCGCCGTCATGTATTCGTCGTAGTTACCCGGATAAACACGCAGTTCGCCGTAGTCCAGATCCGCCATGTGCGTACAGACCATGTTCAGGAAGTGACGGTCGTGCGAAATGATAATCATGGTGCTGTCACGCTCGTTCAGCGTCTGCTCCAGCCAGCGGATAGTGTCGATATCCAGGTTGTTCGTTGGTTCGTCGAGCAGCAGAATGTCCGGGTTAGAGAACAGCGCCTGCGCCAGAAGCACACGCAGCTTCCAGCCGGGCGCGACTTCGCTCATCGGGCCGTAATGCTGTTCTACCGGAATGCCTACACCCAGCAGCAGTTCACCCGCACGCGCTTCCGCAGAGTAGCCGTCCATTTCGCCATACTGAACTTCGAGGTCAGCCACTTTATAGCCGTCTTCTTCGCTCATCTCGGCCAGGCCGTAGATACGGTCGCGTTCCTGCTTCACTTCCCACAGTTCAGCATGACCCATAATAACGGTGTCAAGCACGGTGAACTCTTCAAAGGCGAACTGATCCTGACGCAGCTTACCGATGCGCTCGTTCGGATCGAGTGAAACGTTACCCAGCGTCGGTTCGAGGTCGCCGCCGAGAATTTTCATAAAGGTGGATTTACCGCTACCGTTCGCGCCAATCAGGCCGTAACGATTGCCGCCGCCAAACTTGACGGAAATATTTTCAAACAGCGGCTTACTGCCGAACTGCATAGTGACGTTGCTGGAAACTAACACAGGCGTATCCTGAAAGAGAAAGAAATATGTGACAAACCGCTTATTATGCCATAAGTCTGCAATAAGATCGCGCCGTTCATGCTGCACAGATAAAGTGAAAGCAAAAGGAAAAAAATGTGATTTAGTACACATCCGAATTCCTTGTTGCTCAGAATGCACATATAATGCGTGCCCAACACTACATAAATCTCAACCCACTAGCCTGCTTGGCTTCAGAATCTCGCAAAAATGAATATGAAATTGACAACGCTTTTCGCGGCGGCGCTCGCGGTAGTTGGTTTTTGTAACACTGCTTCAGCCGTCACGTACCCGCTGCCTACCGATGGCAGTCGTTTAATTGGCCAAAACCAGGTTATCACCATTCCTGAAGGCAACACCCAGCCGCTGGAATACTATGCGGCAGAGTACCAGATGGGTCTGTCTAACATGCTGGAAGCCAACCCGGGCGTGGATACCTTCCTGCCGAAAGGCGGCACCGTGCTGAACATTCCTCAGCAGTTGATCCTGCCGGATACTGTGCATGAAGGTATTGTTATCAACAGCGCTGAAATGCGTCTGTATTACTACCCGAAAGGCACCAACACCGTAATTGTTCTGCCGATCGGTATCGGCCAGTTGGGCAAAGACACGCCAATCAACTGGACCACCAAAGTTGAACGTAAGAAAGCGGGCCCAACCTGGACGCCAACGGCGAAAATGCATGCGGAATACCGCGCTGCAGGCGAGCCGCTGCCAGCCGTTGTTCCGGCGGGTCCGGATAACCCGATGGGTCTGTACGCGCTGTATATCGGTCGCCTGTATGCCATCCACGGCACCAATGCTAACTTCGGCGTCGGCTTACGCGTCAGCCACGGTTGCGTGCGTCTGCGTAACGACGACATCAAATTCCTGTTTGAAAATGTGCCAGTCGGCACCCGCGTACAGTTTATCGATGAGCCGGTAAAAGCCACTACCGAACCAGACGGCAGCCGTTACATCGAAGTACATAACCCACTGTCTACGACTGAAGCACAGTTCGAAGGCGGAGAAATCGTACCGATTACCCTGACCAAGAGCATTACCAGCATCACCGGCCAGTCTGACGTCGATCAGGCCGTCGTTGAGCAGGCGGTACAGAACCGTTCAGGTATGCCGGTTCGTCTGAACTAATCTGCTATATATGCCCGATGGCGCTACGCTTATCGGGCCTACCAACGCAGTAGGCCCGATTAGGCGCCAGCCGCCATCCGGCACACCACATCAATTACATCAACAGCAGCAAACCATACCCCACCAGCGCCGCCCATATCAGCATCGGTACCGAATACCAATGAAAACGCCACCAGATCCGTCGGTCGTTTGCCATCCGTAACGCAATGAGATTCGCCAGCGATCCCGGCAACAGCCCAAAGCCACCCACATTAACCGCCCAGGCCAGCAGCAGCGTCGGCGGGACATAGTTCAGCAGCAAAATCGTACTGGGCACATTACTGATAAACTGCGACAAGCCAATAGCCGTTAACCAAAGTCCCGGTGCTGAGAGCGTGCCAATCTGGTGGGTAATCCCCTGCAAGGCCGGGAGCTGCGTCAGCAAATGCACATCAATGAACATCGCCATAAACACTAACAGCAACGTCCAGTCCACGCTGAGGATCACGCGACGCGCCAGCACCATGAACCCTGCCGCCACAATCGCCAGACCCCACAGCTCTTGCTTTAACTCCAGCGCCGCAAGGAAGACGATATACAGCGCCAGACAGCTCCATACCAGGCGTGGTTGCCAGTCAGGTGCGCGCGTACCGGTATGATAGTGCAACGCTTTAGGCGGGAAACTGAACCAGCACAGCACCACCAGCGTCAGCATCATGGCCCCCGCAAGCGGCGCCATTTGCCAGGTAAACGCGGTAAACGATAAGCCTGAGCGTCCCCACATCAGAATGTTTTGTGGATTGCCTATTGGCGTGAGCAACGATCCGGCATTTACCGCCAGCGCCTCAAAGATAATCAGGCGATTCACCGGAATGGCACATAATTTTTTCAGCGTGATGGTTAGCGGAACAACAATAAACAATGCAACGTCGTTGGTCAGAAACGTCGACAACAACGCCGCCGCCAGCACCATAAATATCGCCAGCTGGCGCTCTGTTTTGAAACGGCGGGTCATCTTGCGCCCTAGCACATCGAAATAACCGCTTAGCTCTACGCCTTTGGTCAGTAACATCAGGCCGCTAAGCGTGATAATCGTGTGCCAGTCAATCGCCCCTGGCCAGGACCGGGGCGTAAATGGCGTGAACAGACTCAGTACAACCCCAACGATGATTAACAGCTGGAAAAAACGATCGCGCTGTAAGGCACGTAATAAAGGAAAACTCATTCAGAGCCAGTTCCTTGCTGTTGCGTAAACCGGCTAAAAGCCTCCAGCGTTTCCTTACTGACGTGATGCTCCATCCCCTCCGCGTCGCGACGGGCAATTTCCGGGCTGATGCCTAACATCAACAGGAAATTTTCCACAATCTGATGACGTTCCCGGCTCTCCTGGGCTAGTCGTTCACCTTCTGCGGTTAAAAACACCCCACGCCACGGAATCATTTCAATCAATCCGACTGAAGCAAGGCGCTTAAGCATTTTAGCAACCGTCGGCTGAGAAACCCCAAGTCGCGCTGCCATATCCACCTGGCGCGCTTCACCCACCTCAATAATGAGATCGGAAATCAGCTCTACGTAGTCATCAATCAGTTCGCGGCGATGCGCCTCCCGGACCTGACGAAATCCTTCAACGTGTTCTTCGACATTCACCAATTGCGTCACTTTTTTTGTTGTTGGCATACCTGCGCCACGACTCATTCTGCTTCCTCGTTACTGTGACGCGTTAACGGCATCTGATTAGAGAGCACTCATTGTAAACCAGAGTTGCGTGGGCACAAAAAATTAACGTTTTAGCAATAGCTATATAATATAGCCTGTGCTATATCTGTATATAATAAAGACATCCCTCAAGGACTGATGGGATCGTGAAGTCAGGAGGTTTACATGAATGAATTTAAGAGGTGTATACGCGTGTTTAGCCACTCTCCCTTTAAAGTACGGTTGATGCTGATCTCTATGCTGTGTGACATGATTAACAGCAAACCAGAGCAGGATAAACCTTCAGAAAAATAATGCGGCGTCGCGGTACGCCGCTTCATTTTCCTACCGTCATCCGGGTACGGTGGTGGTTTTCGTCTCAATAACCCTTCTTTTTGTCAGTTTTGCCACGTCCCTCGCAAAACAATTTCTTTGTAGTAGTTGACCTTCTCTTGCGCACACTCTATCTTTTCGCAGCCCTGCGTATATTGCGGCTCGCGGATGCGGACCCTATCCCTCTTCTCGCTCTCTCAGGCAGGCAATGACCCTTAGCGCCAGGGTAAGCACATGGCGTTTTTGTAACAGTGGCATATGAATTTAACCCTCAAAGATTCAATCATTGCTCGTAGCCGGGCAATTAGTCCGTGGACTGGCCTCTATTTCTTACAGTCTCTGCTGATCAACCTTGCACTGGGCTATCCACTTAGCCTGCTCTATAGCGTTGCTTTCACCTGTATATTGATGCTGCTGTGGCGTAGCGCGCCGCGCGCGCAGAAAGCACTGATTGGCATTTGCTCACTCGTTGCGGCAATGTATTTTCCGTTCGGCCAGGCTTACGGCTCACCGAACTTCAATACCTTACTGGCGCTGCACTCAACCAATATGGAAGAGTCAACCGAGATCCTGACCATCTTCCCCTGGTACAGTTATCTGGTTGGAGTGTTTATTTTTGCCCTTGGCGTTATCGCCGTACGCCGTAAAAAAGATGTGCAGCAGCGCAGCTGGAATAAGTTCGACAGCATTTGTTTGCTGTTTAGCGTTGTCGCATTCTTTGTTACCCCGGTACAAAACCTGGCCTGGGGCGGCGTGTTCAAGCTGAAAGATACTGGCTATCCGGTTTTCCGTTTCGCCAAGGACGTTATCGTCAATAACAACGAAGTGCTCGACGAACAAGAGCGTATGGCGAAACTGTCGAGCGTAAAAGACAGCTGGACGGTAACCGCCGTTAAACCGAAGTATCACACCTACGTCGTGGTGATCGGTGAAAGCGCCCGCCGCGATGCGTTAGGCGCGTTTGGCGGTCACTGGGATAACACCCCGTTTGCCAGCTCCGTTAACGGCTATATCTTCGCGGATTACATTGCTGCCAGCGGTTCAACGCAAAAATCGCTCGGCTTAACGCTTAATCGGGTAGTGGATAATAAACCCCAGTTCCAGGATAACTTTGTCACCCTGGCTAACCGTGCGGGCTTCCAGACATGGTGGTTTTCCAATCAGGGACAGATTGGTGAATACGATACGGCCATCGCCAGCATTGCGAAGCGAGCTGATGAAGTTCAGTTCCTCAAAAGCGGTGACTTTGAAGCGGATAAAAACACCCGTGACGAAGCGCTGTTGAAGATGACTGCCCAGGTGCTGGCAACCGAGCGCACTCAACCACAGCTCATCGTGCTGCATTTAATGGGCTCGCATCCGCAGGCCTGTGACCGAACACAGGGTAAATACGAGACTTTCGTCCAGTCAAAAGAGACATCTTGTTATCTGTACACCATGACGCAGACGGATGACCTGCTTCGCCAGCTTTACGAGCAGTTACGTAACAGCGGTAATAGCTTCTCGATGGTCTATTTCTCCGATCATGGCCTCGCGTTTAAAGAGCGGGGAAAAGAGGTGCAGTACCTGGCGCATGACGATCAGTTCCAGCAGAATTTCCAGGTGCCTTTCATGGTGCTTTCGAGCGATGATAAAGCGCATCGGGTGATTAAAGCCCGTCGCTCCGCCAATGATTTCCTCAGTTTTTTCTCGCAGTGGACAGGGATCAGCGCAAAGGAAATCACCAACAGCTACCGCTTTATCTCAGAGAAAAAAGCCGGGCCGGTGTACATCACCAACTTCAAACTGCAGAAGGTGGACTACAACCATCTGGGTACCGATATTTTCTCAACCAAATAATACGCTTGTAGGCCGGATAAGACGCACTGTGTCTTATCCGGCCTACAACGAACTTCCTTCTAGGATTACAGACAAAAAAAATCCGCCCCAAGAGGCGGATTTTTCATATCACCGAAGTGATTAGAAGCGGTAACCCACGCCAGCAATCCAGGTGCCAACGTCAACGCTACGAATACGGCTCTGCTCGTAGGAGAAGTCCAGAGCAACGTTTTCGATCGGGTTGAACTGCAGGCCCGCACCATAAGAGAAACCGTAGTCGCTGGTGCTGTGGTTGTAAGTCGAAGATTCTACGTTCTGGAATTTACCGTAACCAACACCCACAACGCCGTAGATGCTTGCCCAGTCGTTCAGACGGTAAGCCGGACCAGCAGTGATGCCGTAGTATTGGGTTTTGTTGTAGTCGCCAGAAGCATCGGTACGATCTTTTTCAGTGTAAGTGAAGGAACCGATAACACCCAGCGGGTTGTTGTCCTGCTCGTAGCGATACTTCAGGTTGAAACCGTTCATTTTGTTCGCTGCGCCCTGAGCATCGCTCTGAGCGTAACCACCGGTAACGGTAGAAGTAGCAGCTACAGCAGTACCTGCGGAGAAAGCCAGAACAGCGGCCAGTGCTGAAAGACATGCAATTTTTTTCATAACCACCTCAAATGTGCTTCAAGTAAATCTTAAGTTTTAAATATACCAAAAATTGATGGGAAACTCTTTGCGATTCGCGATGTCTAACGGGGTCTTTCATGTAACAGAACATTTCAAAAACCCACTATCTCTTTCAATTAACATCACTTTTTCAATTGAAAATACCATTATTGCGCGCACAATATGGCACATTCATCCAGAACATTCCTAATCACACAGATTATTAATCCATCGTTTTCATGCCATTGTACGGAACTGAGCAATTTTTTTTTCAACGAATACTCAACCAGTTGAGCGTAATTCCATTACACTCGCTGTTTTACTTTTCTATACATAAAATCATCTGCGTCGTAACAATGCTGAAGCGTGGCACAGATGGAGATGTGTAATCATCATTTGACAGGAGAAAGGATGCCGGGGTTGTCACGTAAAGCGCCAGTCTGGTTGCCTATTTTGGTTTTGCTTATTGCTATGTCCTCCATTCAAAGCGGAGCATCACTGGCAAAATCGTTGTTCCCACTCGTCGGTGCGCCAGGCGTTACCGCGCTGCGCCTTGCGCTGGGTACGCTCATTCTTATCACTTTCTTTAAGCCCTGGCGTTTACGATTCGCCAAAGAACAACGCCTGCCGCTACTGTTTTATGGCCTGTCTCTGGGCGGGATGAACTACCTTTTCTACCTGTCAATCCAAACCGTCCCACTGGGAATCGCCGTGGCGCTGGAATTTACCGGCCCGCTCGCGGTAGCGCTGTTTTCATCCCGACGCCCGGTGGATTTCATTTGGGTTGCGTTGGCAGTGCTCGGGCTTTGGTTCCTGCTGCCTCTGGGTCAGGACGTTTCTCACGTAGATTTAACGGGTGCTGCACTGGCGCTGGGGGCTGGTGCCTGCTGGGCCATCTATATTCTTACCGGGCAGCGAGCCGGCGCGGAACACGGTCCTGCGACCGTCGCGGTAGGGTCATTTATTGCAGCACTGGTATTTGTACCAATCGGCGCACTCCAGGCCGGAGATGCCCTGTGGCACTGGTCCATTCTGCCGTTAGGTCTGGCCATTGCAGTCCTCTCTACTGCGCTTCCCTATTCACTGGAGATGATTGCGTTGACGCGCCTGCCTACGCGTACTTTCGGTACATTGATGAGCATGGAACCCGCGCTGGCAGCGGTTTCCGGAATGATCTTCCTCGGTGAAACGCTGACGCTTATCCAGACGCTCGCTCTGGGCGCTATTATTGTCGCATCAATGGGCTCTACGCTCACTATTCGTAAAGAGCCACAAATAAAACAAGTCGACGTGAATTAACCACGTAATATTCTGCATGGTTTGCATAATCATGCAGAATATCCAATTGTAAATCTGCGTGATAATAATTCTAATAAATATAATTTTCTCATCCGCATATTTCATTTAATCTTAAAATTAACATAAAAATAACACCACGCAAGTAACAAAACATTCATTGCATTGATTTTATTTGATATTTTATATTTACGCTCGTCTTCGCTATTAAAGTGATAGGCAACACCGGAAACAAAAATCCAAATTTAGCGCTATACTTAATTCCGTTGAAGAGTTGGGACATAAATATCAAGAGGATATGAAAATATGAGTACCGCGAAACTGGTAAAAACAAAAGCATCCGCCCTCCTTTATACCCGCAACGATGTGTCTGATAGCGAAAAGAAAGCGACCGTAGAACTGCTGAATCAGCAAGTAATCCAATTCATTGACCTGTCATTGATCACCAAACAGGCTCACTGGAACATGCGCGGTGCAAACTTCATTGCAGTACATGAAATGCTGGATGGCTTCCGTACAGCTTTGACCGATCACCTCGACACCATGGCTGAACGCGCCGTACAGTTGGGCGGTGTGGCACTGGGCACAACTCAGGTTATTAATAGCAAAACGCCTCTGAAAAGTTACCCGCTAGATATCCATAGCGTACAGGACCACTTAAAAGAGCTGGCCGAACGTTATGCCGTAGTTGCAAACAGCGTACGTAAAGCTATCAGCGAAGCAAAAGACGAAGATACCGCGGATATCTTTACCGCAGCTTCTCGCGACCTCGATAAATTCCTGTGGTTTATCGAAGCCAACATTGAGTAACAGCAGACATAAGAATTACCTATATAACCCTCGCTCCGGCGGGGGTTTTGCACATCTATGGTGCATAACATTGATCATTCGTCACTCCAAAGTAAATTATTTGTAATAATCACCTCACACAATCGTTAACGAAAGATTGTTTTATCAACAATTTTTACGCTAAATAGTCATACCGTTTGTACCGTGACTGGTTCGCACCAAATGAGTGCCCCAAAACAGTGCAGATTACTCACTTTGCCCTACTTATTGTGCAACAAAACGAGACACCCTCTTGTTAAAACAATGAGTTGCAAAATTGGCACGATTTTTTCATTAAGCCATATGTTCTCGCAGGGGATCGCCCCGTGGATATAAAAGGAAATCCTATGAAGTCTGTATTAAAAGTTTCACTGGCTGCACTTACCCTGGCTTTTGCGGTGTCCTCCCATGCCGCAGACAAGAAACTGGTTGTCGCAACCGACACCGCGTTTGTACCGTTTGAATTCAAACAGGGTGACAAATACGTTGGTTTTGATGTGGATCTGTGGGCTGCCGTGGCCAAAGAACTGAAACTGGATTATGAACTGAAACCAATGGATTTCAGCGGCATCATCCCGGCTCTGCAAACCAAAAATATCGACCTGGCACTGGCAGGTATCACCATCACCGATGAGCGTAAAAAAGCGATCGACTTCTCCGACGGCTACTACAAAAGCGGTCTGTTAGTGATGGTGAAAGCGAATAACAACGACGTCAAAAGCGTAAAAGATCTGGATGGTAAAGTCGTTGCGGTTAAGAGTGGCACCGGTTCCGTTGATTACGCGAAAGCGAATATCAAAACCAAAGACCTGCGTCAGTTCCCGAACATCGATAACGCATATATGGAACTGGGCACCAACCGCGCAGACGCTGTACTGCACGACACACCAAACATTCTTTACTTCATCAAAACAGCTGGCAATGGTCAGTTCAAAGCTGTAGGCGAATCGCTGGAAGCCCAGCAGTACGGTATCGCCTTCCCGAAAGGCAGCGACGACCTGCGTGAGAAAGTGAACGGCGCACTGAAAACGCTGAAAGAGAACGGTACTTACAACGAAATCTACAAAAAATGGTTCGGTACTGAACCTAAATAATAACCGGCAGCGTTGCCCGGTAGCGTGATGCTTACCGGGCCTACGCCTGGATTTTTGAGACCTGTAGGCCGGATAAGCACAGCACATCCGGCAAAACGGGCATTTGAATATTTACACCACGGTAACAGGAACGACATATGCAGTTTGACTGGAGTGCCATCTGGCCCGCCATCCCGCTTTTGATTGAAGGCGCCAAAATGACCCTGTGGATCTCGGTCCTCGGTCTGGCTGGCGGTCTGATAATCGGACTTGCAGCAGGGTTTGCGCGCACTTTCGGCGGTTGGATCGCCAACCACGTAGCGCTGGTGTTTATCGAAGTCATTCGCGGTACGCCAATCGTTGTGCAGGTAATGTTTATTTACTTCGCTCTGCCAATGGCATTTAACGATTTACGCATTGACCCCTTTAGCGCCGCCGTTGTCACCATCATGATCAACTCCGGGGCCTATATTGCGGAAATCACCCGCGGTGCGGTGCTCTCAATCCATAAAGGGTTCAGCGAAGCCGGTTTGGCGCTTGGACTTTCACGCACAGAGACTATCCGCCACGTTATTTTACCTCTCGCACTGCGTCGTATGCTGCCGCCGCTGGGCAACCAGTGGATCATCAGCATTAAAGATACCTCGCTGTTTATTGTCATTGGCGTCGCTGAACTGACCCGTCAGGGCCAGGAAATCATTGCCGGTAACTTCCGCGCACTGGAAATCTGGAGCGCCGTTGCGGTGTTCTATCTGATCATTACGCTGGTGCTGAGCTTCATTCTGCGTCGTCTGGAAAGAAGGATGAAAATCCTGTGATTGAATTTAAAAACGTTTCTAAGCACTTTGGTCCAACCCAGGTGCTGCACAATATTGACCTAAACATTCAGCAGGGTGAAGTCGTGGTGATTATCGGGCCGTCAGGATCCGGTAAATCTACCCTGCTGCGCTGCATTAACAAGCTGGAAGAGATAACCTCCGGCGATCTGATCGTCGACGGTCTGAAAGTAAACGATCCGAAGGTAGACGAGCGCTTAATCCGTCAGGAAGCCGGAATGGTATTTCAGCAGTTTTACCTGTTCCCACATCTGACGGCGCTGGAAAACGTCATGTTTGGACCGCAGCGCGTACGCGGGGCGAATAAAGAACAGGCCGAGAAACTGGCGAAAGAGCTGCTGGCAAAAGTGGGTCTGGCCGAACGTGCACATCACTACCCTTCTGAACTGTCCGGCGGTCAACAACAGCGTGTGGCTATCGCCCGTGCGCTGGCGGTAAAACCGAAAATGATGCTGTTTGATGAGCCAACCTCAGCACTCGACCCGGAACTGCGCCATGAAGTTCTGAAAGTTATGCAGGACCTGGCGGAAGAAGGGATGACCATGGTGATTGTGACCCACGAAATTGGCTTTGCCGAAAAAGTGGCTTCACGCCTGATTTTCATTGATAAGGGACGAATTGCCGAAGACGGTAATCCGCAGGCCCTGATTGAAAATCCACCCAGCCAACGCTTACAGGAATTCTTGCAGCACGTTTCCTGATAGCTCAACCTCCCTTCGCCCGAAGGGAGGTTTTTCACCAGAATCCTCTCATTTCAATTCCCTCCCGCCCTGACATCTATACTTATCCTTTTGAATTTATTTTCTCATGGGAGGAGTCATGCGCTGGATCCTGTTCATCTTTGTTTGTCTGTTGAGTCTTCCGGCACAAGCAGTGACGATACCTGGCGTCACCACGCCAACGTCAACCAACGCACAAACCGCCCCGGCAAAGGAGCCAGATGTTGAACAGAAGAAAGCGGCTTACGGCGCACTGGCTGATGTGCTGGAAAATGACACCTCGCGGAAGGAACTGATCGATCAATTACGCAAAGTGGCAACTGCGCCCCCTGCTGAGCCGGTGCCAACCATTGTCCCACCCACGTTAACGGAAGAAAAAACGGTACTGGAAAACGTCACGGATGTCACCCGGCACTACGGTGAGGCGCTCTCCAGCCGCTTTGCCCAGCTTTATCGCAATATTACCGATGCACCGCACAAGACCTTTAACTCGCAAACGTTCACCAATGCCCTGACTCATTTTTTAATGCTGGCGGCGTCAGTGTTCGGGTTTTACTGGCTGATCCGCCTGTGCGCGCTGCCTCTGTATCGCAAAATGGGGCAATGGGCACGGCGGAAAAACCGCGAACGCAGCAACTGGCTGCAGCTTCCGGCGATGATCGTTGGCGCATTCATTATTGATTTGCTTCTGCTGGCGCTGACATTGTTTGTCGGGCAGATACTGAGCGACAGAATGAATGCCGGCAGTCGCACCATCGCCTTTCAGCAAAGCCTGTTTCTCAATGCCTTTGCCCTGATTGAGTTCTTCAAAGCCATTTTGCGTCTGATATTTTGCCCAACGGTGGCTGAACTACGCCCGTTTAACATTCAGGATGCCGGTGCGCGCTACTGGAATCGGCGTTTGAGTTCATTAAGCAGTTTGATTGGTTACGGGCTTATAGTTGCCGTTCCCATTATCTCCAATCAGGTCAATGTGCAGGTCGGCGCGATGGCCAACGTCATCATCATGCTGTGTATCACGCTATGGGCGCTGTACCTGATTTTCAGAAACAAGAAAGAGATAACGCTGCATTTACAGAATCTGGCAGAAAGATCGTTAGCTTTTTTCAGCCTGTTTATCCGCGCCTTTGCGTTGGTATGGCACTGGCTGGCCAGCGCCTACTTCATTGTGCTGTTTTTCTTTTCGCTGTTTGATCCGGGCAACAGCCTGAAATTCATGATGGGCGCTACGCTGCGCAGCCTGGTAATCATTGGAATTGCCGCCTTTGTTTCCGGCATGTTTTCCCGCTGGATAGCCAAAACTATTACCCTTTCGCCACACACCCAGCGCAGCTATCCGGAACTACAAAAGCGGCTGAATGGCTGGCTGTCGACGGCGTTAAGCGTGGCCAGGATCCTGACGGTGTGCGTTGCGGTGATGCTGCTATTGAATGCCTGGGGATTGTTCGACTTCTGGAACTGGCTGCATTACGGCGCAGGAGAAAAAACGGTGGATATTCTGATCCGTATCGCGCTGATTTTATTCTTCTCCGCCATCGGCTGGACGATCCTTGCCAGCCTGATTGAAAATCGTCTGGCTTCCGATATTCACGGACGCCCGCTACCCAGCGCTCGTACCCGAACCCTGTTGACGCTGTTTCGCAACGCGCTGGCGGTGATCATCAGCACGATCACCATCATGATTGTGCTGTCGGAAATTGGCGTTAATATCGCCCCATTGCTGGCCGGGGCCGGGGCGCTGGGGTTGGCTATCTCTTTCGGCTCGCAAACGCTGGTAAAAGATATTATTACCGGGATTTTTATTCAGTTTGAAAATGGCATGAACACCGGCGACCTGGTGACCATCGGTCCACTCACCGGTACGGTTGAACGAATGTCCATTCGTTCTGTGGGCGTGCGTCAGGACACCGGAGCGTACCATATCATTCCCTGGTCATCGATTACGACCTTCGCCAACTTTGTGCGTGGAATTGGATCGGTCGTCGCCAATTACGACGTAGACCGCCATGAGGATGCGGATAAAGCGAATCAGGCGTTGAAAGACGCAGTTGCTGCGGTGATGGAAAAAGATGATATTCGCGGGCTGATTATCGGCGAGCCGTCGTTTGCCGGGATTGTAGGATTAACCAATACGGCATTCACGCTACGGGTCTCGTTTACCACCTTACCGCTGAAGCAGTGGACGGTACGTTTTGCGCTCGACAGCCAGGTGAAGAAATACTTCGATCTGGCCAACATACGCGCCCCGGTACAGACGTATCAAGTGTTACCTGCACCAGGGAATGGTCCTGCGTCGGCTGCAAGCGAACCGCTACCGCCAACCGAGCCAACGCTTTAGCGTTTACGCGCCATAAAACGACGACGCTGATCGTTATCCATAAAGGTCCAGGCAATAAAGCGGCTCTGCTTTTGCCCCTGGGCCATCTCTTTCTTAACCACTTTCACCGCGCCCGCATCCGTTAATGCGTGGTACAGCGGAGGCAAGTTCTCGCCGCGAGAAACCAGTGTAGTAAACCACATCACCTGGCGACCAAAGGCCTGGCTTTCGGCGATCATTTTTTTGATGAACGCCACTTCACCGCCTTCACACCACAACTCCTGCTGCTGTCCGCCAAAGTTCAGCGCATCGTCTTTGTCCTGTCCCAGATTACGGCGTTTGCGCTCGCTTCCGGCACGGGCTGAGGCCGCAGAATCATGGAATGGCGGGTTACATAATGTGGCTTCATACTGCTCATTTTTGTGAATGATGCCGTTGAAGATTGCCGTTGCATCTTTCTGGCGACGCAGACGAATAGCACGGGTTAATCCCGGATTGGCGTTGACGATCGCCTGAGCGCTGTTAAACGCTTCGCTACTGGTTTCACTACCCGTGAATCGCCAGCCATATTCATGCACGCCGATCAGTGGATAAATACAGTTTGCCCCAACTCCCACGTCCAGCACGCTCGCATTTGCCGGAATGGTTCCGCTGGTTTCACTCAACAGATCGGCCAAATGGTGTATGTAGTCAGCACGACCAGGCACCGGCGGACACAAAAAACCATCTGGAATATCCCAGTTTTTCACCGCATAAAAATGCGCCAGTAGTGCTTTATTGAGCGCCTTTACTGCCTGCGGATTCGCGAAATCAACACTCTGCTCGCCGCCGGGCGTGAGGGTGAGAAATTGCGTCAGCTCGGGCGTAACCTGGCATAAAGTCGCAAGATCATAACGGCCATTGTGGCGGTTGCGTGGGTGTAATCCCGGTTTCAGGGCGGACATAGCATTCTCCTTTTAACAGCGGCGTAAGATACCCGCATAACGCCACGCGGTAAACACACACAACAAGGAAATTTGATTTTTTACACCTGTTTGACGCTTTGCGAATTGTTCAAAAAACAGGCAGCTCATCACCAATTTTTTGCGGTAAATGTCATCCGCTGACGACCTAAACTTATCAGGCACACCTGTTGTTTTTCAGAGGATATCACCATGAAGAAATGCCTCACATTACTTGCTGCTACCGTACTTTCCGGCATGACATTTGCCTCCTTTGCTGCACAGCCATACACCAGCCCAGCTACCGGTCAGCTACAAGCTTCCGGCACAGTATCCGCTACCGGCGCCTCTAACCTGAGCGACCTCGAAGACAAGCTGGCAGAGAAAGCGAAAGAGCAAGGGGCAAAAGGCTTTGTCGTTGATTCTGCGGGCGGCAAAAATCAGATGTACGGTACCGCAACCATCTATAAGTAACCCCCCATCTCAGCCCAACTGCATTCACCCCGAATGCAGTTTTCTGCGTGCGGTTCACTTCATTGCAGCTCAATTTGTAATCAATATGTTGGCATTTTGAATCCAATGTAAATAAATGTATTTATTTTTGAATTAATGAATGCTAAAACGTCGCACTGATTAGTAATGCTTATCAAAATCATTATCAATTACATATTCATTTCCGCGAGGCCTGCAGGGTATAACATCCATAGAGATGTCCCTTCGCGCGAGTGAAACCGTCCACTCAAACAATAATAAGTCACTCATTAACATGGATAAAAATCGCAACTTGCCGTCCAGTAGCTTTCACTCACTGACTTTTTTTGCCGGTCTGTGCATTGGCCTGTCCCCTATAGCTCAGGCTGTCGCTGCGGACGACCAGGATAAAAAACAAGAAGACACTCTGGTCGTTGAAGCGGCCAAACCTTCGCTGTACGCCCCGACACAGTCTGCCGACCCTAAATTCTCCCGTCCGGTGGCGGATACAACCCGCACCATGACGGTGATTTCTGAGCAGGTGATTAAGGATCAAGGCGCAACAAATCTGACCGACGCGTTGAAAAACGTCCCGGGCGTTGGCGCATTTTTCGCCGGTGAGAATGGTAACTCCAGCACCGGAGACGCGGTTTACATGCGTGGTGCGGATACCTCGAACAGTATTTATATCGACGGTATCCGTGATATTGGCAGCGTCACGCGCGACACCTTCAATACCGAACAGGTGGAAGTAATTAAAGGTCCTTCCGGTACCGACTATGGACGTAGCGCACCGACTGGCTCTATCAATATGATCAGCAAACAGCCACGCACCGACTCAGGAATCGATGCATCGGCCAGCGTCGGTAGCGCCTGGTTCCGCCGTGGTACGCTTGACATTAACCAGGTCATCGGCGAGACCACCGCCGCACGTTTAAACCTGATGGGCGAAAAAACGCATGATGCCGGTCGAGATAATTTTAAGAATGAACGTTACGGTGTGGCCCCCTCTCTCGCTTTTGGCTTAGGGACTGAGAACCGACTGTACCTGAACTATCTACATGTCACCCAGCACAACACGCCGGATGGCGGCATCCCTACCATTGGCCTGCCGGGATATTCCGCACCTTCTGCGGGGACTTCTGCACTGAATCATTCAGGCAAAGTGGATACGCATAATTTCTACGGTACCAACTCGGATTATGACGATTCGACAACCGATACCGCGACGATGCGTTTTGAACATGACCTGAACGACAGCACCACTATTCGCAACACCACCCGCTGGTCGCGCATTAAACAGGATTATCTGATGACGGCGGTGATGGGCGGCGCGTCTAACATCACCCAACCCACCAGCAGCGTCGACAGCTGGACCTGGTCACGCCTGGCAAATACCAAGGATGTCAGCAATAAGATCTTGACCAACCAGACCAACCTGACCTCAACGTTCTACACGGGATCCATCGGTCACGACATCAGCACCGGTGTGGAGCTGACGCGCGAAACACAAACCAACTATGGCGTGGCGCCGATCACCCCACCACCGGTGAATATCTATCACCCCGACAGCAATGTGAATATCGGCGGATTGTCTCGTAACGGCGCCAACGCTAACGGGCAAACAGACACCTTCGGTGTATACGCTTTTGATACGCTACAAATTACCCGTGAATTCGAGCTGAACGGTGGTATTCGCCTCGACAATTACCGCACAGAATATGACAGCGCCACCGCTTGCGGCGCTTCCGGTCGCGGCGCAGTCGCGTGCCCGACAGGCGTGGCTAAAGGTTCCCCGATCACCACTGTGGATACTGCCAAATCAGGCAATCTGGTGAACTGGAAAGCTGGCGCGCTGTATCACCTGACCGATAACGGTAACGTGTACATCAACTATGCCGTTTCTCAGCAACCGCCGGGCGGCAGCAACTTTGCTCTTGCTCAGGGCGGCAGCGGTAACAGTGCGAATCGTACCGATTTCAAACCGCAGAAAGCGAAAACCAGCGAGATCGGCACCAAATGGGAGGTGCTGGATAAGCGCCTGCTGTTAACCGCTGCGATTTTCCGCACGGATATTGAGAATGAAGTTGAGCAGAACGACGACGGTACCTATTCCCAGTACGGAGAGAAACGCGTTGAAGGCTACGAGCTCTCGGTAGCAGGCAACATCACCCCCGCATGGCAGATTATTGGGGGTTACACCCAGCAACGCGCGACCATCCACAGCGGTAAAAACGTTGCTCAGGATGGCTCCTCTTCCCTGCCATATACACCGGAACATGCGTTCACGCTGTGGAACCAGTATCAGGCTACCGATGATATCTCCGTTGGCGCAGGCGCTCGCTACGTGGGTAGTATGCATCGCGGTTCCGACGGTGCAGTGGGTACGCCATCCTACACTGAAGGTTACTGGGTCGCTGACGCCAAACTGGGCTATCGCGTGAATCACAATCTCGATTTCCAGCTAAACGTCTATAACCTGTTCGACACCGATTATGTATCCTCCATAAACAAGAGTGGATACCGTTATCATCCGGGCGAGCCAAGAACTTTCCTGCTCACCGCCAATATGCATTTCTAATCCATCGCGTGGGGCGTAAGCCCCACTTTCAGGAGAAATACTGATGATGTACCACATTCCCGGCGTTCTGTCGGCGCAGGATGTAGCCTGGTTTCGTGAACAACTGGACGCTGCCGACTGGGTTGATGGCCGCGCAACCACCGGCGCTCAGGGGGCGCAGGTAAAAAACAACCAGCAGGTGAATACGCAAAGTGAACGCTACGGCGTTTTACAACAGGCGGTACAGACTGCGGTAAGTAACAGCGCGCTTTTCTTCGCCGCAGCACTACCGAAAACGCTCTCCACACCGCTGTTTAATCGCTACCAGGACAACGAGACCTACGGTTTTCACGTTGACGGTGCGGTGCGTAGCCATCCGCAAAACGGCTGGATGCGCACGGACCTTTCCGCAACTTTATTCCTGAGTAACCCGAATGATTATGAAGGGGGAGAACTGCTGGTCAATGATACTTACGGCCAGCATGCGGTGAAGCTTCCGGCAGGCGATCTGGTGCTTTACCCTTCCAGCAGCCTACATTGCGTCACGCCAGTGACCCATGGCGTTCGTGTAGCGTCTTTTATGTGGATACAGTCGATGGTCCGTGACGACAAAAATCGCGCCATGCTTTTTGAACTGGATAAAAACATTCAATCCCTGAAAGCTCGCCATGGGGAGAGCAGCGAGATCCTGTCATTACTCAATCTCTACCATAACCTGCTGCGTGAATGGTCTGAAATCTGATACTGCTGGCGCGTGGTCGTTTTTCAGCCATCACCTTCGCTATACTTAGTCTGTAGACATCAGCAGGAGGTACACATGGCATCCGGATGGGCAAATGACGACGCGGTTAACGAACAGATCAACAATACTATT
This sequence comes from Citrobacter sp. Cpo142, assembly GCF_030332425.1. Lineage (NCBI taxonomy): Bacteria > Pseudomonadati > Pseudomonadota > Gammaproteobacteria > Enterobacterales > Enterobacteriaceae > Citrobacter > Citrobacter sp. Cpo142. The sequence goes on from NZ_JAOWHW010000126.1 coordinate 124,758, forward strand.
GAAGATGCTGTTGCCCGCGCTCGCGGTGAGTTACCGACGGGGGAAAGTCTGTATGAATGCGAAGAATGCGGCAATCCTATCCCTCAGGCCAGACGTGAGGCCGTGCCAGGGGTACGCTTGTGCATCGCCTGCCAACAGGATAAAGATTCACATAGCTCAGCATTTTCAGGATATAATCGCAGAGGTTCGAAAGACAGCCAGCTACGTTGACTTATCTTTACCAAAAGTTTCAGCGCATACGATTTCCTTTACGAGCACGATTTTTTGCACCCTGTGTAGCAAAATGTGCCGTTGTCGCCTTCTCTGTAAAGCGCAATGACAAGAACTGTAAATCCCTTACTCGAATTTATTAATATTCAATAAGTTATTTGTCATTCAATTTATTTGATTGATGTGGTCAATTCTATTCGATTTTCTCTCACCAAAAAAAACGTGATACTTATCACATCGACGGAACAACGTCTTCTTAAAGAACACTGACTAACAGAACAACCCTGCGAGAGATTAATCATGAAAAATATCAAATTTGCTGTTGCTGCCATCGCCCTGTCTACCCTGTCATTTGGCGTTTTCGCTGCCGAGCCGGTTTCCTCTACTCAGGCGCAAAACATGAACAAAATTGGTGTGGTATCTGCTGACGGCGCTACTACGCTGGACGGCCTGGAAGCCAAACTGGCTGAGAAAGCGAATGCAGCTGGCGCAACTGGCTACAGCATCACTTCCGCTATCGGCAAAGACAAAATGAGCGGCACCGCGGTTATCTATAAATAACCGAAAGATTACCTGTACGACCCAATGCTCCAACCCTCATTGACCCTGTTTGTTACCCTTTGTTTGCCCGTCCGCCACTGGACGGGCTTTTTTTTGCCTATTTTTCCAGCCGTTGACAGAATTCCTGCAACACGGTGTCTGGCATCCCAATTTGCAGTGCCGCCTCACAAATCGCTTGCCAGCTTCCGGCATCCAGCGGAATACCGTATTCCAGCCGTTCCTCGCGAGTATTCACCTCCCACTCCCCAGGCAACAGGATCGGGGCATCTTCAGCATGCGGGGACGCTTTCACCCACTCAGCAAATGCCGCGACCTGGTTGTCGCAGTCCGGCGCGCCGAACAGTTGTGGATTCATAATGATGGTGGTCATACAGTTAATGATGGCGTCCGCGCTGGTCTGCAGGCTCTCTTCATGTGTGGTTTTACCGCCAGAAAGCGCACCGCCCATAATTTCGCACATCGCCGCCAGCGCATACCCCTTGTGCTCGGCAAAGGTCAGCAACGACCCCAGCGGAGAAACCTGCATTACCGCAGGATCGGTAGTGGGCACACCCGCCACATCAATCAGGCATCCTGGAGCCACCGGCTCGCCCTTATGCCATGCCACACGGGTTTTGCCAAACGCGATGGCGCTGGTTGCATAGTCCAGCAACAGTGGGAAGGTATTTTTACGCGGGAATACGACGCAGAAGGGATTGGTGCCAAAACGGCTATCGCGGCCATGAAACGGTGCGACCATCGGGATCCCCACCACATTCACAAAATGCACCGAGACAAAACCTGCTGCCGCACATTGCTCCGCCCAGTAGCCAATACGGCCGATATGGTGCGAATTATGTAATGCCACAGCGGCGATTCCGTACTGACGCGCCTTTTCGATTCCAAGCGTGATTGCCTCGTGCGCCGCCACCTGACCAAACGCACAGTCGCCGTCAAGCGTAATCACCGCCCCCGCATCTTTTACCACTTTGGCATGACGGTTGATCTGCAGATGCCCCTGCGAGAATGAGCGAATATAGCTTGGGATCATACCGATGCCATGGGAGTCGTGACCGGCGAGGTTAGAGGCTATCAGATGGTCGGCCACCAGCCGCGCCTCCTGATCATTGCTTCCCATCTGATGAAAAACGGCCTGGATAAAGGCGTGCAGCGTTGGCACATGGAAGCGATGTCCACTGTTCATTGTTATCTCCTTTGTGTCGCGTGTTTGTTGTGTTTCTTATTTTTCAACAAACTATGCTGCGCCACGGTGCGCTGGAGGTCAATAAACGTGCAGAAATTTCACATTGCCGAAAAGAGAGAACCGACAGGCCAGGCAACAGGCCCGTCGGGATAACAAATGGTTTAGAAACTTTGCTCGACGCGGGCAAGTCCTTCAGCCAGTGAGACGGACTCACCGGTTGCCACCAGGCAGCAGGCCATCTGGATTTTCAACGATGCCGGAACAGGCTCGCTGCCAGCCAGACAACGCTCAATCCAGCGCGCGGTGGTTTCCGGGTCTTTTGCTACCGGTAGCGGTACCGGCTCGTCAGGCATCTCGCTCTGTCGGTCTTGTAGCACTCGCACACCGGATGAATCGATCAGGCTTATCTGCGGGCAGCGCTGCGGGTTGGCATACACTTCGCCCTCGGTACCATGCATCAACAGGCCGCGCCCACCGATATCGCCGAAGAACTTCGCCACGCGCGAAACGTATTCCGGGTGGGACACGCTGGAAAGACGCAGCGCGGCATCTTCAGCAAACGGCGTGGCTAATTTAGCCAGCGTGTGCGCACTGTTACGCACACCCATGCGCCAGCGCATCGCCAGCTGTTTCTCCAGCGGAGGGCACAGCGCGCTCACCGGAATAAACACCGGCTCATGACCATCCAGCTTTGCCTGCGCCTGCCCGGCATGCAGCGTTGGCGTAATTCCCATCAGTTCGAAAATGGTTTCAGTCAGCACGCGGGTCGGATCCTCGCTGACGCCGTGCACCACCACCGGGAAGCCAAGTTTATGCAATAAAATCGCCAGCAGCGGAGTCAAATTCGCCTGCTTGCGCGCACCATTGTAGCTGGGAATGACAATCGGCATGGGTTTGGCTACCGGCGGAGTCAGGCGAATGGTGTGGTTTTGCATCGCTTCGTAAAAGCCCAGCATCTCCGCTTCACCTTCGCCCTTGATACGTAGCGCAATCAGTACCCCGCCCATTTCGAGGTCAGGTACGTCGCCGTTCATCATATGGGTATACAGTCCGCGAGCGGTATCCTTGTCCAGGTCACGCGCGTGATTTTTTCCTCGCCCAATCTCTTTAATGATTTTGCGGTAATCCATCGATAACTCCTTGCCTGTTGCTCGCATCGTTAACGCCGACGGCGGCGCGTGGGTTTCGCTTTTTCTTTTGGTTTTACTATAACGTCTGGCACAGCAGGTTGCTCTATCGGAAATATGGGTAACGCGTTCAGTAAACGCTTGCCATAGCTTTTGGTCAATAAACGCTTGTCATAAATAACCACTTCTCCCCAGCAGCCATGGCTACGGATGAGTCGCCCAACCTGCTGGATCAAATTGAACGACGCCGCAGGCAGGCTCTGCACCTCGAAGGGGTAGCGGTTCAGGCTTTTCAACCACTCGCCCTCGGTGATCACCACCGGACTGTCGATAGGCGGAAAAGCAATTTTGTGAATATGCACCTGAGTCAGCAGATCGCCTTTCAAGTCCAGACCTTCAGCAAAAGATTGCAGCCCAACCAGCACGCTGCGCTCGCCGTTGGTCACCCGTTTGCGGTGCAACTCCACCAGACGGTAGCGCGGCTGATCGCCCTGCACCAACAACAGCAGGCGCAGATCGGTAACGTGCTCAAGAAAACGCTGCATCGCCCGACCGCTGGCAAAGAGTACCAGCATGCCCTGATGCTTTTTACTCTCCAGCTGTTCACGAAAATAGGCGGCCATTTCCGCGATATGCTGCTCTTCGTTATCAATTAACGGTTCGTAGCGCATTTGCGGAATGACGATTTTGCCCTGTTCAACGTGATTAAACGGTGAATCCAGCGCGACAAACCGGTCCCCTGCTTTTTCCTTCAGACCGCTCATCTCCTGCAAACGCGAGAAGCTGTTGAGCGAGCGCAGCGTTGCGGAAGTGACAATAATATGCGGGACGCTACGCCACAGCAGTCGTTCGAGCTGATCGCTCACACGAATCCCCACGCAGTGGAACCAGACGTGGATCTGCCCGTCACGCACCTCGCGCGTCGCCCATTTACTTACCGGTGCACCTGACGACTGCGCGAGCGATGCCAGCCGCCACAGTTTGCTTTGCGCCTCAAACATGCCAAGCGCCCGGTTCATCTGCAAAATAACCCGATGCAGACGCACGATATCGTGAGTGCCGGTTTTTTCGCTGAGATCGTTGAGGAACAGTTCCGCCAGACCGCGCAGCATTTCTGTTAGCTTTGCCAGACGCTGACAAATCTCCATCACTTCCGTAGGCAATTCGCCCATCGCGAAGCGGTGTTCTGCCTCCTGGGTAGCGGGCATATACAGATTAAGAATGTTATTGAGCGATGAAATCAGCTCATACAGCTCCTCACAGTGACCGTTCAGACGCTCGGCATTTGCCAGTGGCGGCGTGGTCTTCGGGCGAAACTGCTCCAGGCAGGTAGCCACTAATTTGCAAAATAGATCCAACTGCAGTCGATACCAGGGGGCGCTGATTTCTGCGCTCATCTCCAGCGCATCGCGCGCGACATCCGGCAAATGGTGGCCTTCATCAAGTACCAGCAGTAGATTTTTCGGCTCCGGCAAAACGGCTTCGCTTTCCATGGCCGCCATTACCAGCGCATGATTAGCCACGACCACTTCAGCTTCCTGAATCTCCCGGCGGGCGACAAAAAAAGGGCATTCACGATAGTAGTGACAGTTGCGATTCAGACAGCTGGCTTTATCGGTGCTCAGACGCTGCCAGAGTCCGTCGTCGATAGCGATATCGGTGTGATCGCGCAGCCCGTCCCACTTGTAGCTGTCGAGATCGCCTTTTAGCCTGGCACAGTGCTTTTGTTCTTCCTGGTTGTTGGGCGTCAGGTCATCGTCGAGAAAAGCCAGCAGATCCTGCTGATTGGGTTCAGTGCTGGCCAGCGCCGCTAAGTTACGCGGGCAGACATAGCGTCCGCGACCAAACGCAGCGGTAAAACGCAGGTCGGGGATAATTTTGCGCAGCAGCGGTAAATCTTTGCTGTAGATCTGGTCCTGCAAAGCGACGTTGGCGGTACTGACCACCAGCGTTTTTTGTTCTTCACGCGCGATGGCAATACCGGGAATCAGATACGACAGGGTTTTCCCCACCCCGGTCGGTGCTTCAATCGCCAGATGTCGCCCTTCTTCCCCGGAGAGCGTTTTCGCGACGTCAGCAATCATCTGCCGCTGCGGCGCACGGGGGATAAAGTCGGGGATCTGTTCCTGAAGCGCCTTGTACCAGGCGGCGATTTGCGCTTTTAGCGCAGCCGTAAGTGCCATGAGAAAACCTGAAATACTGTATAAACAGCCACTATTGTGGCACATTTCAGGCGTTGGATGTACCTTTTTCCCCCATTCTGGAAAGCGCTTCGCAGCTCTGGCTTAAATTACCGGATGGCGGCTTACACCTTATCCGGCCTACAGTCAGGTACATTGCAGGCCGAATAAACGTGTCGGTTAATAGTATCCCAGCAGCTTCCACCACAGCATGCCCACTGCAAAAATGATAATCACATTTGCCGTTACCACACAGAGGTTAATTTTGTAAAAACGCGGTCGTTCAAAATAGCCCTGGGCAAAATAAATAGGACCAGGTCCGCCACCATACTCGGTATTCCCCCACATCAGATTACTAAAGATACCGAAGCAAATAGCAACCATCATCGGCGGTGCACCCGCAGCGATCGCCGTGGCCGCGAAAGGAGCATACAGCGCAGCTACGTGCCCGGTAGCCGTAGCAAAGAGATAGTGGACGTAAATGTAAAGGATCCCCAGCACAATAAAGGACTCAATCGCACCAAACCCTTGAATACCGCTGCCTAACTTTATTGTCATCCATTTAATAAAACCCAGATCGGCAAGTCCGGTCGCAAGGCTAATAATGACGCTAAACCAGATAACCGTATCCCAGGCTGCATGGTCATTAAGCAAACTTTTCCAGCTAACAGCACCCGAAGCAAACAGATAAGCAGCCAGCCCCAGCCCGACAGATGTGGCAGACAATCCAGTAATCAAACTGGTGCCCCAGCCAACCAGCGCCAGCACAAAACCAAACGCGACCTTTTTCTCGTTGCTGCTCATCGAACCGAGCTCACCGAGCGCCTGCTTACCCATCGCTTTTGCCTCTGGCGTACGCTTAAGCTCAGGATCCAATAATTTATAGACCAGTAGCGGCATCAGACAGAAACAAACCATCGCAGGGACTACTGCGGAAATAAACCATCCGCCCCAGGTTATCTCCATACCCAATGACGATTTCGCCAGGCTCGCTACCAGCGGATTCGCCGCCATCCCGGTGAGAAATATCGCCCCGGTAATCGGCGTAAACTGGAAGCACACCATGGTTAAGAAATCGCCAATACGTTTGCCCGTTACCCCTGGAGCGGAGCCCAACACATCATTGATGGAACGCGTGATGGGAAAAATTATGCCCCCGGACCGCGCAGTTACTGACGGCATTGCCGGGGCCATAATCAGATCGGAAACCCCCAGTGAATAAGCAATACCCAGGCTGCTGCCGCCAAAGAGCGATAACATTTTATACGCAATACGTTTCCCCAGTCCTGACGTCACAAACCCCAGAGACAAGACGTAGGCGCAGAAAATGAGCCATACCGTACCGGACGCAAACCCTGACAGCGCCTTTGCCTCTGGTAACGTTTTGGTGAAAATAACCACGCAAAGTGCAATCAACATCACCGCCCCCGAAGGGAGCGGCTGAGTGAGAATGGCGGCAATGGTCGCGGCAAATATCGCGAACATATGCCAGGCCTGAGGCGTTAGACCATCAGGAACAGGATAAAACCAAATGATCGCGCCTATCGCCAGCGGTATCAGGAACGACAGAATGGATTTTCCCGTGACAGAATTCGTTGACATAAAAATATCCTTATTCCGTTAGCCCGAGAGCATTCATTTCCGCGACATGTATCTTGCTAATACCTGATCCACCATCGCCGGTGCCATTCCAAGGTAATTTGCCGGGTCGGTCAGTTTTTCAATCAACTGTGGGTCCAGTCGTTCAGAGACAGATGGCATCGCATTCAGCACATCAGCCAATCGTCCACCTTGTTCGTTGACGATACGACAGGCGTCATACACCACGTCATGTGCATCCTGACGACCAATATACGGAGCCAACCCCATCATGACCGCTTCAGCCACAATCAATCCGTTAGTCATGCCGAGGTTACGTTTCATCGCCTCTTCATCGACCACCAGCCCCGCCAGCATAAAGTTGGCCTGATGCAATGCCCCCGCGCTGAGAACGAAACTTTCCGGGATAGCAATCCATTCGGCATGCCACGGCCCGGTTGCACGCTCCAGATCTTGCACCATCGCATCAAGCATCAACCCGGCCTGTTGGCGAACGCCTTTGGCACAGGCCAGCATCAGCTCGCTGGAAATAGGGTTGCGTTTCTGCGGCATGGTACTGCTGGCGCCACGCCCTTTAACAAACGGCTCATACAGTTCGCCAAACTCGTTTGCTGCCAGCAGCATTACGTCGTAGGCAATCTTGCCCAGCGACCCGGTAATCACCGCTAACAGGTTCACCGCTTCGGCAAAACCATCACGCGCGACGTGCCAGGTGGATGTTGGGACATTTAGCCCAAGCTCTTCCATCATCGCTTTTTGTACCGCGAGGCCTTTATCCCCCAGTGATGCCAGCGTACCGGCTGCCCCCGCAAATTCGCCGACCAATACACGAGGACGCGCCTGGGTAAGACGTTCCGCGTGGCGTTCAAACATATCCAGCCAGATGGCCGTTTTATAACCGAAGGTCACGGGCAAAGCCTGTTGTAAATGGGTTCGCCCGGCCATCGGCGTATCACGGTAGCGGCGTGAAAGATCGGCCAGCGTGGCGCGGAGTTTGTCCATATCGGACTCAATGAGCGCAAAAGCATCACGAATTTGCAGAACCACTGCGGTGTCCATAATGTCCTGAGTGGTGGCCCCCCAGTGCACATAACCTCCGGACTCGCCTGCCTGTTTAGAAATCTGGTGCACCAGCGGTAGGATCGGATAACCCACAATTTCGGTTTCATGGCGCAATAAATCAAAATCGAGCGTGTCAGCATTACATTTTTCTGCGATTTCCTGCGCCGCAGCCTCGGGTATCACACCGCAGCGTGCCTGAGCTTTAGCTAATGCCACTTCCACTTCCACGTATTTGCGTACCAGCTCGCGATCGTCAAACACCGCGCGCATCGCCGGTGTGCCGAAAGAGTCCCTGAACAGAACAGAATCAAGTACATTCGAAGCCATAAATCCCCCTGGAAAATCTGATAATGATAAGATGCGTGTTTACGGTAGTTTGTTGGATATTCAAATGCCGCCACAATGTCCAGACATAAACAAATGTCCGTACATTTGAATGTACGGACATTTATAGTATTCATAAGAAATGTAGGGAATAGTCCGTACAAATTTTCGTGATAAAGATCACTAATATTTTGATGAAACTGCGATGAAAGAATCTCTGTACAAGCGAATAGCACGTGAACTGGCGCAGCAAATTGCGGTGGGAACTTTTGCCCCCGGTTCGCTGTTTCCTACGGAAATGGAACTGTGCGAAACATGGCAGGTCAGCCGCCACACCATGCGTGAGGCGTTAAGGGAATTAACAGAGCAAGGTCTGATATCACGGCGTAAAGGCGCGGGAACCCGCGTTTGCGAACCTAAGGCTAACGGCGTCAATCACCCGCTGTCGCATCTTGAGGATCTGTTGCTGCTGGCCAAAAACAATCTGCGCGTCATCAAGAAAATCGATGAGATTGTGGCGGACATAGAGTTGTCCCAGATGATTGGCTGCCCGCCTGGTTCCCGTTGGCTACACATTGCCAGCACTCGCGAAGATGCGCAAAACCCCGACGCGCCAATCTGCTGGACGGACAGCTATGCCAGCACGGAATACGCTAAGCTGCGCACGTACATCCGCGACGATCCACACTCGTTAATCAGCGATTTGATCGAAACGCATTACGGTATCAAAAGTCATGAGGTGCACCAGACTATTACGGCTGTCGGCGTGCCAAAAAAGGTGGCAAAAATTCTCAATGTTGCACCTGATTCGCCAGCGATGAGAATCGTGCGTCGTTATCTGGACAGGGACGGGAAAGTATTTGAGACGACGATTTCGATTCACCCGGCAGGACGCTATACCTGCTCAATCGTGCTGAAATCGCAAAGTTCGGGGGAGTGATTGACCTATCCGGTCTACACAGTGTGTAGGCCGGATAGCGTGTTTATACTGCCATACAGCAAGGTGAATTACTGTGCTGCAGACGGTTTGCGCGGACGGCGCGGTGGACGAGGCTTATCGCCTGCCGGTTTGCCTTCTCCGCTACGCGGTTTCGCTTTTGGCGCACCGCCATCCTGACGACGCGGCTGCTGGCCACGCCCTGCTCCGCCCTGCCCACGACCACCGCCGCCGCCACGCTGCTGGCGACCGTTCTGGATCGGCTCAGCTTTAATGGACGGATCTGGCTCGTAGCCTGGCGTTGCAATACGCGGGATCTCTTTTTTCAGCAGCTTCTCGATGTCACGCAACAGCTTGTGTTCATCGACGCACACCAGAGACAACGCTTCGCCGGTAGCGGCCGCACGACCGGTACGCCCAATGCGGTGCACGTAGTCTTCCGGGACGTTTGGCAGCTCGTAGTTCACCACGTGCGGTAACTCTTCAATGTCCAGACCACGTGCGGCAATATCGGTCGCTACCAGCACGCGAATATCACCGGATTTAAAATCAGCCAGCGCACGCGTACGCGCACCCTGAGATTTATTACCGTGGATAGCCGCACTACGGATGCCATCTTTATTCAGCTGCTCTGCCAGATGGTTCGCGCCATGTTTGGTACGGGTAAACACCAGCACCTGCTGCCAGTTGCCCTGACCAATCATCTGCGACAGCAGTTCACGTTTACGTTTTTTATCAACGAAATGAACGTGCTGAGTAACCTGCTCTGACGCGGTATTACGACGCGCCACTTCAATTTCCAGCGGGTTGTGCAACAGTTTTTCGGCCAGCGATTTAATGTCATCAGAGAACGTTGCCGAGAACAGCAGGTTCTGACGTTTTGCCGGCAGTTTTGCCAGAACGCGACGAATATCGTGAATAAAGCCCATATCCAGCATGCGGTCAGCTTCATCCAGTACCAGGATCTCAACCTGATCCAGTTTCACCGCATTCTGGTGTTCCAGATCGAGCAAACGACCCGGAGTGGCGATCAGCACATCTACGCCGCCACGCAGCTTCATCATCTGCGGGTTAATACTGACGCCACCGAAGACCACCAGCGAGCGAATATTCAGATACTTACTGTAATCACGGACGTTTTCGCCAATCTGGGCCGCCAGTTCGCGGGTTGGCGTGAGGATCAGCGCACGAACCGGACGACGGCTTTTACCATGCGGCTGATTGGTGATCAGGTGCTGCAACAGCGGCAAGGTAAATCCTGCCGTTTTCCCCGTACCGGTCTGGGCGCTGGCCATCAGATCGCGGCCTTCCAGCACGGCAGGAATAGCCTGCTGCTGAATAGGGGTAGGTTCACGGTAACCCTGCTCGGCAACGGCACGTAAAATTTCAGGGTTTAAACCAAGGGAATCAAAAGACATAACAACTCCGAACCGCCCTGACCGTTACCGGTGTCGTTTTCAGGGAGATACATACAATAGAGATGACAAAAACCACAATGTCATGAAGGGGCGGAGTGTAGCAGTTTTTGTGATGTGCCGCATAAATTATCCCTTCACTGGAAAATAACGCTCCGGACTGGACAAGGCTACACATCAGTCATAATCTTAATCAATCGATTGATTAAGATCAGAGTCGTGCCATGAATACACCCACCATGACAACCAAAGGTGAACAGGCGAAGAACCAGCTCATTGCCGCCGCATTGGCGCAATTCGGCGAGTATGGTCTGCACGCCACGACGCGCGATATCGCTGCACAGGCCGGGCAAAACATTGCGGCTATCACCTACTATTTTGGCTCAAAAGAGGATTTATATCTCGCCTGCGCCCAGTGGATTGCGGATTTTATCGGTGCACAGTTTCGCCCGCACGCTGAAGAGGCCGAGCGTTTATTCGCCCAACCAGAGCCGGACCGTGGCGCGATGCGCGAACTGATCCTGCGCGCCTGCAAAAATATGATTATGCTGTTAACTCAGGACGACACCGTTAACCTGAGCAAATTTATCTCGCGTGAACAGCTTTCCCCCACCGCGGCTTATCAACTGGTGCACGACCAGGTTATCAATCCGCTGCATACACATCTGACGCGCCTGATTGCCGCCTATACGGGCGGCGATGCCAATGATACCCAAATGATTCTGCACACCCACGCCATTCTCGGCGAGGTGCTGGCTTTTCGTCTGGGGAAAGAAACCATTCTGTTGCGTACGGGCTGGTCACAATTTGATGAGGATAAAACCGCGCTGATTGACCAAACGATCACCTGTCACATCGATCTTATTCTGCAAGGTTTAACGCAAAGGAGTCTGGAGTCATGAAAAAACCTGTCGTTCTCGGGCTGGTTATCGCGGCCCTCGTTGCCGTGATTGCCGGTGGAACGTGGTGGTATCAAAGTCGGCAAGATAATGGTTTAACACTGTACGGCAATGTCGATATCCGTAGCGTCAACCTGAGTTTTCGCGTCGGCGGCAGGCTGGCCTCGCTGGCGGTTGACGAAGGCGATGCCATTACCGCCGGTCAGGTGCTGGGTGAACTGGACCGCGCACCGTATGAAAACGCATTGATGCAGGCAAAAGCCAACGTTGCCGCCGCACAGGCACAATACGATCTGATGCTGGCAGGGTATCGCGAAGAAGAGATCGCGCAAACCGCGGCAGCAGTCAAACAGGCGCAGGCCGCCTATGATTACGCGCAGAACTTTTACAATCGGCAGGTCGGATTGTGGAAAAGCCGCACCATTTCTGCCAACGATCTGGAAAACGCCCGTTCATCTCGCGATCAGGCGTTAGCTTCGCTTAAATCCGCACAGGATAAACTCACGCAATATCGCAGCGGTAATCGTGTGCAGGACATCGAGCAGGCGAAAGCCACGCTCGAACAAGCTCAGGCCGAGCTGGCACAGGCAGAGCTTAATTTGCATGACACCACGCTTACCTCGCCGTCTGACGGCACGCTTCTCACCCGTGCGGTTGAACCCGGCAGCATGCTGAACGAAGGTGGCACGGTACTGACGCTGTCGCTCACGCGTCCGGTTTGGGTTCGTGCTTACGTTGACGAACGAAATCTGAGCCAGGCGCAGCCAGGACGTGAGATCCTGCTCTATACCGATGGCCGACCGGACAAACCGTATCACGGCAAAATCGGCTTCGTTTCTCCTACCGCCGAATTTACCCCGAAAACGGTCGAGACTCCTGACCTGCGTACCGACCTGGTTTATCGCCTGCGAATTGTCGTCACCGACGCGGACGATTCGCTGCGCCAGGGAATGCCGGTAACGATTAAGTTTGGCGATGAGGCACGGCATGAATGACGCCGTCATTACGCTTAAAGGGCTGACGAAAAACTTTGCCGGAATGGAAAAGCCGGCCGTCGCCCCGCTCGACTGTACCGTTCATGCGGGCTACGTGACCGGGCTTGTCGGGCCTGACGGCGCGGGCAAAACCACGCTGATGCGAATGCTGGCGGGATTATTAAAACCTGATGCCGGAAGTGCTGCTGTGATTGGTTTTGACCCCATCAAAGACGACAGCGCGCTGCATGCGGTGCTCGGCTATATGCCGCAGAAATTTGGTCTGTACGAAGATTTAACCGTCATGGAGAACCTCAATCTCTATGCCGACTTACGCAGCGTCACCGGTGAAGCGCGAGAAAAAACCTTTGCCCGACTACTGGAGTTTACCTCGTTAGGGCCGTTTACCGGGCGACTGGCGGGCAAGCTTTCTGGCGGCATGAAGCAGAAGCTCGGGCTTGCCTGTACGCTGGTTGGCGAACCTAAAGTGTTGCTGCTGGATGAGCCAGGCGTGGGTGTCGACCCTATTTCCCGTCGCGAACTGTGGCAAATGGTCCACGAACTGGCCGGGGACGGCATGCTGATCCTCTGGAGTACGTCGTATCTGGATGAAGCAGAGCAATGCCGTGATGTGCTGCTGATGAACGAAGGTGAACTGTTATACCAGGGCGATCCTACTCAGCTTACGCAAACCATGGCGGGTCGTAGCTTCCTGATGAGCAGTCCACAGGAAAACAACCGCCGACTGCTGCAACGCGCGTTAAAGCTGCCGCTGGTCAGCGACGGAATGATTCAGGGCAAATCCGTCCGTTTAATCCTGAAAAAAGAGGCTACTGCTCAGCAGATCCAAAACGCTGACGGCATGCCGGAGATAACCATCAACGAAACAGCCCCCCGCTTCGAAGATGCCTTTATCGATTTACTCGGCGGAGCCGGAACATCGGAGTCCCCGCTGGGCGCTATCCTGCATACCGTGGAAGGCACGCCTGGTGAAACGGTGATCGAAGCCAAAGCGTTGACCAAGAAATTTGGCGATTTTGCCGCTACCGACCACGTAGACTTTGCCGTGCAGCGCGGCGAGATTTTTGGTCTGTTAGGCCCTAATGGCGCTGGCAAATCCACCACCTTTAAAATGATGTGCGGCCTGCTGGTCCCCACTTCCGGCAAAGCGCTGGTGCTGGATATGGACCTGAAAGTCAGCTCCGGCAAAGCGCGTCAGCATCTGGGCTATATGGCGCAGAAATTCTCCCTGTACGGTAACCTGACGGTTGAACAGAATCTGCGCTTTTTCTCCGGCGTCTACGGCCTGCGTGGTCGGGCGCAGAAAGAGAAAATCGATCGTATGAGCGAGGCATTTGGCCTGAAGAGTATCGCTTCCCACGCCACCGACGAACTGCCGCTGGGATTTAAGCAGCGTCTGGCGCTGGCCTGCTCGCTGATGCATGAACCCGACATTCTGTTCCTTGATGAACCCACTTCCGGGGTCGATCCCCTCACCCGTCGTGAGTTCTGGTTGCATATCAACAGCATGGTGGAAAAAGGCGTCACGGTGATGGTGACCACCCACTTTATGGATGAGGCGGAATACTGCGATCGCATCGGGCTGGTGTATCGCGGCAAACTGATTGCCAGCGGTACACCGGACGACCTGAAGGCTCAGGCTGCCGACAGCGACACGCCGGACCCGACCATGGAACAGGCGTTCATCACGCTAATCAATGACTGGGATAAGGAGCATACGCATGAGTAACTCCGCTCTCTCCTGGCGTCGCGTCCGCGCGCTGTGCGTGAAAGAGACGCGCCAGATCGTCCGCGATCCCAGCAGTTGGCTGATTGCGGTGGTGATCCCGCTGCTGCTGCTGTTTATCTTCGGCTACGGGATCAACCTCGACTCCAGCAAGCTGCGGGTAGGGATTTTGCTCGAACAGCAGAGCGAAGAGGCGCTGGATTTTACCCATACCATGACCGGTTCGCCGTATATTGACGCCACCATCAGCGATAATCGCCAGGAACTGATTGAGAAAATGCAGGCCGGGCGCATTCGCGGGCTGGTGGTGATCCCGGTGGATTTTGCCCAGCAGATGGCACGACCCAATGACGTGGCACCGATCCAGGTGATCACCGACGGCAGCGAACCCAATACCGCCAACTTTGTGCAGGGTTATGTCGAAGGCATCTGGCAAATCTGGCAGCAACAGCGGGCAGAAGATCGTGGGGAATCGTTCAAACCATTGATCGACGTGCAGACCCGTTACTGGTTTAACCCGGCGGCCATCAGCCAGCACTTTATTATTCCCGGGGCGGTCACCATCATCATGACGGTCATTGGCGCCATCCTCACCTCATTAGTGGTGGCGCGCGAATGGGAGCGCGGCACCATGGAAGCGCTGCTGTCTACCGAAGTCACCCGCGTCGAGCTACTGCTGTGCAAACTGATCCCGTATTACTTTCTGGGCATGCTGGCGATGCTGCTGTGTATGCTGGTGTCGGTGTTTATTCTTGGCGTGCCCTACCGTGGCTCGTTGCTGATCCTGTTTTTCATTACCAGCCTGTTTCTGCTCAGTACGCTCGGCATGGGGTTGCTTATTTCCACCATCACCCGCAACCAGTTTAACGCCGCGCAGGTCGCGCTGAACGCCGCCTTCCTGCCCTCGATTATGTTATCGGGTTTTATCTTCCAGATAGACAGCATGCCCGCGATTATCCGGGCGGTAACCTACATTATTCCGGCGCGTTATTTCGTCAGCACCCTGCAAAGCCTGTTCCTGGCGGGCAATATCCCGGTGGTGCTGATTATCAACGTGCTGTTTTTAATCGCTTCGGCGGTGATGTTTATTGGCCTGACGTGGCTTAAAACCAAACGTCGGCTGGATTAAATCCGTGTATGGATAATTGTAGCCGTAGGCCGGATAAGGCGTTCACGTCGCCATCCGGCATTATGCCTGATGCGCTTTGCTTATCAGGCCTACAAACTGGACTGAGAGGACGGGCATGTTTCATCGCTTATGGACATTAATTCGCAAAGAGCTGCAATCGCTATTACGCGAACCGCAGACGCGAGCCATTCTGATTTTACCGGTGCTGATTCAGGTTATCCTGTTCCCGTTCGCGGCAACGCTGGAAGTCACCAACGCCACAATTGCTATCTATAACGAAGACAACGGTAAACATTCGGTTGAGCTTACCCAGCGCTTCGCTCGCGCCAGCGCTTTTACGCATGTTCTGCTGCTGAAAAGCCCGCAGGAGATCCAGCCCACCATCGACACGCAAAAAGCCCTGCTGCTGGTGCGTTTCCCGGCTAACTTTTCGCGTAATCTGGATACCTTCCAGCAGGCACCCATGCAGATTATCCTCGACGGGCGCAACTCAAACAGCGCGCAAATTGCCGCGAATTACCTGCAGCAAATCGTTAAGGAGTATCAGCAGGAGCTGATGGACGGCAAGCCGAAACCGAACAACAGCGAGCTGGTAGTGCGTAACTGGTATAACCCGAATCTGGATTACAAATGGTTTGTGGTTCCGTCGCTGATCGCCATGATCACCACCATCGGCGTAATGATCGTCACCTCGCTGTCGGTTGCCCGCGAGCGCGAGCAAGGCACGCTGGATCAACTGCTGGTCTCCCCGCTGACCACCTGGCAGATTTTTATCGGTAAAGCGGTGCCCGCGCTCATTGTGGCTACTTTTCAGGCCACCATTGTACTGGCGATCGGTATCTGGGCTTATCACATTCCGTTTGCCGGTTCATTGGGGCTGTTCTATTTCACAATGGTGATTTACGGGCTGTCGCTGGTTGGCTTTGGTCTGCTGATTTCGTCACTGTGCGCCACCCAGCAGCAGGCGTTCATCGGTGTGTTTGTGTTTATGATGCCGGCGATTTTACTCTCGGGCTACGTCTCACCGGTCGAAAACATGCCGGTCTGGTTGCAGAATCTGACGTGGATAAACCCGATCCGCCATTTTACGGACATTACGAAACAAATTTACCTGAAAGATGCGAGTCTGAAGATTGTCTGGGGAAGCTTGTGGCCGCTGTTGGTGATAGCGGCCACGACCGGCTCAGCGGCGTATGCGATGTTTAGACGCAAGGTGATGTAGCTTTTTGTCTTTCGCCAGCAGCGAGACCACGGCGGGTCCGGCAAGGATTACCAGCCCCGCCAGTGCCAGCAAGACGTTGTTTTGCAGCACACGCGACAGCAGCCACAGCACGATCATTGCGGCACCGAAATACCACGTCGTGGTCAACTCTTCCAGCACATCAGCCACGTCGCGCCAGCGCTGTTCGTGGTGACGTTGCAATGCCAGCATCAATAAAACCGTAACGCCGTACACGACGCACAATCCCAGGCCGACATGCACCAGTCTGCCGCTCATCCAGCCCATTACCAGCAACGCCACTACCAGTAAATGCAACACTATCTGCCAGCAACTTAGACCCGTTGCGACACGAACACGTTGTTGCCACCTCATGGCTATTCTCCTGAAGGATTTTCGACTAATTGTTCAGAGTACCGGACTTTACGGAAAATTCCGCAACACCGCATCTTTTTGTGACGACGACTACACTATTTTATTTAGGAAGTGACGCCATCGGGAGGCTCATGAGCGGATCGGGAGTTCAATTTTCATTCAATGTGCTCACCATTAATACTCACAAAGGGTTCACCGCCTTCAACCGGCGTTTTATTTTGCCTGAGCTACGGGAGGCCGTCAGAACGGTTGGTGCAGACATTGTATGTCTGCAGGAAGTCATGGGCGCGCACGAAGCGCATTCGCTGCACATTGATAACTGGCCGGATACCAGCCATTACGAATTTCTGGCGGACACCATGTGGAGCGACTTCGCCTACGGGCGTAACGCCGTGTACCCGCAGGGACATCATGGTAATGCGGTGCTGTCGCGGTATCCCATTGAGCATTATGAAAATCGTGATGTGTCAGTCGGCGCGAGTGAAAAGCGCGGAGTCCTTTACTGCCGAATCGTACCGCCAATGCTCTCCCACCCCATCCATGTGATGTGTGTACATCTCGGCCTGCGTGAAGCTCACCGCCAGACCCAGCTCTCTATGCTGGCAGACTGGGTTAACGCCCTACCCAACGCGGAGCCCGTAGTGATTGCCGGAGATTTTAATGACTGGCGGCAAACGGCCAATCGTCCGTTGAAAGCCAAAGCTGGCCTTGACGAGATTTTTACCCGCGCCCACGGCCGCCCGGCGCGAACCTTTCCGGTGCAGTTTCCCCTGCTGCGCCTGGACAGGATCTATGTGAAAAACGCGAATGCCAGTACCCCAACGACGCTGGCGCTGCGTCACTGGCGACATTTGTCCGATCATGCCCCCCTGAGTGCGGAGATTCATTTATGAAATATGGCTGGCGTGAAGGCAATCAAATTCAACTGCTGGAAAATGGCGATCAATTCTACCCCGCCGTCTTTGACGCCATTGAGCAGGCAGAGCAAAAAATTATCCTTGAGACCTTTATCTGGTTTGAAGATGCGGTCGGAAAACGGCTGCATGCCGCGTTGCTCGAAGCCGCCCGGCGAGGTATCAAAGCAGAGGTGCTGCTGGATGGCTACGGCTCGCCGGATCTGAGCGACAGTTTTGTTGAAGAGCTGACCGTAGCCGGCATTGTTTTCCGCTACTACGATCCGCGCCCGCGCCTGTTCGGTATGCGCACCAATCTCTTTCGCCGTATGCATCGAAAAATAGTGGTCATTGATGACCGTGTTGCCTTTGTCGGCGGCATCAATTACTCCGCTGAACATATGTCTGATTACGGCCCGGAGGCCAAACAGGATTACGCCGTGCGCGTTGAAGGTCCAGTCGTAGCCGACATCCTAAGATTCGTGCTGGAAAACTTGCCCGGACAGAGCGCCGTACGACGCTGGTGGCGACGTCATCACCGGGCAATCGACAATCATCGCCCTGGCGAAGCGCAGGCGCTGTTTGTCTGGCGCGATAACGAAGAGCATCGCGATGATATTGAACGCCACTATCTGAAAATGCTGACCCAGGCCCGGCGGGAAGTGATTATCGCCAATGCCTATTTCTTTCCAGGATATCGCCTGCTGCATGCCCTGCGTAAAGCGGCACGACGCGGCGTTCGGGTAAAACTCATCGTGCAGGGTGAACCGGATATGCCGATTGTGAAAGTGGGCGCCCGCCTGCTGTACAACTATCTGGTTAAAGGTGGCGTCCATGTCTATGAATACCGCCGTAAACCTCTGCATGGCAAAGTGGCGCTGATGGACGATCACTGGGCGACGGTGGGATCCAGCAATCTTGATCCGCTGAGCCTGTCGCTGAATCTGGAAGCAAATCTGATTATTCATGACCGCACGTTTAACCAGACCCTGCGCGACAACCTGAACCCTATTATTGCGCAGGACTGCAAGCGGGTTGATGAATCCATGCTGCCAAAACGCACCTGGTGGAACCTGACTAAAAGCGTGTTGGCCTTCCACTTTTTACGCCACTTCCCGGCGCTGGTCGGCTGGCTTCCTGCGCATACCCCGCATCTGGCCGAGATAGAGCCGCCCGCGCAGCCCGCTCTGGAAACTCAGGACCGTATACAAACTGAGGATGCAGGAGGGAAAACCTGATGGCAAAAAATCACCGACGCTGGCGGTTAGCGAAAAAGATCCTCACATGGTTATTTTTTATTGCGGTGATCGTGCTGCTGGTTGTTTATGCCAGCAAAGTCAACTGGCAGGAAGTGTGGACGGTAATTCGCGATTACAACCGGATCGCCCTGCTCAGCGCCGTGGGGTTGGTGATCGTCAGTTATTTACTTTACGGCTGTTATGATCTGCTCGGGCGCTACTACTGCGGTCACAAACTGGCAAAACGCCAGGTCATGCTGGTGTCGTTTATCTGTTACGCGTTCAACCTGACGTTAAGCACCTGGGTGGGTGGTATTGGGATGCGTTATCGGCTCTACTCGCGTCTCGGGTTGCCGGGGGGCACAATAACGCGGATTTTTTCGCTGAGCATAACCACAAACTGGCTGGGCTATATTCTGCTGGGCGGTTTTATATTTACCTTCGGCGTCGTCGAACTGCCCGCACACTGGTATATCGATGAAGGCACATTGCGCATTTTAGGCATAGCGCTGCTGATGATTATTGTTGTTTATCTGTGGTTTTGCGCTTTCGCTAAACATCGTCACATCACCATCAAGGGCCAAAAGCTGGTGCTACCCTCGTGGAAATTTGCCCTCGCGCAAATGGCGATATCCGGGGCTAACTGGATGGTAATGGGGGCGATTATCTGGTTGTTGCTGGGCCAGAACATCAACTATTTCTTCGTGCTGGGCGTGCTGCTGGTAAGCAGTATTGCCGGGGTGATTGTGCATATTCCGGCGGGGATCGGCGTGCTGGAGGCAGTGTTTATGGCGCTGCTGGCAGGAGAGAATACGTCTCAGGGCACGATCATTGCTGCCCTGCTCGCGTATCGCGTGCTCTACTATTTTATTCCGCTACTGCTGGCGCTGATGTGTTATTTGCTGTTGGAGAGTCGGGCGAAAAAGCTACGGGCAAAGAACGAGAAGGCGATGGCGAAATGATGGTGCATATAGTGCCGGATGCGGCCTACCGCCTGGTATCAAAAGTAGGCCGGATAAGGCGTTAAGCCGCATCCGGCAACAGACAATTAACGACGATTGCCGAAAATACGCAGCAGCATCAGGAACAGGTTGATGAAGTCCAGATACAGCGTTAAAGCCCCAAGAATTGCATATTTACGCAGATTGGAGCTGTCGCGCAGGTCAATCTGCTCACCGATATTTTTCAGCTTCTGCGTGTCATAGGCGGTCAGACCGACAAACACAATCACCCCGATATAGGTCACCGCCCACATCAGCGCTTCGCTCTTCAGCCAGAAGTTAACCAGTGAGGCCAGCACAATACCGATCAGCGCCATAAACAGCATATTGCCGAAGCCGCTCAGATCGCGCTTGGTGGTGTAGCCATACAAGCTCATGATCCCGAACATCCCACCGGTGACCACGAAGGTGCTGGCGATAGACGAGTAGGTATAGACGATAAAAATGCTTGATAGCGTCAACCCGGTTAATGCCGAATAGAGCATAAACAGCGTGGTCGCCATACCCGCGCTGAGCCTTTGCACCATGCCAGACAGGACGAACACCAGCGCCAGTTGAGCGATGATCAGGCCAAAGAAGGTGATTTTGCTGGAGAAGACAAACATCATCACCGCGGGCGTATTTGCCGCATACCAGGCGATAAACGCCGTCAGCAATAGTCCGCAGGTCATCCAGCCGCACACCTGCGCCATATACGTTTGCAGACCGGAACGGGCCTGTACAATAGAATCGGATCGTGGGAATCGGTCCATGACAATCTCCTGAATCAGTATGAGCCTACAACAATTGTACTCTACCAGCGTTTTGCTGCTAGCTTATCGCTGTCGCGGGCATCAACCCAGCGCTCACCTTCCGGCGTAGCCTCGCGTTTCCAGAACGGCGCGCGGGTTTTCAGGTAATCCATAATGAACTGCCCGGCATCAAATGCGCTGCTGCGATGCGCACTGGTCACGCCAACAAACACGATTTCGTCACCCGGCCACAGTTCGCCAATGCGATGAATCACCGTCACCCGACCCAGTGGCCAGCGCGAACGCGCTTCGTCGACAATCTCCGCCAGCGCTTTTTCGGTCATTCCCGGATAGTGTTCCAGCGTTAACGCCTGCACGCTGTCACCGAGATTGTGATTGCGCACTTTACCGGTGAAAGTGACGACCGCGCCGTCTTCATCGCGCTCTGCCAGCCAGGGATACTCATCCCCGACGCTGAACGGCGCGTGGCCAACAACAATTCGCGTTTCAGCCATCTTAGCCTCCGGTTACCGGCGGGAAGAAAGCGACTTCATCACCCGCGTTAAGAGGATGGTCAAAACTGACCAGCGTCTGATTCACCGCCGCCAGCAGCTTGCCGTCTTCCAGCGCCAGCGCCCAGCGATCGCTTTGCGCCGCCAGATGCTTGCGCAGTGCTTCTACCGTAGCAAACTCGGCGGCAACTTCTAACGCATCGGTGTTCACCAGTTCCCGTACCTGAGCAAAGAAAAGAACCTTAATCATGCGCATCCACCTTAAAATCACCCGATTTGCCGCCGCTTTTTGCCAGCAGACGCACCGGACCAATCACCATATCCTTTTGTACCGCTTTGCACATATCGTAGATGGTCAATGCCGCCACGGAGGCTGCCGTTAACGCTTCCATTTCAACGCCGGTTTTACCGGTCAGGCGACACAGCGTTTCAATACGTACGCGATTGTGCTCCGGCTCGGCGTGCAAATTGACTTCGACCTTGCTCAGCATCAGTGGGTGACACAGCGGGATAAGATCCCAGGTGCGTTTGGCTGCCTGAATACCGGCAATACGCGCCGTGGCGAAAACGTCACCTTTATGGTGGCTGCCGTCGATGATCATCGCCAGCGTTTCGCTATGCATGGTTACGAATGCTTCTGCACGCGCCTCGCGTACGGTTTCCGCTTTGGCGGAGACATCCACCATATGTGCTTCGCCAGCGGCGTTAATATGAGTCAGTTGCGACATACTTATTTCTTCAAATGTGGGTGGAAGTTACACGGACGCGTACGGGCATCAAGCTGCGGCGCAATGATATTTTCCCAGGCGGTACGACACGCTTTCGTCGAACCCGGCATGGCAAAAATCAGCGTTTTATTGGCCACCCCGGCAATCGCCCGGGATTGCAGCGTCGCGGTGCCAATCTCTTCAAACGACAGCATACGGAAGACTTCGCCAAACCCTTCAACTTCTCTGTCGAACAGCGGTTGCAGCGCTTCCGGCGCCTGGTCCCCTTCGGTTAAGCCAGTGCCACCGGTAATGAGCACCACCTGTACATCGTCACTGGCAATCCAGGCAGAAACCTGGGCGCGGATGGCGTAGCGGTTCTCTTTGACAATCGCCTTATCGACAATCTGATGACCCGCTTCTTGCACCGAGTCACGCAGATAATGGCCGGAGGTGTCATCTTCTTCGCCGCGACGGTTGGAAACAGTAAGAATAGCAATGCGTGTCGGGATAAATTCAGCGCTTACCTGACTCATGAAAAACTCCTTTTAGCGATCAGCCGCCAATGTAAGATAAGTTTTGCGTAATACCGGTATTGTTCTGATGCAGGAAATGGGTCTGCTTTTTCTCCAGCAGCGCGGCTGAAATACGTTCTTCCAGCGCCGGTTGCTGAGCATCGTCTTCCAGCAAATCACGCAGGCTTACGCCACCTTCACCAAATAAACACAGATGAAGCTTGCCGACAGAGGAAACGCGCAGACGATTACAGGTGGCGCAGAAGTCTTTCTCATAAGGCATGATCAGACCAATTTCGCCAACATAATCAGGATGACAGAATACCTGAGCCGGGCCGTCGCTACGCTGTCGGATCTGGTGGATCCAGCCGCGACGCAGCAGCTCATCGCGCAGTACCTGTCCGGAAATATGGTGTTTACGGAAGAGAGAGCTGCCCTCGCCCGTTTCCATCAGTTCAATAAAACGCAGTTGGATTGGTCGAGGTTGGATCCACGCCAGGAAGGTGTCCAGTTGATGATGGTTTACGTCGCGCATCAGCACGGTGTTGACTTTCACTTTTTCAAAACCGGCATCAAAGGCGGCATCAATGCCTGCCATCACCTGCTGAAACTTGTCCTGTCCGGTAATGGCGTGAAACTGACGGGCATCGAGGCTGTCGACGCTGACGTTGAGCGCGGTCAGTCCGGCATCGCGCCAGGCGGCGGCATCGCGCGCCAGACGATAACCATTGGTGGTTACCGCAATCTGGCGGATGGCGTCGTTTTCGCGCACGGCGGCGATGATGTCAGTGAAGTCGCGACGCAGTGAAGGTTCGCCCCCCGTCAGACGCACTTTTTCCGTTCCCAGACTGGCGAACGCACGCGTGACGCGGCGAATTTCATCAACGGTCAAAAAGCCGTTATTGGTGACCCCGCCGGGCTTATAGCCATCCGGCAGGCAGTAGGTGCAACGAAAGTTACACACATCGGTAATCGACAAACGTAAGTAGTAAAACTTACGTGCGAAAGCATCGGTAAGTTGAGAGCCCATGTACACCTTTCCAAATACGGGAGACGTAGTCATTTCTTCCTGCGCCCTGGTGACAAACTTTTTCAAGTCTTGTCACGGCCAAAGCACCGTATCATTTGACCCAGGTGCAGAGGCTAGAGTGTTTATACTCATCATACTTCGAGTTGCAGATGCGTTGGCTTTCGGCAACTCAAATTATTAAAAGTACTTTGTGGTTATGCCGATACTAGCGTGTAAATGACGCTTTTGCCATGTACACTTTCGCTGTATAAATACATACATAACGACATGATCGTGCAATTTCGCTACAGAATAAGCAAAAACTACAGTTTTGCATTGATATACATCATCTTGCTATCAGGTGGGTGTCGTCAGAAAGGAGTAGATCGCAGAAAAAAATTACGGCAGATGCCGACTGGATAATTGCCGAAAACACGCTATTTACGTTACTGTAGCGCCGATCAATTGATATCAGGAAAATATATGCGCACTCGCACGCTGGCAGATCTGGACCGCGTTGTCGCTCTCGGCGGAGGGCATGGATTAGGACGCGTTCTCTCCTCTCTTTCCCCATTAGGTTCCCGCCTGACGGGTATCGTCACCACCACCGATAACGGCGGGTCGACAGGTCGTATTCGTCGCTCTGAAGGAGGGATAGCCTGGGGAGACATGCGTAACTGTCTGAACCAGTTAATTACCCAACCCAGCGTTGCATCCGCCATGTTTGAGTATCGTTTTGGCGGTAATGGCGAACTTTCCGGGCATAACCTCGGAAATCTGATGTTAAAGGCGCTCGACCACCTCAGCGTGCGGCCTCTGGAAGCTATCAATTTAATTCGTAGCCTGCTGAAAGTTGACGCACATTTAATTCCGATGTCGGAGCTGCCGGTGGATCTGATGGCCATTGATGACCAGGGACATGAAGTTTATGGCGAAGTGAATATCGATCAGCTCACCGTCCCGCCTCAGGAACTGATGCTGTCGCCAAAAGTCCCGACTACGCGTGAGGCCGTTGAGGCTATCGCTGAAGCGGATTTGATTTTGATAGGCCCTGGCAGTTTTTACACCAGCCTGATGCCGATTCTGTTACTCGATGAAATGTCACAGGCATTACGTCGCACACCGGCTCCGATGGTCTATATAGGCAATCTTGGGCGCGAATTAAGCCTGCCAGCAGCCAGCCTGACGCTTAGCGATAAGCTGGCCATTATTGAACAGTACGTCGGGAAGAAAGTGATTGATGCGGTGGTTGTGGGGCCGAAAGTAGATGCTTCCGCCGTTACCGACCGCGTTGTGATCCAGGAAGTGCTGGAAGCCAGCGATATTCCCTACCGCCATGACCGCCAGCTATTGCATAGTGCGCTGGAGAAAGCAGTGCAGGCGCTGGGCTGAACGGATTTGCCTGATGCGCTTTGCTTATCAGGCCTACAAAACGATTTGCTCCGGCATCCGGCATCAAACAATGCCTGATGCGCTGCGCTTATCAGGCCTACAAAGGCGATCTACCCCGTAGGTCGGATAAGGGGTTTACCCCGCATCCGACACCGCCTTACGATGCCGCAATAAACAACTCGCGCAGCTGATGCAACTGGTCACGGATTGTCGCGGCCTCTTCAAACTCGAGATTCTGTGCGTGCTGCATCATCTGCCCTTCCAGCTCGTGAATCTTCTGCTGCAGCGCTTTTGGCGTCATATCCAGTTCGACAACCTCAGACTTCGCGCCTGCGCGTGACTTCCCTTTGCCTTTCGCTTTGGTCTTCGCAATATTCTGACCCAACGCCAGAATATCGACCACTTTCTTGTTCAGGCCCTGCGGCGTAATACCGTGCTCTTCGTTGTAGAGCTGCTGTTTCTCACGACGACGTTCGGTTTCACCAATCGCTTTGGCCATTGAGGCGGTAATTTTATCACCGTAAAGAATCGCCTTACCGTTGATATTACGCGCCGCACGACCGATGGTCTGGATAAGCGAACGTTCAGAACGCAGGAACCCTTCTTTGTCTGCGTCCAGAATCGCCACCAGGGAGACCTCAGGCATGTCCAGGCCTTCACGTAACAGGTTGATACCCACCAGCACGTCAAACTCGCCCAGACGCAGGTCACGAATGATTTCCATACGTTCCACGGTATCGATGTCAGAGTGCAGATAACGCACCCGCTCGCCGTGTTCTTCGAGGTATTCTGTGAGGTCTTCCGCCATCCGTTTGGTGAGCGTGGTGACCAGCACACGTTCGTTAATCGCCGCACGGGTGCGGATTTCAGACAGCAGGTCGTCAACCTGCGTCGCCACCGGACGCACCTCAATAACCGGATCCAGCAGCCCGGTCGGTCGTACCACCTGATCGACCACATCATCACCGGATTTCTCCAGCTCATAGTTGCCCGGCGTCGCCGAAACGTAGATGGTTTGCGGGGCCAGCGCTTCAAACTCTTCAAATTTAAGCGGACGGTTATCCAGCGCCGACGGCAGACGGAATCCGTATTCGACCAGGGTTTCTTTACGCGCCCGGTCACCGCGATACATGCCGCCAATTTGCGGGATAGTCACGTGGGATTCATCCACAACCAGCAGGCCATCGGCAGGCAGGTAATCAAACAGCGTCGGCGGCGGCTCGCCCGGACCACGCCCGGACAGATAGCGGGAATAGTTTTCAATCCCCGAGCAGTAACCCAGCTCGTTCATCATTTCCAGATCGAACTGGGTACGCTGACTTAAGCGCTGTTCTTCCAGAAGTTTGTTATTTGCCAACAGGACTTTTCGCCGCTCTGCAAGCTCAACCTTAATTTCTTCCATCGCCTGTACAATACGTTCGCGCGGCGTCACGTAGTGCGTTTTAGGGTAGATGGTAAAGCGCGAAATAGTGGATTCGACCTGCCCGGTAAGCGGGTCAAACAGCGACAAACGTTCGACCTCTTCATCAAACAGTTCCACGCGCAACGCGATGTCGTCAGATTCCGCCGGGAATATGTCGATCACTTCACCGCGCACGCGGAAGGTCCCGCGCTGGAATGCCTGATCGTTGCGGGTATATTGCAGCTCCGCCAGACGACGCAGGATCGCGCGCTGGTCGATAATCATCCCCACCGTCAGGTGCAGCATCATTTTCAGGTACAGATCCGGGTCACCCAGACCATAAATCGCGGAAACCGACGCCACGACAACGACATCCCGTCGCTCAAGCAACGCTTTGGTCGCTGACAGTCGCATCTGCTCAATGTGTTCGTTAACCGAGGCATCCTTCTCGATGAAGGTGTCAGAACTTGGCACGTAGGCTTCCGGCTGATAATAGTCGTAGTAGGAGACGAAATATTCCACCGCGTTATCCGGGAAAAACTCTTTCATCTCACCGTACAACTGTGCGGCAAGCGTCTTATTGGGGGCCAGCACCATGGTAGGTCGCTGTAAGTCCGCAATCACGTTCGCGATGGTGAATGTTTTCCCCGACCCCGTCACCCCCAGCAGCGTCTGATGCGCCAGTCCATCCTCCAGACCTTCTTCCAGGCGACGAATCGCCTCAGGCTGATCGCCAGAGGGTTTAAAAGCGGAATTTAGTTTGAACGGTTTACTCATGAGCAGCTACCTGAAGCAATGGGCGGGCAGGTGTGTAATTTTACTCGCAGCCGTATATTTTGCCAGTAAAATATACTGGATGGAAAAACAGTAACGCGCCAGAATATTTCTGTTACCCCAGCAAAATGGCCGTGACTACAGGCTAAAATTTGTCCGCAGGCAAGATAAAACACCAGCAAAAATGTGTTATCCCCAAACCAATGACTTTTTTAACATTTGTCAAGCTACCCGATGAAAGTTTTGTGGCAACACATGACACTTCTGCGACAGCCATTGCATTTATCTAACACACTGTAATTTAATGACTATTATCTCAAGCCGTCTTTCGCATCAATTTAGTCGCAGGCCGCGTCTTCTCTCGCTTACCTTGTGTTTTCTAACTCTAATACACAAGGTTATCCACAGGAATAGTGGATAACTGCCTCCAGCCCGTATGGACTGTAGCCTGGCAAAAACGTCCTGATGGTCTTTTCTGGTGGGATAAAAAAAAATTATCGCTATTTTTTGATATTTATCAGCTAACGAAGCGACCTGGAATGGCCGAGATCTTGCTCGCATTTTCATCATTTTCCTGCCTGCACCATCACAACGCCACCAGGCACTGACAATGTGCACACTGCGCCGCTCATCCACAACAAGCCAGATACCGCAACCCGCTCAATACGCTATTCTGCTGTATTTTCCCCTCATTCCGCTTCTGGCAAGAGATTTGCAGTTTTCTCCCGACCATCAGCCCGCGAGGCGGATATCATCATGAGGGAGAAATCTATGTTGAGTCTTCGTGCAGTGAATCACTATTACGGTAATCAACACTCGCTTTGGGATGTCGATCTCGACCTGTTGCCCGGTAAATGTACCGCCGTGCTGGGTCTTCCAGGGATGGGAAAAACCACGCTGGCCAATTGCATCACAGGCAATTTACCGATTGAGAGCGGAACCATGTTCTGGCATCAGGCTGGCGCACCACCTTGCGATCTGCTTCAGATTCCGGCGGCAAAGCGCATTGCGCTGGGTATTAACTGTGTATCACAGGAACGGCGAATTTTTTCGCAGCTGACGGTAGAGGAAAATCTGCACATTGCGCGCCAGGCGGTTGAGAAAAGCGAAACGATGAACAGCAGCGATATTTACCGCCTGTTTCCACAGCTGTTTGTACTGCGTCAGGCCAAAGGGGTGGCATTGTCGGAGGAAAATCAGCACCAGCTTGCACTCGCCAGTGCGTTAGTCACTCGCCCGCGCCTGCTGATTCTCGATGAGCCGACGCGAGGAAGTGGCCAGGCGTATATCCACAAACTGGGGAATCTGATAGTGAGGCTAAGCCAGGAGCTTGGCATCGCCATTATGCTCGCGGAGCAGAGCCTGCCGTTTATTCGTCGGGTCGCTGACTGCTATTGCTTGTTACATCGTGGACGCAACGTGGCTCAAGGGCAAATAACACAATTCAGCGACCCGCTAATCAACGACTGGTGGATGCCAGAGACAAAACGCTAAGATCGATATAACGACCTGTCGCTGCTCGTTCCGGCTCTTCTGCCAGCCAGGGAATTTCCCCCAGTAGCGGAGCCGCAAGCGCACGCTTTAGTGTCGCCATATATTCAGCATGACGCTTACCGGGTGGCTGCACATCATTGGCAACCCATCCGGCGAGCGTCAGCCCGGCCTGCTGCACCGCCTGGGCGGTCAAAATGGCATGATTGATACAGCCGAGCTTAACGCCAACCACCAGAATCACCGGCAGTTGTTCCGCTTTTACCCAGTCAGAAAAACTCAGCGTTGGCGAAAGTGGCGTAAACCATCCGCCTGCGCCTTCCACCAATACCCAGTCAGCCTGTTCTTCAAGCATGCGTAAACCCGCAGACATCACTGAGGCCTGAATGGGGCGCCCTTCGTCAGCACTGATGATATGCGGTGAGGTAGGTTCGGCGAAGGTATACGGATTGATGGCCGCATAATCCACTGCCACAACGCTGTTGCGCTGTAGAGCCAGCGCATCGCTGTTTCGCAGACCTTCAGCCGTCATTTCACTGCCTGACGCCACCGGCTTATAGCCGACCGTTCGCAACCCCAGCTGTCCCGCCGCCTGAAGCAACGCACAGCTGGCGATAGTTTTACCTACTTCGGTGTCCGTCCCGGTGACAAAATACGTGTTAGTCACGTTGAATTACTCCCAAAAAAAGATGATAGGTCAGCGGATATTTCCCCTGCTGACAGGGCCAGGCGAGCTGTAACTGGCGCAACTGCGAGCGGGTCAGCACACGCTGCTCGCGCCCATCATGCAAATGCGTAGCGCCAATGCCTTTCAGCGAGCGCATGGCGCTCAGCGCATCGTCAAACCACAGCGTGACGGCATGAGACTGATATTCAACGTCCCAGCCGCACAGCGCGTTTTCCAGTTGCTCCACCGGCAAAAAACGGTTGGCGTGCTCCCGATCATCAACTGCTCGCCACGCCTGACGAAGTTCAGGCATCGACCCTTGCGCCAGGGTACTAAACGCCACCGTCCCGCCAGGACGCACCACCCGGTATAGCTCGCGTAACGCGCCGCGCAGGTCGTTGCACCACTGCACGGCCAGATTGCTCCAGGCCAGGTCGAAAGTGGCAGCGGCCTGCGGAATGGCTTCGATATCCGCCAGCAGATAGTGATGGGCAACATCGTGACGCTGCGCTTCGGTCAGCATTTGTGCCGACAGATCCAGCGCACAGACCTCGCTCCCCTGCTCCCGCCAGTAACGACTCATACGCCCAGGCCCACAGCCCGCGTCCAAAACCCGTGAGAACGCCCGGCCATCGAGTTGTGCCAGTAACGCATCGGCGCTCTGACGCTGAAGCTCCGCATGTTGCTCATAGTGCGTGGCCGCGCGACCAAACGCAGCGGCAATAGCCTGCTTATTGACCTGCGCCATGCAGCACCTCCAGTAGGCTGTCGATATCCTGGACTTCATGCGCCTGGGTCAGCGTAATCCGCAGCCTGGCCGTCCCAACCGGCACCGTCGGTGGACGAATCGCCGTCACCCAGCACCCCTGTTGCCGTAACGTCTGTGCCAGTTGCAAGGCTTTATGATTGTCGCCAACGATCAGCGGTTGAATAGCGCTGTCTGAATGCGCCAGCGTCAAATCCGTAGTATTCACCCCTGCGCGAAAACGCTGGATAAGCTTCGCCAGCTTTTCTCTGCGCTCATCGCCTTCGCGGCTGCGGATCACCGCCAGCGCGGAGCGCAAAGCCTGAGCCTGGGCTGGCGGCATGCTGGTGCTGTAGATCAGATGACGGGCGAATTGCAGCAGATAATCGGCCACGCTATCAGAACACAAGATTGCCGCACCGCTGACGCCAAACCCTTTGCCAAACGTCACCACCAACAGCTCAGGTTTCACCTGCTGTCGAGAGCACGAACCGCGCCCTTCCTCACCGCTTACGCCAATCCCATGCGCATCATCCACCAGCAGCCACGCGCCCTGCCGTTTCGCCACAGCGTGAATTTCTGCCAGCGGCGCACTGTCGCCATCCATGCTGAACACGCCTTCGGTAACCACCAACTGCTGCCCCAGACAGGGGGCCGTCAGCAAACGATCCAGGTGTTGCGAGTCGTTATGGGTAAAGCGACGTAACGCGGCAGGGCTAAGACTGGCAGCCTCCAGCAGCGAGGCATGGCTGAGCCTGTCGGCAACAATCTTGTCATCTTTTCCCATCAGTGCGGCAATGACCGCCTGATTGGCGGCAAAACCAGAGATGAACAACAGCGCCCGGGAATAGCCGAGCCACTGCGCCAGCTCTTCTTCCAGCGCCTGATGAGCAACGGAATAACCGCTGACATGGCCCGAGCCGCCGCTGCCGACGCCAAAACGCTCAGCGCCCTGCTGCCACGCGCAGATAATTTGTGGATGGTGGCTTAAGCCGAGATAGTCGTTGCTGGAGAAATTCAGATACTGACGACCGTCGGCCTGCAGCCAGCGACCCGCGCCCTGCGTCACTGCATAGCGCTGACGCAGAGTATCAGCACGACGACGCGCTGTTAGCGCATCGTCTATTTTTTGCTGCCAGGTCATACAGTTGCCGCGTTGTAGTAATCGTCGGTATCCGGGGTACGCAGCGCCTGCTCCAGACGTTGTTGCTGTTCGTTATCGCCCGCCAGTACCGCCGTTTGCTGCGGGTTAAGACCCAGCTTGCGAAATAACAGCAAATCTTTATCTTCGTTCGGGTTCGGGGTGGTCAGCAGTTTGCAGCCGTAGAAAATCGAGTTGGCCCCGGCCATAAAGCACATCGCCTGGGTTTGTTCGTTCATCTGCTCGCGCCCGGCAGAAAGACGCACGTATGAGGTCGGCATCATGATACGCGCCACGGCGATAGTACGAATAAAATCAAAAGCATCTACGTCGTCGTTATCGGCAAGCGGCGTGCCCTTCACTTTCACCAGCATGTTGATCGGCACGCTTTCCGGCGGCGTCGGCAGATTCGCTAATTGCAGCAGCAGACCCGCGCGGTCGGTCACCGTTTCGCCCAGCCCAACAATCCCGCCGGAGCAAACTTTAATGCCCGCCTCGCGCACTTTATCCAGCGTGTCCAGGCGCTCCTGGTACGAACGAGTGGTGATGATATTGCCGTAAAATTCCGGCGAGGTGTCGAGGTTGTGGTTGTAGTAGTCCAGACCCGCATTGGCGAGGCGCTTGGCCTGAGATTCGTCCAG
The DNA here is from genome assembly GCF_030332425.1 of Citrobacter sp. Cpo142. Taxonomy (NCBI): domain Bacteria; kingdom Pseudomonadati; phylum Pseudomonadota; class Gammaproteobacteria; order Enterobacterales; family Enterobacteriaceae; genus Citrobacter; species Citrobacter sp. Cpo142. The sequence goes on from NZ_JAOWHW010000126.1 coordinate 156,558, forward strand.
CGTGCCCAGCGTCATACAGGCTTCCAGCCCCAGTTCTTTTACGCCCTGCACCATTTGTTCCAGGTACGGCATATCGCGCTCATGCGGGTTTTTCCACGCCGCGCCCATGCAAAACCGCGTTGAGCCGGCCTGCTTCGCCTTACGTGCCGAGTCCAGTACCTGTTCAACCTCCATCAACCGTTCTGTTTCCAGACCGGTTTTATAGCGGGAGCTCTGCGGGCAGTATTTGCAATCTTCCGGGCAAGCACCGGTCTTAATCGACAGCAGCGTACTAACCTGTACCTGCTGCGGATCGAAATGCTGACGATGAACCTGCTGCGCTTCAAACAGCAGATCCAACAGCGGTTTTTCAAATAATTCGGTGACTTGCGACATTGTCCAGCGAGAAGAATGAGCCATATTGGTATACGTTTCGTTGTTAGTTTGGTGTAGACTCGTAAACCTAAATCTTTTTAATTTGGTTTACAAGTCGATTATGACAACGGACGATCTTGCGTTTGACCAACGCCATATCTGGCACCCATACACCTCCATGACCTCCCCGTTGCCGGTTTATCCGGTGGCGCGTGCCGAAGGTTGCGAACTGATCTTAGCCAGCGGTGAGAAGCTGATTGACGGCATGTCATCCTGGTGGGCGGCGATCCACGGTTACAATCACCCGCAGCTGAACGCCGCGATGAAAACGCAGATTGATACCATGTCGCATGTGATGTTTGGCGGCATTACCCATGCCCCGGCCATTGCGTTGTGCCGCCAGTTGGTGGCGATGACCCCAGAGGCGCTGGAGTGCGTTTTTCTCGCGGATTCAGGGTCGGTCGCCGTAGAAGTCGCAATGAAAATGGCGCTGCAATACTGGCAGGCTAAAGGTGAATCCCGCCAGCGTTTCCTGACATTTCGTAACGGTTATCACGGTGATACCTTCGGCGCGATGTCGGTCTGCGATCCCGACAACTCAATGCACAGTCTGTGGAAGGGGTACCTGCCGGAGAACCTGTTTGCCCCTGCCCCACAAAGCCGCATGGGCGGCGAGTGGGACGAACTGGATATGGTGCCTTTTGCCCGTCTGATGGCCGCACATCGCCACGAAATTGCGGCGGTGATCCTTGAGCCAATCGTACAGGGCGCTGGCGGTATGCGCATGTATCATCCCGAATGGTTAAAACGCATCCGTAAGATGTGCAACCGTGAAGGGATCCTGCTGATTGCCGATGAAATCGCCACCGGATTTGGTCGTACAGGCAAGCTGTTTGCCTGCGAACACGCCGACATAACCCCGGACATTTTGTGCCTGGGCAAAGCGTTAACCGGCGGGACAATGACCCTTTCAGCAACCCTGACCACACGTCAGGTCGCAGAAACCATCAGCAACGGTGAAGCCGGATGCTTCATGCACGGCCCAACCTTTATGGGCAATCCGTTGGCCTGCGCCGTCGCCTCCGCCAGCCTGTCGTTAATCGAAACCGGCGAGTGGCGCGCGCAGGTAGCGGCCATTGAAGCGCAACTGCGGGCAGAACTCGCCCCGGCGGCGGACTCCAGTTGGGTCGCGGACGTACGCGTGCTCGGCGCCATTGGCGTAATCGAAACCACGCATCCGGTGAATATGGCAGCGTTACAGAAGTTCTTTGTCGAACAGGGCGTGTGGATAAGACCGTTTGGCAAGCTCATCTACCTGATGCCGCCGTACATCATTCAGCCCGATCAGTTGCGTCGCCTGACGCAGGCCGTGAACGAGGCTGTGCGCAATGCAACATTTTTTAGCGATTAATCAGCGGTAAGCTCTACGGTTTCTGGCTACACTTTTTGGCTAACAAGAGGAGTCAGCATGAAACTAATCAGTAACGATCTGCGCGATGGCGATAAGCTTGGGCATCGCCACGTCTTTAACGGCATGGGGTATGACGGGGATAATATTTCCCCACATCTGGCGTGGGATGACGTACCCACAGGAACCAAAAGCTTTGTGGTGACCTGCTTTGATCCTGATGCGCCAACCGGCTCCGGCTGGTGGCATTGGGTGGTGGTAAATCTGCCGGCTGATACCCGCGTACTCCCACAAGGATTCGGCTCCGGGCTGGTTGCACAACCGGATGGGGTGATTCAGACCCGTACAGATTTTGGTAAAGCGGGTTATGGTGGCGCTGCGCCGCCGAAGGGGGAAACCCACCGCTATATCTTTACGGTTCACGCGCTGGATGTGGAGCGTATTGATGTCGATGAAAGTGCCAGCGGCGCGATGGTTGGATTTAACGTCCATTTCCACTCGCTCGCCAGCGCCTCGATTACCGCGATGTTTAGTTAAGCTGTGTTGTGCCGGATGTCGGCTTAGCCTCATCCGGCCTACAAAGCAGACCGTAGGCCTGATAAGACGCGTCAGCGTCGCCATCAGGCAATTTTCTACAGAAATTCAGGCAGCAATTTCAGCAACGTTCCTTGTGCTAACAGCTCGGTCGCGCACTCAATATCCGGGGCAAAAAAGCGATCCTGCGTGTAGTGAGCAACCTGCTCGCGCAGCGCCTGTCGCGCCTGCTCCAGCAGCGGACTGGAGGTTAACCCTTCACGCAGGTCAATCCCCTGACACGCCGCCAGCCACTCCACGGCAATCACGCCGCGCGTATTCGCCGCCATCTCCCACAGTCTGCGCCCAGCCGCTGGTGCCATAGACACGTGATCTTCCTGGTTGGCGGAGGTCGGCAAGCTGTCCACGCTGTGCGGATGCGCCAGCGCTTTGTTCTCGCTCGCCAGCGCGGCGGCGGTCACCTGGGCAATCATAAAGCCGGAGTTAACCCCGCCGTTTTTCACCAGGAACGGCGGCAACTGCGACATATGTTTGTCCATCATCAGCGCAATGCGCCGCTCTGATAACGAGCCAATTTCCGCAATTGCCAGCGCCAGATTATCTGCCGCCATCGCCACCGGTTCAGCATGGAAATTCCCACCGGAGATCACATCGCCCTCTTCGGCAAACACCAGCGGGTTGTCGGAAACCGCGTTGGCTTCAACCAGCAGAACATCCATCACCTGGCGCATTTGCGTCAGACACGCCCCCATCACCTGTGGCTGACAGCGCAGAGAATACGGGTCCTGCACCTTTTCACAGTTATGATGCGACTGCGAAAGCGCGCTGGAATCGGTCAACACATGACGGTACAGCATTGCGGCATCAATCTGCCCACGCTGCCCTCGCGCGGCATGAATACGGGCGTCAAACGGACGACGGGAGCCCAGCACCGCTTCTGTGGTCAGCGCCCCGCACACCGTCGCAGACGCAAACAGTTCCTGAGCTTCAATTAACCCGCGCAATGCAAAGGCGGTGGAAGCCTGAGTGCCGTTGAGCAGCGCCAGTCCCTCTTTCGCCTCCAGCGTGATCGGCTCCAGTCCGGCCTTTTTCAGCGCGTCGGTCGCCGGGAGCCATTCCCCCTGCCAGCGCGCTTTACCTTCGCCCAGTAGCGTCAACGACATATGTGCCAGCGGCGCCAGGTCGCCCGATGCGCCCACCGACCCTTTCGCCGGGATCAGTGGATACACCTCGGCATTCACCAGCGCAATCAGCGCTTCAATCACGCTCAAACGAATGCCGGAAAAACCGCGCGCCAGGCTGTTGATTTTCAGCACCATAATCAGGCGAACCATTGCGTCATCCAGCGCTTCGCCAACGCCTGCCGCATGGGAAAGCACCAGCGAACGCTGTAAATTCTGCAAATCTTCCGTGGCGATACGGGTCTGAGCCAACAGACCAAAGCCGGTATTAATGCCATACGCCGTACGGCCTTCAGCGACAATATTATTGACGCAGGCGACGCTGGCGTTGATTGCATCAATCGCCCCGGCATCCAGGCTCAGTTTGACCGGCTGCTGCCAGATTTCACGTAGCTGGGTAAAACTCAGATGGCCCGGCGTGAGAGTCATGGTGTTCATATCAGCGTTTCTCCTGCGTCGCGGCAACCATCGGCAAATTCAGCCCTTCTTCAACTGCGCACTCCACCGCAATGTCATACCCGGCATCAGCGTGACGCATCACCCCGGTCGCCGGATCGTTATGTAATACCCGGGCGATGCGCGCCGCGGCTTCATCGGTGCCATCGCAAACAATCACCATCCCGGCATGCTGGGAGAAGCCCATGCCAACCCCGCCGCCGTGATGAAGCGACACCCAGGTCGCGCCGCTGGCGGTGTTAAGCAGCGCGTTCAGCAGCGGCCAGTCGGATACGGCGTCTGAACCGTCGCGCATAGCTTCGGTTTCGCGGTTTGGGCTGGCAACAGAACCGGAGTCCAGATGGTCACGGCCAATAACAATCGGCGCGGATACTTCACCACTGCGCACCATTTCATTAAACGCCAGCCCCAGCTTTTGTCGCCACTCCAGGCCGACCCAGCAGATACGCGCTGGTAAGCCCTGGAAGTTAATCCGCTCACGCGCCATATCCAGCCAGTGATGAAGGTGCTTATTATCAGCCACGATCTCTTTCACTTTGGCATCTGTCTTATAAATATCCTGCGGATCGCCGGAAAGCGCCACCCAACGGAATGGCCCTATGCCGCGACAGAACAGGGGGCGAATATATGCAGGTACGAAGCCGGGGAAATCAAAGGCGTTTTCCACGCCCATCTCTTTTGCCATCTGGCGAATGTTGTTGCCGTAATCAAACGTCGGCACGCCCATTTTGCTAAACGCCAGCATCGCCTCAACGTGCGTTGCCATTGAACGTTTCGCCGCCTGCACCGTGCCCTGGGGATCGGACACCGCTTTTGCCTGATACTCTTCCCAACTCCAGCCGCACGGCAGATAACCATGCAGCGGATCGTGGGCGCTGGTCTGGTCGGTGACCATATCCGGGCGCACACCGCGCTTCACCAGTTCCGGTACCACATCAGCGGCGTTAGCACACAGTGCAATGGAGACCGCTTTACCCTCGCGGGTGTATTTGTCGATACGCGCCAGCGCATCGTCAAGCGATGTCGCCTGCTCGTCCACGTAACGGGTACGCAGACGGAAATCAATTCGGCTTTGTTGGCATTCAATGTTCAGCGAACACGCACCCGCAAGCGTAGCGGCTAACGGTTGCGCTCCGCCCATGCCGCCCAGCCCGGCGGTCAGCACCCAACGTCCGCTCAGCTTACCCTGATAATGCTGACGCCCGGCCTCAACGAAGGTTTCATAAGTCCCCTGCACGATGCCCTGGCTGCCGATGTAGATCCAGCTCCCGGCGGTCATCTGGCCGTACATCGCCAGCCCTTTGGCGTCCAGTTCGTTGAAGTGTTCCCAGGTCGCCCAATGCGGGACCAGGTTGGAGTTGGCAATCAACACGCGCGGTGCGTTGTCGTGAGTTTTGAATACGCCTACCGGTTTTCCGGACTGGACCAGCAGAGTTTCATCGGTCTCCAGTTTGGTCAGCGCATTGACGATGGCGTCATAACATTCCCAGTCCCGCGCGGCGCGGCCAATCCCACCGTATACCACCAGCTCATGCGGATTTTCCGCCACATCGGGATCCAGATTATTCATTAGCATGCGCAGCGGCGCTTCGGTCAGCCAGCTTTTGGCCGTTAAGGTGGTGCCGCGCGGGGCACGAATATCCTGCTGACGATATTTGCTATGGGACATGACAGAAGACTCCTCGCGAACGTCGGATAGATAAGAAACATATACTTGTCTATACAAGTCATCGCAAGGGTGATTTTAACAATTAAGATACATTTTTATTATATTGCGTCAGCAATCACGGTTTTCATGTCCTGTATCAGGACATAAACCGCCCTTGCAGCCGATAGCGAGAACCTGGAAACAGCAAGCGGGCATGAGAGACTATGGACGACGCAGACCAGGTCTTACGACGAATCAGCAGGCAGGGATCGTGTTCTTTAATATTCAGCAGCGCGCACTCTTCAGCGCTGGCACGTACCGCTTCAACAATATGCTCACCTTCCGTTAAAGGGGCTATCAGCGACAGGTATGCGTGCGGCGTGGTCTGGCTGTAATCCTGCGCCAGATACTCCGGCACAATTTCGGCATTCACGCAGCGATCTTCAATCTGTACCGGCAGATCGTTCTCGTAGTGCACCATGACAGAGTGAAAAATGGAGGTGCCTTCTTTGACGTTTAACACCAAAGCCTGCTGCGCGTTGGCCTGGGTTTTTTCCAGCGTCAGCACTTCACACCGGTGCTGATGCTGACGGGCGTTGATTTCATCCGCGATGCTGCGGATTTCAAACAGCGCGGACTGGCCTTTTGGCTCGGCGACAAACGTCCCCACGCCCTGTAAACGCACCAGTAAACCTTCATCCGTTAACTCACGCAGCGCCCGGTTGATAGTCATGCGGCTGAAACCATATTGCGCCACCAGCTCTGCCTCAGAAGGAATGCGATCGTGAGGCTGCCAGATACCGCTGGCAATTTTTTCGCTGATCTCCTGTTTGACCTTTTCGTAAAAAGGAGCCGGAGCAGAACGGGATGGGAGCATGCGTGAGCCTTCCTTAAGCTGAAAATGTGAGTGGGTAGAGTTTACAGGCATTACCCGAACCTGATAAGCGCAACGCCATCAGGTATGTCAGTGCCACCAGTGGGCGATTTGCCAGCCTAATCGCGCCGCCACGCGTGCTGCTCTGCCATCATCGTCATAACGTGGATTAAATTCAACCATATCCACCGCCAGGAGTTTACCGCTACGACACAGAGGCTCAATCAGTCTCAGCAGCGTCGCCAACGGTACGCCAAGCGCGGCGGGGGCCGACACGCCGGGCATTTCCCACACAGGCAGCACGTCGAGGTCGATTGTCATATAGATGACATCCAGATTGGCAATGAACTGCGCTAACTGCGCCTGCGCCGTATCACAATGCAGATCCTCCACCACCGTAACACCGAGCCGCTGGGCCTCATCCCAAAGCGCCTGGGTGTTTGCCGCCCGACTGACGCCGATACAGGCATAGTGAAATTCACGCTGCTGTTCATCGCAAAGCTGCGCCAGCTGGCGAAACGGCGTACCGGATGTGGCCTGCCCGGCATGGCGCAAATCGAGATGCGCATCGAAGTTGACTATCCCCACTTTCGCCTGCGGGAACGCATCCAGTACGCCCGCGCCGTGCGCAAAGGCGGTTTCGTGTCCCCCGCCTAAAACAAAGGTACGCATGTTCTCGTGCTGACAGCGCTGTACTGCATTGCGTAACGCCTGCTGCGCGCCCTCAAGATCGGGAGCCTGCGCCACAATATTTCCCAGATCCACCAGTCGATTGTGCCCATCATGACTGGCTAAATTCGCCAACGCCTTGCGTAGCACATCGGGTGCTCCGGCGGCGCCCGTGCGCCCCTGATTACGTTTAACGCCTTCGTCACAGGCAAACCCGAGCAACGCTATCTGCTCGCGGTACATTTCTGGGCTAAACGTCGGGCTCAGGGTGATAGTCTGAAACAGGCGCAGCGCATTCGGCGATTCGGCGCGGTCATCACGTCCCTGCCACAGCGCAGGTGAGGCTGGTTGCCAGTTGGTCATGCTATTTGTCCTTTGAATACGCGTTGGTAGAGCGGATTGCGCCCGGGTTCATACAGGATCTCGACCGGGAGGGTTGCATCCCACACCACAAAATCGGCCACAAACCCGGCCTTCAATTGACCGTGGGTGGCATGACGCCCCAGTGCCCGGGCCGCATGACGGGTTACGCCCGCCCATGCTTCTTCCGGCGTTAGGCCAAACTGAACGCAGGCCATATTCATCGCCCAGTGCAGGCTGATAAACGGACTGGTACCGGGGTTAAAATCTGTCGCTACCGCCATCGGTACCTGATATTGACGCAGCAACGCTACCGGTGGGCGCTGCTCCTCTTTGAGGAAATAGAATGCGCCGGGCAGCAGCACGCCGACCGTACCGCTTTGGCTCATCGCCGCCACGCCCGCTTCATCGAGGTATTCAATATGATCGGCGGATAGCCCGTGGTAGCGGCTTACCAACTGTGCGCCACCAAGCAATGACAGTTGTTCGACATGGCCTTTAATCGGGATGCCCAGCGCCTGCGCAGCCTGAAACACCCGCTCACTCTGTGCCAACGAAAAACCAACGCTTTCACAGAACAGATCGACGGTCTCAAACAGCCCTTGTTCCCACAATTGCGGCAAAATGGTCTCACACACCAGCGTAATATAGCCGTCAGGATCATCCCGGTATTCCGCTGGAGTTGCATGCGCAGCCAACAGCGTCGGGCTGATTTCAACGATATTCTCTGCCGCCAGCGCTGCCACCACGCGCAATATTTTCTCTTCTGTCGGCAAATCCAGGCCGTAGCCGGATTTTATTTCCAGCAGCGTAACACCTTCTTTGATCAGCTGTTCCATCCGCTGATGGGCTACGTGTAGGAGTTGTTCATCCGTGGCGCTGCGGGTCGCCGATACGGTGGCATTGATCCCCCCACCCTGAGCGCTTATCTGCTGGTAGGAGACTCCATTTAGCCGCTGCTCCCACTCACCTGCGCGGTTTCCGCCAAAGACCAGATGCGTATGGCAATCAATCAGGCCAGGCGTAATCAGCCTGCCCTGCATATCAAAAGTATTGTCATGCGTGAGATATAAAGATGATTCCGGGACGATATCGCAAATCTTGCCCTGGCGGACGATCAGCGCGTGACCGTCCAACAGCCCATATGGGGTACCACGTTCAGGGTCCATAGTCGCCAGACGAACATTGCGCCAGATAACATCATCAGGGAAGAATTGCTGCATTCGACTCACCACTTGTCATAGGTTGTATAGACATTTATTTTTGATTATAGGGATGTTGTCAACCTGAAGAACTATAATTGTTATCTATTTGTGATATAAAGACTCTCCGCGCCAGACATTGCTGCGATAAAAAACAACTTTTTACCTTTTCGCCTTCCCGTTTCGCTCAACTTAGTATAAAAAAGCAGGCTTTAATGGATAACTTTCAAAGCCCGGAGCAACCTGTGAACATATCATCAGTTTCCCGTCTGGCGCTGGCAATGGCTTTTGGCGTGACGCTGACCGCCTGTAGCTCTACGCCGCCCGATCAAATTCCTTCCGATCAAACCGCGCCAGGAACCTCTTCGCGCCCGATTTTGTCGGCTAATGAAGCGAAAAACTTCGTTACTGCGCACTATTTTTCTGCGCTGACGCCAAACACTGCGCCGTGGAGCCCTTCTTCTATTTCTCTGCCTGCACAGCCTGACTTCGTCGTTGGCCCGGCAGGGACTCAGGGCGTCACCCATACCAGCATTCAGGCCGCTGTTGATGCAGCAATCATCAAACGTACTAACAAACGTCAGTACATCGCGATTATGCCAGGCGAGTACCAGGGCACGGTATATATCCCGGCAGCAACAGGTAGCCTGACGCTGTACGGCATGGGCGAAAAACCGCTTGATGTGAAAATTGGCCAGGCCATTGACGGTGAAATGAGCACCGCTGACTGGCGTCGTACGGTGAACCCAGCCGGTAAATATATGCCGGGTAAACCTGCGTGGTATATGTTTGATAATTGTCAGAACAAACGCGGCACGAATATTGGCGTGATGTGTTCTGCTGTCGTCTGGTCGCAAAACAACGGGTTGCAATTGCAGAACCTGACCATCGAAAACAACCTGGGTGACAGCGTTGATGCGGGTAACCACCCGGCCGTTGCACTGCGTACTGATGGCGATAAAGTGCAGATCAACAAGGTCAATATCCTGGGCCGCCAGAATACCTTCTTCGTGACCAATAGCGGTGTACAAAACCGTCTGGAAAACGATCGTCAACCGCGTACGCTGGTTACCAACAGCTACATTGAGGGCGATGTGGATATCGTTTCCGGTCGCGGTGCCGTAGTGTTCGATAACACCGATTTCCGCGTAGTGAACTCCCGTACCCAGCAGGAAGCCTATGTGTTCGCACCGGCTACCCTGTCTAACATCTACTACGGTTTCCTGGCGATTAATAGCCGCTTCACGGCAAGTGGCGATGGCGTGGCGCAGTTAGGCCGCTCGCTGGATGTCGATTCCAACACTAACGGTCAGGTCGTGATTCGTGACAGCGTGATTAACGAAGGCTTTAACATGGCAAAACCATGGGCTGACAGCGTTATCGCAAAACGCCCGTTTGCCGGTAATACCGGTGCGGAAGATGACAAAGGTGAAATCCAGCGTAACCTGAACGACACCAACTTCAACCGTATGTGGGAATACAACAACCGCGGTATCGGTAGCAAAGTGGTTGCTGAACCTAAGCAGTAAACGTCATTCTCTGATGTAAGCCCGGCAGATTCATGCTCTGCCGGGCAATGTGCCGGATGGCGACGAAAATCGCCCGCTCCGGCATACAATTAGTGTTACACCAAACGCGACTTATTAAAGTTAATCAAACTCCCTGCCTTAATAATTTCACGCTCTTCTGCGGTCAGGCTTTCCATATACACTCTGATTTCACTCACCTCACCATCATCGTGAAGCACATACGCTTCGATTTCTTTACTGCACTCATCTAAGGCGCGGCGAATACCGGGAATATAGATATAGTCACCCACTTCAAATGAAGGTTGCTCTGCCATCTGGAGCGGTAGCATACCCCAGTTGATAACGTTGGAACGGTAACGCTTGGTGGCATATTCCTGGGCAATATTTGCCAGGCCACCAATCACTCGCTGACAGCTCGCCGCCTGCTCGCGCGCCGAGCCATCGCCAGGTTTGACGGCGTAAATCATGCTACCAATCTCAGTATCCAACGGTTGCACATTTTCCTGACCGGCAATCTGTTGGATGCGTTCGAAAACTGACGCCAGTTCGCTGACGTCGCCCCCCTCCACGCGCCTTTTTTCCAGCTCCGACGTCGCTTTACTTCTTCCCACATACCCGGGATCTCGTCGAGACAGCGTAAATTCCGCCAGTCCTAGTGGATTAGAGCGATACGACGAGGTTTCACCGGACGGGATAAGCTCATCCGTTGTTGTCACATCATCAAGGATCTTCGAGGCCACTTTTAGCAGAATATTTTCCGTTAATGCGCCCAGTTCCGGCCAGTCTTTAATGTTCGGGCCGTAAATGAGCGGCTGCTGCGTAGCCCCTTTCACGAACCCCTGGTATACGCGACTCTTATAAGGTGCAGGATTAAACGCATAGTCTGGCACCGTATCCCAGCAGTCCAGATCCGTCGCAGCAGTGAGGAATCCTCCGTTGGCTGCCGTAGCCGCAATTGATCGCGCATCCATCAGCGCAACGGCTGACATTTGACCATTGCCCGGTTTCGAGCCTTCACGGTTAGGGAAGTTGCGCGTGGTATGGCGGATGCTAAGACCATTGTTGATTGGCGTATCGCCCGCGCCAAAGCATGGACCGCAGAATGCGGTTCTGATGACAGCCCCCGCGCCCAGTAAATCTGTAACAACACCTTTCTGCGCTAAATCCATAAACACCGGTTGTGACGAGGGGTAGACGGCAAGCGAGAAAGCATCATTACCGCAGGATTGACCGCGTAATGCCTGCGCCGCAGCAATCACGTTTTCATAGTTGCCGCCCGAGCATCCAGCAATGATCCCCTGCTGTACTTTTAAGCGACCATTTTCTACTTTATCCAACAACGAGAGGCTGGCTTTACCCTGAGCGATACGTGCAGATTCAACTTCAATCTCCCGGAGAATGTCCGTCAGATTCTCATTGAGAGTATCAATCTCATAGACATTACTTGGATGGAATGGCAGCGCAATCATCGGCTTAATCGCACTCAAATCAACATAAATACAACCGTCGTACCAGGCCATCGGCTGCGGACTGAGCTGGCGATAGTCTTGTTCACGTCCATGTAATGCCAGCCAACTACGAGTTTCATCATCCGTTTGCCAGACGGAGCTCAAACAGGTGGTTTCGGTGGTCATCACATCAACGCTGTTGCGAAAATCCGTTGAGAGATGACGAATACCAGGGCCGACAAACTCCATGACCTTATTTTTGACGTAGCCATTTTTAAATACCGCGCCAATGATCGCTAACGCCACATCCTGTGGACCAACACCTGCTGCGGGTTTCCCGGTCAGATAAACGGCAACGACGTCAGGATAATCAATGTCCCAGGTGTCGTTTAGCAGCTGCTTGACCAGCTCACCGCCCCCTTCTCCTACCGCCATCGTACCCAATGCGCCGTAACGTGTATGGCTGTCTGAGCCAAGGATCATTTTGCCGCCGCCCGCCATCATTTCACGCATGTATTGATGGATAACAGCAATATGTGGCGGCACAAAGATTCCGCCGTAACGCTGTGCCGCAGACAGACCAAACATATGATCGTCACCGTTAATAGTTCCCCCTACCGCACATAATGAGTTATGGCAGTTAGTCAGAACATACGGCAGCGGAAAACGTTCCATGCCAGAGGCTTTTGCAGTCTGAATAATACCGACAAAGGTAATATCGTGTGAGGCTAATGAATCAAACTTAATTTTAAGCTTATTCATATCACCGGACGTATTATGCGCGGAGAGAATCGACCACGCTATAGTTCCTTTTTTCGAATCCTCTTTGCAGATATGCCGAGGCAAAGAATCCTCAGCTACAATTTCATTATTATCGGAGAGGTAAATTCCTTTTTCATACAGCTTAATCATTTGATACTCCGTAGTCCTGTGCTTACATAAGCGCACAGCCAATAAAAAGTTTTAAACCTGGTTTATGATTTACAGCATGTTCCAGTCAATCAACATGCTCCACCACCACACGCCGAGAGTGATATGGACAATAAAGGTCAGTAAGGTCAACATGCCCCCCACCAGCCACCACGATTTAATATCGTTATAGCCAACGCCAAAAATAACCGGACCCGCGGCACCGCCATAATGGGTGACCATTCCGCCATAGGAGTTAGAGAAGAGTAATGCCAGCGCGGTTAACATCAGTGGTGCGCCGGAGACATTCGCCAGCATGGCAAATACTGGCATCATTGCCACAATATATGCGCTGCCTGAGGCAAAGAAATATCGAACAATAATGCTCAGGAACAAAATAACGAAGAACGCCACGTTGCCGTGATTACCAAAGTCGAGATTGTTTTTGAACAGTTCGGCTAACCAGTCGAAGAATTTCACTTTCGATAATAACGAACTTAAACCGATAATACCGCCGTACCAGATTAATGTATTCCAGCCGCCCTTATTTTTAACCACATCATCCCAGGTGACTACGCCAAATAAAAGCATCGTACCCATGACGACAATCGCTACCGTTGATTCATCAACGCTGAGGCTTTTACTAAAAATCCATCCCAATAACGCAAGGACGAAGATACCCAGCAGCATTTTTTCGCGCCCTTTCATTGGCCCTAAATCCTGAAGGCCAGCTTTAGCGATGATTTTGTTATCAACCTTTTTAATTTCAGGTGGATACATAAAATAGATAACGAGCGGCGTCGCCAACAGCATGACCAGTCCTGGCAGACCTGCAGCAAGCGCCCATCCGCCCCAACTCAACTGCAAGTGACAGATATCGTTGATCATCTTCAACGCCAGAATGTTTCCCGCCATCGCGGTAAAAAACATATAGCTGGTTGTTTTAGTGACCATATAGACCGACATCATCAGGTAGTGACCGACACGGCGCGGGCTCTTATCCGGTTCAGAACCCAGCGCCACCGCCACACTATTGATGATGGGTAATACGATTCCTCCCGCTCGCGCGGTATTTGACGGTGTTGCCGGAGCTAATACCAGATCAAGGAATACGGTCACATAGCCAAGGCCAAGCGTGGTGTTACCAATTTTGCCGATCAGAATATAAGCAATGCGCTTACCCAGCCCCGTCGTCACAAAAGCAGCACTTAACGTAAACGCGGAGAAAACCAGCCATGTCGTACCGGAAGCATAACCGCTCAGTACGCTGCTGGTCTTCAGTACGCCATGGCCTAAATTTCCGACAACCACCATAGAGGCGGCAACGGCAATCAATAACACCACCGGTTCAGGAAACGGTTTAATCACCAGTCCGACAATGGCCGCAAGATAAATACCAAACAGCACCCACGCTAGTTCACTTAATCCCGCAGGGGCAGGAATCAAACCAATAATACAGGGGATCGCTAATATTAAAATTAGCTTCCATAATGATTTAACGTTCATTTATTAATCCTGAATAATCTGTACAGGCAATACAGTATTTTTCGTTTTTCTGCGATCGCAGAGAAATGAGGCCAATGCTGTCAGGGAAGGAAAACATCACCAGCGAATATTTTTCTGGCGGTACGAATAACCGAAGCTCTGATAGTTTCAGGTTCATCCCCTTTATTGGTTAAATGAATATCAAGAGTGCCTCCAGGATGTTCGATAGTGATATTCCCGTAATGCGCACCCGCCGTTACCTGACGCGAAACAGTACCGTTAATGACACAGCTGCTGGCGATAGCTATCGCCCCAGTAATCGCCAGCGCTTTATGGCAAGAGTGCGGCATAAAATAACGAACATTAATTTCGCCGTCGTGTTGAGGTGCAGAGATGAGAATCGGTTTTGGGAGAACCTTATTGCTGACATCACCCAGCCCCATAGCTTCACCGGCCTGTAAACGAATAGACTCAATGCGCGACAATAATTCGTTGTCTGCATCCAGTTCTTCCGCTGATTCATAGCCCGTTTTCCCAAGGTATTCGGCAGGAATAATTACGACAGGTGTCGCCATATCCATACAGGTCACCGGAACTGAGTTGATATAATCGATGTGTTGGCCCGTCGGAAAAATATGCCCGGTTTTAGAACCTGCGGCATTAAGAAACGTCAACGCAATAGGGGCCGATGTTCCCGGGACGCCGTCAATTCTTGCCGTTCCTTCATACTCAACAACACCATGCGGCGTCTGTATATCAGCTTCGATAAACGTGTTGGTGTTCACATTGCGAATGCGTACGCGGGTGGTCGGCGTGGAAGCGGCAATCAACCCCTTTTCAATAGCAAACGCACCAACGGCGGAAAGCATATTGCCACAGTTGGGTGTGGTATCGACCCGTTGCTCATGTACCAGTACCTGAGCAAATAAATAATCGATATCAGCGTTGGGGTCGTTTGAAAGACTAATAATCGCGACTTTACTGGTTAACGGATTGCCACCGCCAATGCCATCTATTTCCAACGCATTGCCAGAACCCATAATCCCAATCAATATTTCATCACGCAATTTTTCTTCTTCTGGCAGGTCTTGAGCTAATAAAAACGCGCCTCTGGACGTTCCTCCGCGCATCATAACGCAAGGTATTTTTTTCATGACAATGCTCTCTTCAATATTATTTCCACTATGTACATGGTTGCATGTCATGATTAGGGTGACTAATGACTTCATTTTCGTGATTAGTGATTTATTTTTATTAATTAAAAGTAATGAATTGCAGATACACTGAACACTTTCATCTTAGACAGGGTCTTCCCCGATTGAGTCCGGAGTCAAAATGAAACACGAGTTATCGAGCATGAAGGCGTTTGTCACACTGGCAGAGTCCGATTCTTTTAACAATGCCGCCAAGTTACTTAATATTACGCAACCTGCATTAACTCGCAGGATTAAAAAGATGGAAGAGTATTTACACACTCAACTCTTTGAAAGAACAACTCGCAAAGTGACATTAACAAAAGCGGGAAAAATGCTTTTACCTGAAGCCAGAGAATTAATTAGGGCATTAGATGAAACTATTTTTAATATTAGCGATGTGAATGTTCATCATCATGGCATAGTGACACTGTCCTGTATTCCTACCGCGGTTTTCTATTTCTTGCCGTTGGCAATAGGAAAATTTAATGAGCGGTATCCCAATATCAAAGTGCGAATTATTGAACAAGGGACGAATAATTGTATGGAATCCGTACTTTGCAATGAGGCTGATTTTGGAATAAACATGAACAACATCACAAATTCCTCTATCGAGTTCACTCCACTGGTTAATGAACCGTTTGTTCTGGCTTGTCGACGCGATCATCCGCTCGCTAATAAGCAGTTGGTTGAGTGGCAAGAATTGCTGAATTACAAACTGATAGGCGTTCGTTCCTCAAGCGGTAACCGATTATTGATTGAACAACATTTGGCCGATAAACCGTGGAAATTGAACTGGTTTTACGAGGTTCGTCATCTGTCCACTTCGCTGGGTCTGGTTGAAGCTGGACTGGGTGTTTCCGCATTACCAGGGTTAGCAATGCCGCAAACGCCGCATCCAACGCTGATAGGGATCCCACTGGTTGAGCCTGTGATTAGACGCACGCTGGGAGTTATTCGGCGTAAAGACGCTATCCTCTCACCTCCCGCTGAACGCTTTTTCTCTCTTCTGCTTAATTTATGGGCAGATGATACAGATAGCCTTTGGACATCTGTGGCTAAGTGTCAGGAAAACATGTCGTTTGCTAAATAAGCAAAAAAAATCCGCAATCTTCACAAGATTGCGGATCGCTTGTAACGCCTGGCGTTTTAGTACGCGTTAACCACCACCCACATCGGGCCTTGTCCTACCGCGTAACGACCTTTCTCCATCAGCAACCCTTGTTCGCCAGCAATCTCGTACACCGCGATATGGTGCGATTTTTGTCCGGCTGCAATCAGGTATTTACCTCTGTTATCGATATTAAAACCGCGCGGCTGAGTTTCGGTAGGCTGGAAACCTTCTTTGGTCAGCACGCTGCCATCTTCAGACACGCTAAAGACCGTAATCAGGCTGGCGGTGCGATCACAGGCATACAGATGACGCCCGTCCGGTGTAATGTGAATATCTGCTGCCCAACGGGTATCAGCGAAATCAGCAGGCATCATATCCAGCGTCTGCACACACTCAATCTTACCGTACGGATCTTTCAGCTCCCAGACATCAACAGAGCTGTTCAGCTCATTCACGCAGTAGGCATATTGCTTATTCGGATGGAACGCCATATGACGTGGGCCCGCGCCTTCAACGGTAGTTACTTCAGCCGGTTCCTGCGCGACCAGATGGCCATCATCGCTTACGTCAAACAGGCAGATACGATCCTGTTTCAACGCCGGAACCCACAGGGTCCGGTTATCCGGAGAGATGTTGGCTGAGTGGCAGCCATCCAGACCTTCAACCACGTCAACCAGTTCCACCGGCAGGCCATCTTCCAGACGCGTGACGCTCACGCTACCCGCGTTATAAGAGCCAACGAACACGAAACGTCCCTGATGGTCGGTAGAAATATGCGTCGGGCTCCCCGGCAGCGCAGACTCTGCTGCAAAGGTCAGCGCACCGTCATCAGGCGCAATACGATAAGCCAACACGCGAAACTCCGGGCGCACGCCAACATAGAGGTAACGCTTATCCGGGCTGACGACCATCGGCTGTACCTGACCCGGTACATCAACCACCTGCGTCAGCGTCAGAGAACCATCGTGATTCAGGCTCCAGACGTGGATTTGCTGACTTTCAGGGCTGGCGGTATAAACGGTTTGCTTCATGAATACTCCTTTGCTTTTTGGCAGGTGGCTGCAATTGCCTGACACACGCCTAAGGTAGACGCTTTTAACGGTGAATGCTTAATTAAGGCTCAGAATTTTGTCCGGCTCCCGTCTCGGTGTACCATTCCAGCAGACAAAATTCTCAACCTTAATCTGGAAAAAACTATGACCGCACGCGTGATTGCCCTGGATTTAGACGGTACCCTGCTGACCCCGAAAAAAACCTTGCTGCCATCCTCTCTCGAAGCGCTCTCGCGCGCCAGAGAAGCAGGCTACCAACTTATCATTGTCACAGGTCGTCATCACGTTGCTATTCATCCTTTTTATCAGGCACTGACGCTGGATACACCTGCAATTTGCTGTAACGGTACCTACTTGTATGATTATCAGGCAAAAAAGGTACTGGAATCCGATCCCCTTCCAGTAGATCAGGCATTACAGCTGATCGAAATGCTGGATGAACATCAGATCCACGGGCTGATGTATGTGGATGAGGCCATGCTGTATGAGCGCCCGACCGGGCATGTGGTGCGTACCGCTAACTGGGCACAAACTCTGCCGCCGGAACAGCGCCCGACCTTCACTCAGGTACCTTCGCTGGCGCAGGCCGCACATGACGTCAACGCCGTCTGGAAATTTGCCCTGACCGACGAAGATATTCCGAAACTGCAGCAGTTTGGCCAGTACGTTGAGCAACAGCTGGGGCTGGAGTGTGAATGGTCCTGGCACGATCAGGTCGACATTGCCCGTAAAGGCAACAGCAAAGGACGACGCCTTACCCAGTGGATTGAAGCACAGGGAGGGTCAATGGAAAACGTGATTGCCTTTGGCGATAACTTTAACGATATCAGCATGCTGGAAGCCGCAGGTACCGGCGTGGCGATGGGCAACGCGGATGACGCGGTCAAAGCCCGCGCCAACATCGTGATTGGTGACAACACCACAGACAGCATCGCTAAATTTATCTACTCCCACCTGCTGTAATCAGGCGGTAATCGATACGCTCTTAATTTGCGCGTACAGCCACAGGCCAGGTTTGATACCCAGTTCATCCCTGGCCCATGGGCTGATCCTTGCCCACAGCGTCTTACCGCCCACCTCAAGCTGAACTTCCACCTGACCGTTATCGTCATAGCATTGCGCGACTTTTGCCCGCAGCACATTACGAATACTGGTCTGCTGGGGTGGTTGGAGCACCAGTGAAACATCAGATGCCTGAATACGAATACGCAGCGCGGTTTGCAGCGGTTGCTCCAGCTTATTGACCCACAGATGCTGATCGCCAAGCGCCAGCGCGGTCATCGCATAGTGTGGATGATGTTCCAGCACGCTGACTTTCAGAATACTGCTTTGCTGTTCCTTAGGCAGCCAGGGGTGCATCACGCTGCTACCCCAGACATCTTCCAGCGAACCAAACGCTTTGACCTGCCCGTTCTCCAGCACCATCACTTTGTCTGCCAGGTGCAAAATCTCATCAAGCGAGTGGCTGACATACAGCATCGGAATATTGATTTCACGTGCAAGGCGTTGCAGGTAAGGCAGCAGTTCGCGTTTACGCGGTATATCCAGCGAGGCTAACGGCTCATCAAGCAACAATAACTCAGGCGCGGTCAGCAGCGCCCGACCGATGGCGACACGCTGCTTTTCACCGCCAGAAAGCCCACCTGGCAAACGGTCAAGCAGCGGCTCAATGCCCAACAGCGCCACCAGCTTATCAAACTGTCCGGCCATGCTTTTCGCCATTCCGTAACGCAGGTTGCCGCGCACTTTATAGTGCGGGAACAGACGCGCGTCCTGGAAAACATAGCCCACCCGGCGTTTTTCCGGCGTTAAGCAGATACCGTTCTCAACGTCGTTTAAGACGCGACCGTTGAGCACGATGCGTCCGGACTGCGGCTGCGTCAGACCGCTGATGGCGTTAATCAGTGAGGTTTTGCCCGCACCGGAAACGCCGAAAATAGCGGTAATACCACTGGCTGGCAGCGTTTCGTTGAGCGTCAGGCAATGCGTCCCCAGCGTCTGGGAGAAATTGAGTTCCAGCATAATTATCGCCCCGTCCGCTCACGGCTAATACGCGCCAGCCATTCAGAAATCAGCAGTGAAATCAGCGCTAACACAATAGAAATAATACATAACCTCGCCGCCGCGCTTTCGCCGCCGGGAGTTTGGATCAGGGTATACATCGCCGAAGGAATGGTGCGGGTTTCGCCAGGAATATTGGAGACAAAAGTAATAGTTGCGCCGAATTCCCCGAGGGAACGCGCGAACGCCAGCACCGTACCGACAATAATGCCGGGCAGCATCAACGGTAGCGTAATGGTCATGAATACGCGCCAGCGTCCGGCTCCCAGCGTGCGGGCCGCCTGCTCCAGCTTGACGTCAACACCTTCCAGCGCCAGACGAATTGCCCGTACCATCAGAGGAAAAGACATCACCGCCGCGGCCAGTACCGCACCGCGCCAGCTAAAGGCAAAAGTAATGCCAAACAAGTCGTACAGCCATTCACCAATGAATCCGCGCCGCCCCATGGCGACCAACAGCAGATAGCCCACCACGACCGGCGGCAGTACCAGCGGCAAATGCAGAACGCTGTCGAGCAGCGCTTTGCCCGGGAACTTGCATCGCACAAGCAGCCAGGCAAAGAAGATCCCAAACGGCAGGCTAAACAAGACGGCCAGGGAAGAAACTTTCAGGCTCAGTATGACGGCCTGCCATTCAGGATCGGTCAGTATCATTACTTGGTCGTAAATCCATAACGTTTAAAGATTTCAGCAGCCTGCGGTCCTTTCAGGTAATCATAGAACGCGCTAACCGTTGCGTTTTTGTGCCCATCAACAATCGCGATAGGGTATTCCACTTTTTTGTGCGAATCTTCCGGGAAAGTCGCAACAACTTTTACACCCTTGCTGGCGACAGCATCGGAACCATAGACGATCCCCAGCGGCGCTTCGTTACGCTCTACCAGCGCCAGCGCACCGCGCACGTCTTCAGCAGGAGCCAGTTTCGGGGCCAGGGTATCCCATGCACCCAGTTTTTGCAGCGCTTCTTTGGCATAAATGCCCGCCGGAACATGTTCCGGATCGCCAACAGCCAGGCGTCCGCCGTTCAACAGACTGGTCCAGTTGGTTTTGCTGTCGATAGTGAAATCTTTCTGCGCGCTGGCTTTCGGCGCCACCACCACCAGGCTGTTACCCAACAGCGTTTCACGCGTTGCGGTATCAATCGACTTCTTGTCTACCGCGTAGTCCATCCATTTCTGATCGGCAGAAATAAACAGATCGGCCGGAGCGCCTGCTTCAATCTGACGCGCCAGCGTGGAAGAAGAAGCAAAAGAGGAGACAACATCAACGTTCTTCTCTTTTTTATATTGCGTTGCAATGTCCTGCATCGCGTTGGTCAGCGAAGCAGCTGCAAAAACGGTAATCTTTCCTTCATCCGCCAGCGCATGTCCGGCAACGGTAAGAGAAAGTGTTGCCCCTGCAAACAAGCGTAACCATGTACGTGCCATCTGTAACTCCTTTGCGTTTCGTTATGTAGGCGCAAATATAGCGAGTAAATCAGGATTTTCCCAGTGGTTATTGATACCAATTAGAGGTTACACAAAGAAAATATCGGCAGGGAAAGCAAGATCTTGAGAAAACGAGTTGGCAGGCAAAAAATATAAACGCCCGACTAAGCGGGCGTTTGGGGAATCAATGATTCTGTCTGGACTGGTCTTTCTGACCGATACCGGAGAAAATGTTAAACACTTCACCCAGTCCGTAAATCAGACCCAGAATGATGGCCATTACCACAGGTACCATGATTACGGCGAATACCAGACTTTTCAATAACTCTAACATGGTCAACTCCAGATATAGTCCTTAGTTGTATTCTAACCACATAACGCAGAAAAGCACTCCCCTTTTGTGCGGTTGGCTTTGCGCGCGCGCGGTTTTCCGTCACAATACCCCTTTTGCCAGGAGCTTGTGATGCAGGCCGAAATCCTTCTTACGCTGAAACTTCAGCAAAAACTGTTTGCCGATCCCCGTCGCATTTCTCTGCTTAAACACATTGCGCTTTCCGGCTCCATCAGTCAGGGCGCAAAGGATGCAGGTATCAGTTATAAAAGCGCCTGGGATGCGATTAACGAAATGAACCAGCTCAGTGAGCAAACGCTGGTTGAGCGCGCCACTGGCGGCAAAGGCGGCGGCGGCGCGGTGTTAACGCGCTATGGCCAACGCTTAATCCAGCTGTATGATTTATTAGCGCAAATCCAACAGAAAGCCTTCGATGTTTTGAGCGATGACGATGCCCTGCCACTCAATAGCCTGCTGGCGGCGATCTCTCGCTTTTCGCTGCAAACCAGCGCCCGTAACCAGTGGTTTGGCACCATTACCGCCCGCGACCACGATCAGGTCCAACAGCATGTCGACGTCCTGCT
Organism: Citrobacter sp. Cpo142; assembly: GCF_030332425.1. NCBI lineage: Bacteria > Pseudomonadati > Pseudomonadota > Gammaproteobacteria > Enterobacterales > Enterobacteriaceae > Citrobacter > Citrobacter sp. Cpo142. Next base: position 178,376 of record NZ_JAOWHW010000126.1, read on the forward strand.
GGCGGATGGCGAAACGCGCCTGAAAGTGGCAATCACTGCGCAAAGCGGCGAGCGTCTCGGGCTTGAAGAAGGCAAAGAAGTCCTGATTCTGTTGAAAGCGCCGTGGGTGGGAATCACTCAGGACGACGCCATTGCCCAGGCCGCCGATAACCAGTTGCAGGGTACAATTAGCCATATCGAACGCGGAGCTGAGCAGTGTGAAGTGTTGATGACCTTGCCAGACGGCCAGACGCTGTGCGCGACGTTGCCGATAGAGCAGACCCACACATTAACGGAAGGCGCTAACGTCACAGCATATTTTAATGCGGACAGAGTGATTATCGCCACACTGTGCTGAGTTAATTGACATCAGCCTGAAGAACACGTATCCCTGTTATTCATCGCTGCATATAATGGGATACAAAATGTTATCGTTGCAAATTTCGCAAGGCACGTTTCGTCTTAGCGACACAAAAACGCTCCAGTTAGATGCGTTGACGTTAAACGCGGGTGATAGCTGGGCGTTTGTTGGCTCTAACGGCAGTGGGAAATCTGCGCTGGCCCGCGCGCTGGCGGGCGAGTTGCCGCTCCTGAAAGGCGAACGCCGCTGCCAGTTCACACGTATTACCCGACTCTCCTTTGAGCAGCTCCAAAAGCTGGTCAGCGACGAGTGGCAGCGAAACAACACCGATCTTCTTAGTCCCGGTGAAGACGACACCGGGCGCACCACCGCAGAAATCATTCAGGATGAGGTTCACAACCCCGCCCGCTGCGCTACGCTGGCGCAGCAGTTTGGCATTTCTGCCCTGCTCAACAGGCGTTTCAAATACCTTTCCACCGGTGAAACCCGCAAAACTCTGCTCTGCCAGGCATTAATGTCCACGCCAGATTTGCTGATCCTTGATGAACCCTTTGACGGGCTGGACGTCGCGTCCCGCCGCCAGTTAGCAGATTTGCTCGCTGAGTTGCACCAGGCCGGTTTAACGCTGGTGCTGGTGCTAAACCGCTTTGATGAAATTCCCGAGTTCGTGCAGTTTGCCGGCGTGCTTGCCGATTGCACGCTGACGGAAACCGGCGCAAAAACAGACCTTCTGCAACAGGCATTAATCGCTCAGCTTGCCCATAGCGAACGGCTGGAAGGCATCCAGTTACCCGAACCGGATGAGCCTTCGGTGCGCCACACGTTGTCAGATAACGAGCCGCGCATTGTGCTTAACGACGGCACCGTCTCGTATAACGATCGCCCTATCCTGCATCATCTGAGTTGGCGGGTAAATCCGGGGGAACACTGGCAAATCATCGGCCCCAACGGTGCGGGGAAATCAACCCTGCTCAGTTTAATCACCGGCGATCATCCCCAGGGATATAGCAACGACCTGACCCTGTTTGGCCGCCGCCGGGGCAGCGGTGAAACTATCTGGGATATCAAAAAACACATTGGCTATGTCAGCAGCAGCCTGCATCTGGATTACCGGGTAAGTACAACAGTTCGCAACGTTATTCTCTCCGGTTATTTCGATTCAATCGGCATTTATCAGGCCGTCTCCGACAGGCAGCACAAGCTGGTACAACAGTGGCTGGATATTCTGGGCATCGATAAACGTACCACGGATGCGCCATTTCATAGTCTTTCCTGGGGGCAGCAGCGGCTGGCATTGATTGTTCGTGCACTGGTGAAACATCCTACGTTGCTGATCCTTGATGAACCGTTGCAAGGATTAGATCCGCTCAACCGTCAACTGATCCGTCGGTTTGTGGATGTCCTGATCGGTGAAGGTGAAACTCAGCTTTTGTTTGTCTCTCATCACGCCGAAGATGCCCCGGGCTGCATTACCCATCGGCTAGAGTTTGTACCCGAGGGTGATATCTACGCCTATCGACAAACCTCTCTGCGTTAATTTTCATGTCAGGGCGTTTATCACGCCCTTTTTTCTGCTTTTTTTTCAGACAAGTGCTGAAATAACAACCTAACATAATGATTTATAATAAAGTAACTGGCAGCATCGAGTGAAAACACCGGAGTGTAAACGATTCCACTAATTTATTCCGTGTCACACTTTTCGCATCTTTGTTATGCTATGGTTATTGCATACCATAGGCTTAACGGAGCGAATTATGAGAGTATTGGTTACAGGTGGTAGCGGTTACATTGGAAGCCACACTTGCGTGCAGTTGCTGAAAAACGGTCACGAAGTGGTGATCCTGGACAATCTCTGCAACAGCAAGCGCAGCGTACTGCCCGTCATTGAGCGTTTAGGCGGCAAGCATCCGACCTTCGTGGAAGGAGACATCCGTAACGAAGCGCTGATAACCGAAATTCTGCACGATCATGCCATTGATACGGTCATCCATTTTGCCGGTTTAAAAGCCGTTGGAGAATCCGTTGCCAAGCCGCTGGAGTACTATGACAACAACGTCAACGGCACTCTGCGTCTGGTGAATGCAATGCGCGCTGCTAACGTGAAAAACTTCATTTTCAGCTCCTCCGCGACCGTCTATGGCGATCAGCCGCAAATTCCTTACGTTGAAAGCTTCCCCACCGGCACGCCGCAGAGTCCGTACGGCAAAAGCAAGCTGATGGTGGAACAAATCCTGACCGATCTGCAAAAAGCCCAGCCCGACTGGAGCATTGCCCTGCTGCGCTACTTTAACCCGGTTGGTGCTCATCCATCGGGAGATATGGGGGAAGATCCGCAAGGTATTCCAAACAACCTGATGCCTTACATCGCGCAGGTAGCCGTTGGCCGCCGCGAGTCTCTTGCCATATTTGGCAATGACTACCCTACTGAAGATGGCACCGGCGTACGCGACTATATCCACGTGATGGATCTCGCCGACGGCCACGTTGCCGCCATGGAAAAACTGGCAGGCAAACAGGGTGTGCATATTTATAACCTCGGTGCAGGCATCGGCAGCAGCGTGCTGGACGTGGTCAACGCCTTCAGCAAAGCCTGTGGTAAACCGGTTAATTATCATTTCGCCCCGCGCCGTGATGGCGATCTTCCTGCCTACTGGGCTGATGCCAGCAAAGCCGATCGCGAGCTCAACTGGCGCGTGACCCGCACACTGGATGAAATGGCACAAGATACCTGGCACTGGCAGTCACGCCACCCGCAGGGATATTCGGATTAAGGACCAATCATGACGCAATTCAATCCTGTCGATCATCCACATCGCCGTTTTAACCCGCTCACCGGGCAGTGGATCCTCGTCTCACCGCATCGCGCCAAACGCCCGTGGCAAGGGGCGCAGGAAACTCCGTCTAAGCAGGTACTGCCTGCACATGACCCGGACTGCTTCCTGTGCGCTGGCAATACGCGAGTTACCGGCGACAAAAACCCGGATTACACCGGGACCTATGTCTTTACCAATGACTTTGCGGCGCTGATGTCCGATACCCCGGACGCACCGGACAGTCACGATCCGTTGATGCGCTGCCAGAGCGCACGCGGTACCAGCCGTGTGATTTGCTTCTCACCCGATCACAGCAAAACGTTGCCGGAACTCAGCGTCCCTGCACTGACAGAAATCGTAAAAACGTGGCAGGAACAGACCGAAGACTTAGGGAAAACCTACCCTTGGGTGCAGGTATTTGAGAATAAAGGCGCAGCGATGGGGTGCTCGAACCCGCACCCACACGGACAAATTTGGGCCAACAGCTTTTTGCCTAACGAAGCCGAACGTGAAGATCGCCTGCAGAAAGCGTACTTCGCCGAACAAGGCGCGCCGATGCTCGTTGATTACGTCCAGCGAGAACTGGCGGATGGCAGCCGTACGGTCGTTGAAACCGAGCACTGGCTGGCGGTTGTACCTTACTGGGCCGCGTGGCCGTTCGAAACGCTGCTGCTGCCGAAAGCGCATGTGCTGCGTATTACCGATTTGACCGACGAACAGCGTGCTGACCTGGCGCTGGCGTTGAAAAAACTGACCAGTCGTTATGACAACCTGTTCCAGTGCTCATTCCCCTATTCCATGGGCTGGCACGGCGCACCGTTCAACGGTGAAGAAAACCATCACTGGCAGTTGCATGCACACTTTTATCCGCCGCTGCTGCGTTCCGCGACCGTGCGTAAATTTATGGTCGGATACGAAATGCTGGCAGAAACCCAGCGCGACCTGACGGCCGAACAAGCAGCTGAACGACTGCGTGCGGTCAGCGACATCCATTTTCGCGAATCCGGAGTTTAAATAATGAGTCTGAAAGAAAAAACACAATCTCTGTTTGCTGAAACATTTGGCTACCCTGCCACCCATACTATTCAGGCACCGGGTCGTGTGAACCTGATCGGTGAACATACCGATTATAACGACGGCTTCGTTCTGCCCTGCGCTATCGACTATCAAACCGTTATCAGCTGTGCGGCACGCGACGATCGAAAAGTCCGTGTGATCGCCGCTGATTACGAGAATCAGGTTGATGAGTTCTCGCTTGATGCGCCGATTATCGCTCATGACAGCCAACAGTGGTCAAACTACGTGCGTGGCGTAGTGAAACATCTGCAAAAGCGCAATAACGCCTTTGGCGGTGCTGATCTGGTGATCAGCGGTAATGTCCCGCAGGGTGCGGGCTTAAGTTCTTCTGCCTCGCTGGAAGTCGCTGTTGGTACGGTATTCCAGCAGCTCTATCATCTGCCGCTCGACGGCGCGCAAATTGCCCTGAATGGTCAGGAAGCTGAAAACCAGTTTGTCGGCTGTAACTGCGGCATTATGGATCAGTTGATCTCGGCACTTGGTAAGAAAGATCATGCGCTACTGATCGACTGCCGAACGCTGGGCACCAAAGCCGTTTCCATGCCTGAGGGCGTCGCGGTGGTGATCATCAACAGTAACTTTAAACGCACGCTGGTCGGTAGCGAATACAACACCCGTCGCGAACAGTGTGAAACCGGCGCGCGCTTCTTCCAACAGCCAGCGCTGCGTGATGTCAGCCTTGAAGCGTTTAACGCCGTCGCCCACGAGCTGGATCCGATTGTCGCCAAACGCGTTCGCCACGTGATCACGGAAAATGCGCGTACCGTTGAAGCCGCGCAGGCGCTGGAAAAAGGCGACCTGCTGCGTATGGGCCAATTGATGGAGGAATCTCACGCCTCCATGCGCGATGACTTTGAAATTACCGTGCCGCAAATTGATACGCTGGTAGAGATTGTCAAAGCGACCATTGGCGATAAAGGCGGTGTCCGTATGACCGGTGGCGGCTTCGGCGGCTGCATCGTGGCGCTGATCCCGCAAGATTTGGTTCCTGCCGTACAGCAGGCCGTCGCGGAACAATACGAAGCGAAAACCGGTATCAAAGAAACATTCTACGTCTGCAAACCTTCACAAGGAGCAGGACAATGTTAAACGAAATCCCGGTGCAGGCTCCGGACGGTCAGCCGTTTCGCCTGCTCACCCTGCGCAATGACGCAGGGATGGTCGTCACACTCATGGACTGGGGCGCGACACTGCTCTCTGCACGTATTCCGCTTAGCGATGGCAGCGTGCGCGAAGCATTGCTCGGGTGCGCCAGTCCGGAACAATACCCGGAGCAGGCTGCATTTCTGGGGGCTTCGATTGGTCGCTACGCCAACCGTATCGCCAACAGCCGCTATACCTTTGCCGGCGAAACCGTTGAATTAATACCAAGTCAGGGTGAAAACCAGCTGCATGGCGGGCCAGACGGTTTCGACAAACGTCGCTGGCAGATAGTCAATCAGAACGACCGTCAGGTGCTGTTCGCCTTAACATCTGACGATGGCGACCAGGGTTTCCCTGGCCATCTATGCGCCACCGCGCAGTATCGCCTGACTGACGATAATCGTATTTCGATAACCTACCGCGCCACGGTCGATAAGCCCTGTCCGGTGAATCTGACGAATCACGTTTATTTTAACCTCGATGGTGACAAAACAGATGTGCGCCAGCATAAGCTGCAAATTATGGCAGACGAGTACTTGCCGGTTGATGAAATGGGCATCCCGCATGACGGGCTGAAATCCGTCGCTGGTAGCAGTTTCGATTTCCGCACGCCTAAAATCATCAGCAGTGAATTTCTTGCCGATGACGATCAGCGCAAGGTAAAAGGTTACGATCACGCCTTCCTGCTTCAGGCACAGGGCAATGCGCGTACGCCGGTCGCTCGACTGTGGTCCCAGGATGAAAAACTGCAGATGGTGGTATACACCTCCGCCCCGGCATTGCAGTTTTACTCCGGCAACTTCCTCGGCGGTACACCATCTCGCGGACCAGACGCCTACGAAGACTGGCAAGGTCTGGCGCTGGAAAGTGAGTTTCTCCCGGACAGCCCAAATCATCCTGAGTGGCAGCAGCCGGACTGCTTCCTGCGTCCGGGCGAAGAATATGCCAGCGTGACGGAATATCAGTTTATTCCAGTCTGATCCTTTCCCCTCACAGGCCCGATGACGTAACGTAGCGGGCCTGTTATTTGTTTATCACAGTAGAACCGCTCAAATCCCCACCACTCAAAGACAAAATCGCAACCTTGAATTCACAAGAACCTTACACTGTGGCGCTATTTTCGCTATGGTTATGCGTAAGCATTGCCGCTGACGCTTTACGGCAATATAATGAGAATTATTATCATTCAATATGATTTATAGGAGTGAGTGTATGGCTGTAACTAAGCTGGTTCTGGTACGTCACGGTGAAAGTCAGTGGAACAACGAAAACCGTTTTACCGGTTGGTATGACGTTGATCTGTCAGAGAAAGGCGTGGGCGAAGCAAAAGCGGCAGGTAAACTGCTGAAAGAAGAAGGCTACAGCTTCGATTTTGCTTATACCTCTGTGCTGAAACGTGCCATCCACACCCTGTGGAACGTACTGGACGAACTGGATCAGGCCTGGCTGCCGGTTGAAAAATCCTGGAAACTGAACGAACGTCATTACGGCGCGCTGCAGGGTCTGAACAAAGCTGAAACCGCTGAAAAATACGGTGACGAGCAGGTTAAGCAATGGCGTCGCGGCTTTGCGGTAACACCACCGGAGCTGACCAAAGATGACGAGCGTTATCCAGGTCACGATCCGCGTTATGCGAAGTTGACCGACAAAGAGTTACCGGTTACCGAAAGCCTGGCGCTGACCATCGATCGCGTTATCCCCTACTGGAACGAAACCATTCTGCCGCGTATGAAAAGTGGTGAGCGCGTAATTATCGCCGCTCACGGTAACTCTCTGCGTGCGCTGGTTAAATACCTGGATAACATGGGCGAAGATGAGATCCTTGAACTGAACATCCCGACCGGCGTACCGCTGGTATATGAGTTCGACGAAAACTTCAAACCAATCAAACACTACTATCTGGGTAACGCTGACGAGATCGCAGCAAAAGCGGCAGCCGTTGCGAACCAGGGTAAAGCGAAGTAATTTTCATCCTGGGTCAAACGAAAAAAGCGTGGAATGCTCCACGCTTTTTTATTGCCGGATGACGGCGTTGCCTTATCCGGCCTACCGAGCGTAGCCCGGATGAATTTTTTAACCGCGTCGCGCTTTTACTGCATCCGCCAGCTGGCGCAACACCGCATCGGTATCTTCCCAGCCAATGCAGGCGTCAGTGATACTTTTACCGTAGGTCAGCGGCTCGCCGCTATCCGGGTTCTGATTACCTTCTACCAGATGGCTTTCGATCATCACGCCAATAATTGCTTTTTCGCCCCCAGCAACTTGTCCGCAAACATCTTTCGCGACATCCATCTGCTTTTTGAACTGCTTGCTGGAGTTGGCATGGCTAAAGTCGATCATCACCTGCGCTGAAAGCCCTGCTTTGATCAGACCTTCTTTCACGTCGGCAACGTGCTGAGCGCTGTAGTTCGGCTCTTTGCCGCCGCGCAGAATAATATGGCAATCGCCATTACCACTGGTATTCACGATCGCCGAATGGCCCCATTTGGTCACAGACAGGAAGCAGTGCGGCGCTCCCGCGGCGTTAATCGCATCAATCGCTACTTTTATCGTGCCATCAGTACCGTTTTTAAAGCCAACCGGGCAGGACAGACCAGACGCCAATTCGCGGTGCACTTGAGATTCTGTGGTACGTGCCCCAATCGCGCCCCAGCTCATCAGGTCGGCGAGGTATTGCGGCGTAATCATATCGAGGAATTCACCCGCAGCAGGCAATCCGCTGTCATTGATATCAAGCAGCAGTTTACGCGCAATGCGCAGCCCATCGTTGATCTGGAAGCTGTTGTCCATGTGCGGATCGTTGATAAGCCCTTTCCAGCCGACGGTAGTTCGCGGTTTTTCAAAATAGACGCGCATAACGATTTCAAGCTCGCCTTTTAACTCTTCACGCAGCGCCAGCAGGCGAGCGGCATACTCTTTGGCTGCTGCCGGATCATGAATTGAGCACGGCCCAATCACTACCAGCAGGCGATCGTCACTCCCTTTCAGGATTTTATGGATCGCTTTACGGGCATGAGCCACCGTGTTTGCGGCATTTTCAGTAGCGGGGAATTTTTCCAACAATGCGACTGGCGGTAATAACTCGTTGATCTCTTTAATGCGTAAATCGTCGTTCTGATAATTCATGATTATTCCAGCGTTGCCATACTTATATAAATGAATGCAATCCCTCCAATCTATATCTTCAGTCATAAAGTGTAAACGGGGTTTTACACTTTGGACGGATTAATCCTGGAATTGGCCAAAAAAACGCAATAAAGTAGCGAAAAACGAGATCCAACCTACAATTTATAACTGTAACAGCTTTAATTTTCATAAACTTCAAGATTCTATGCTGGGTTTAATTTCTCTGGCAAAACTATTAACCACATATTGATGATGTAACTGGCACATGCACTGTTGGAAGACGTTATCCGACATATCGACCATAACAGGAGCATATTATGCATATGACAAAGCTGGCTTCACTCTTTCTTACCGCTACACTCAGCCTCGCCAGCGGCGCGGCGCTGGCAGCTGAAACCAACACGCAGTCCAATAACGGCCAGGCAAATTCCTCGGCGGATGCCGGTCAGGTCGCCCCAGACGCACGCGAAAACGTGGCACCAAATAATGTCGACAACAGTAACGTGAATTCGGGTGGCACAATGCTGCACCCGAACGGTTCATCAATGAACCATGAAGGGATGACCAAAGACGAGATGCACAAAAACACCATGTGTAAGGACGGTCGCTGCCCTGATGTGAATAAGAAGGTTGAGACCGGAAACGGCATTAACAATGATGCTGAGACAAAAACTGATGGCACTACGCAGTAACGCTGAAAATAAAGCTAATAATGGGAGAGCAATAGCTCTCCTTTTTAATTTTATCATCCCAAAAACGGTATGATGGCATACAGTAAAGATGAGAATAACAAAGGGATGGCATAATGGCGCACTCGCATACTCATACTTCTTCTGAGCAACCCAAGGACAATAATGCCCGCCGCTTGATGTTTGCATTCTGCATTACAGCCGGATTTATGTTGGTTGAAGTGGTGGGTGGAATACTTTCAGGTTCACTGGCCTTGTTGGCCGATGCCGGGCATATGCTCACTGATGCCGCAGCGCTCCTTTTTGCGCTGCTGGCCGTCCGGTTTTCCCAGCGCCCGCCCACAATACGACACACCTTCGGCTGGCTGAGGCTCACGACACTGGCCGCGTTTGTTAATGCCATCGCATTGGTCGTGATCACCATTTTAATCGTCTGGGAAGCCATTGAGCGTTTCCATACGCCCCGCCCCGTGGCTGGCGGCATGATGATGGTTATAGCTGTCGCGGGTTTACTGGCCAACGTGCTGGCTTTTTGGGTTCTACACCGCGGCAGTGAGGAGAAAAACCTGAACGTCCGCGCCGCGGCACTGCATGTGATGGGCGATTTACTCGGCTCGGTCGGGGCGATCATCGCTGCGCTGATTATTATCTGGACGGGCTGGACGCCTGCGGACCCGATTCTCTCGATTCTGGTTTCCGTGCTGGTACTGCGTAGCGCCTGGCGACTGTTAAAGGATAGCGTTAATGAATTACTGGAAGGCGCCCCGCTGACGCTGGATATCGCCGCACTGCAGCGCCATCTCAGCCGGGATATCCCTGAAGTCCGCAATGTACACCATGTCCATGTCTGGATGGTGGGTGAAAAACCGGTAATGACGCTGCATGTGCAGGTGGTTCCGCCGCACGATCACGACGCGCTGCTGGAGCGTATTCAGCACTTCCTTATCCATCACTACCAGATTGAACACGCCACGATCCAGATGGAGTATCAGCCGTGTAATGGGCCGGACTGCCACCTGTATCAGGGGGTATCCGGCCATTCACACCATCACCATTAATGGGACAGCGCGTGGGACCCCCGCTCACGCGCGCTGTTAATCCACATCCTGCTACCGTTCAGGGCGATAACAGTCAGGATCACATACTCCAGCGACATGGCATATACGCCTTGCAGGGCGAAAATCACTACGCTTATTACGTTAATGATCACCCACAGCAGCCAGTTTTCAACGTACTTACGCGTCATCAGGATCATCGCCGCAATCGACAACACCATCATGCAGGAGTCCCAGAATGGGAATGCATCGGGTTGCAACTCAGGCACAACAACCTGTAATCCCAATGCCTGCATAATGTTCACCGCAATGCGGGTCAGGAACGCAAAGACCGGATCGATATAGACCGACATCAGGCCGATCGCCACCACGCAAGCCGCCAGCCAGCCGATCGCTTTTGGTAACGGCAGCCAGCGAATTTTCAGTTCCGCTTCATGCTGGCTGGTTTGCCTGGACCAGGCATACCAGCCGTAGATGTTGGCGGCAAAAAAGAAAACTTGCAGCAACAGGCTTGCATAGAGCTGGATCTGAAAGAAGATAATCGCAAACAGCGTGACGTTTATCAGGCCGAAGAAGTAATTGCTGATTTTCTCAAGGCTCGCCAGGCCAATACACAGCAACCCGGCGATCGTCCCCACAGCTTCGATCCAAGACAGATCGTAACCGCCAGCGCCAATCGGAATATGTACCAGAATGTTCTGCGTGCTAAAAAAGTCCATCTTTTCCCCCAGAGCAAAAATATTAATTAAGCTCGAAGTGTAGCCGCAAATTCCAACATGCGGTTTAACGGCAACAACGCCCCTTCTCGCAGCCCAGCATCAACATGTATCTCATGAGCCGCTCCTCCTTGTTCCAGGCCCTCAGCAATCGCCTTGAGGCCGTTCATCGCCATCCACGGACAATGCGCACAGCTGCGACAGGTTGCCCCCTCACCAGCCGTCGGCGCTTCGAGTAACTCTTTATCCGGAACAGCCTGCTGCATTTTGTAAAAAATGCCCCGGTCAGTAGCCACAATCAGCTGTTGATGCGGTAACGATTTAGCTGCGTTGATTAACTGGCTGGTTGAGCCAACCGCATCGGCCATATCAACGATAGACTGGGGGGACTCCGGGTGCACCAACACCGCAGCATCAGGGTAAAGCCCCTTCATGCGTGTTAAAGCCTGAGTTTTAAATTCGTCGTGGACGATACAGGCCCCCTGCCAACAAAGAACGTCTGCACCGGTCTGTTTTTGTACGTAGTTGCCCAGATGTCTGTCCGGAGCCCAGATGATTTTTTCACCTAAACTATCAAGATGCTCAATAAGTTCTACCGCGATACTGGATGTGACGACCCAGTCCGCACGTGCTTTAACGGCGGCTGAGGTATTGGCGTAAACCACCACGGTACGATCCGGATGCGCATCGCAAAACGCGCTGAACGCATCAATCGGACAGCCCAGATCTAATGAGCATTCCGCCTGTAGGGTCGGCATCAGGATGGTCTTTTCCGGGCTGAGGATTTTGGCGGTTTCCCCCATAAACCTCACGCCTGCAACCAACAGCGTAGAGGCAGAATGCTTTGAGCCGAAACGCGCCATCTCCAGAGAATCAGAAATACAACCACCGGTCTCTTCGGCCAACTGCTGAATTTCGGGATCGGTGTAATAGTGCGCGACCATAACGGCATCACGCTCTTTCAGCAGGCGCTTGATTTTTTCACGATAAAATTGCTTTTCATCCACACTCAGCGGGGCTGGCTTCGGCGGAAACGGATAAATTGCTGCTTCTGGATCAAACATCACGCTCATCTTGCTTTCTCGTTTTACTGGCTTAACGAAATAACCGATTAAAAGCGTGACGCACGCCGTATTCGGTTAGATTTGTTTTATATGCTAAACAAGATAGCGGATTGGCGTAAGAAAGTCACAATAATTGCGTGTGATGAATACCGGAAGGCGACTGACGTCTTATCCGGCCTACGTGAATAGTGTCGTCTGTAGGACAGATAAGCGAAGCGCATCAGGCAAGCAGGTTTGAATCGATGAATTCTGCTCATAGCAAAAAGGCGCCTTTAGGGCGCCTTTTTACACTGGTGGGGCGTGCAGGATTCGAACCTGCGACCAATTGATTAAAAGTCAACTGCTCTACCAACTGAGCTAACGCCCCCTTATGGGGTTTACTTCTTTATACTTTCAGGATGGTGGGTCGTGCAGGATTCGAACCTGCGACCAATTGATTAAAAGTCAACTGCTCTACCAACTGAGCTAACGACCCGCTCGGGTATAACCTGAAAATTTTTACTCGGTACCACCAATAAATTGGTGGGGCGTGCAGGATGACTCGACGTCGTCTCGCCCTAACGGGCCGTTGCTAAAGCAACGTTATCCTTCACGTTTAACACCTGAGTACGATGTTAAAGTTGGTGGGGCGTGCAGGATTCGAACCTGCGACCAATTGATTAAAAGTCAACTGCTCTACCAACTGAGCTAACGCCCCGAGTGGTGGGTGATGACGGGATCGAACCGCCGACCCCCTCCTTGTAAGGGAGGTGCTCTCCCAGCTGAGCTAATCACCCGATACTGCGCTGGATACTACTTACTAACTAAGTTAGTGGTGGGTCGTGCAGGATTCGAACCTGCGACCAATTGATTAAAAGTCAACTGCTCTACCAACTGAGCTAACGACCCACTTTTTTTGCCGCTTTCGGGCTGTTTGATATCCCTTGGCAACGGCGGCATATATTACTGATTTCAGATTTTAGCGCAACAAAAATTTCGATGTAAATAACTCAACTGCTTAGGAATCACACGACGCGACCAGAATTAACACGATTTCTGGTCGCATGGTGTTCATTACATCGCGCCAAGGCGTTTTTGCGCTTGTTTCGCGCCATCAGTGCCAGGGTATTTAGTGATAACCTGCTGATAAACGGCTTTCGCTTTCTCTTTATCACCTTTGTCCTGCATGATGACACCGACTTTATACATCGCGTCTGCAGCCTTTGGTGATTTAGGGAAGTTTTTGACTACAGAAGCAAAATAGAACGCTGCATCATCTTTTTTCCCCTTGTTGTAATTCAACTGACCCAGCCAGTAATTCGCATTTGGCAGGTAAGTTGAGTCTGGGTACTTTTTAATGAAGTTCTGAAATGCTTCAATCGCGTCATCCTGGCGGGATTTATCCTGCACCAGAGCAATGGCCGCATTGTAATCGGTATTCGCATCGCCAGTTTGTACCGGAGCACCTGACGCTGCCGCTGCACCCGCATCAGGTGCAGGGGTTGCTGCTGCCCCACTCTGATCGCCGCCCGCTGATTGCGCCGCAGGTGCACTACCGCTGCCAAGATTATTCATCTGCAGCAATATCTGCTTCTGGCGTTCAACAACCTGATTCAGTTGATACTGATTTTCCTGAATTTGACCGCGCAGGGAATCAATATCGGACTGATTATCGGAGAGTTGTTGCTGGAGTTGGGTTAAAAGCTGACTGTGAGCGTTAGAAATACGCTCGAGTTGAGTGACACGGTCTTCGACCGAGCCAGAGCCGACACTACTGATTGGCGCCTGTGCAAAAGCGGCCCAGGGGGCCGCTATGCCAACCAGTAACGACAGACTCAACAGATGATGTCTGAAGTTACTGCTCATGCAATTCTCTTAGTAAACCAGTACGGCGCGACGGTTTTTGGCGTAAGCCGCTTCGTCATGACCCAGTACTGCAGGTTTTTCTTTACCGTAAGAAACGATGGAGATCTGGTCAGCAGAAACGCCTTTACCCTGCAGGTACATCTTAACGGCGTTCGCACGACGCTCACCCAGGGAGATGTTGTACTCAGGAGTACCACGTTCGTCCGCATGACCTTCTACGGTGACTTTGTAAGACGGGTTGCTACGCAGGAAGTTAGCGTGAGCATCCAGCATTGCAGCGAAGTCAGAACGGATATCGTACTTGTCCAGATCGAAGTAAACGATGTTGTTCTGCTGCAGCTGTTGCATCTGAAGACGCGCTTGCTCTTCAGAAGACATGTTGCCGCTGCCGTTTGCATCCATACCAGTGCCGGCACCCAGCATGCCTTCGCTGCCGTCATTGCTGGCGTTCTTGTTAGAAGAACACGCTGCAATAGCCATAACAGGCAGAGCAATCATCAGCCCTTTCAGCACTTTGTTCAGTTGCATTTCAATGATTCCTTTATTAATCAATTATTTATTATCACAGATACGGCGACCAGGCAGGGAATTTAACCTGTCCATCAGTTGCCGGAAGACGCGCTTTGAAACGCCCATCTGTAGAAACCAAATTCAGCACGGATCCCATCCCCTGAGAAGAGCTGTAGATTACCATAGTGCCGTTAGGTGCCAGACTTGGCGTTTCGTCCAGGAACGTTGACGACAGAACTTGTACGCCACCCGCTACCAGATCTTGTTTGGCAATGTGCTGCTGACCGTTGGCCGAGCTTACCATTACCATAAATTTACCGTCGCTGCTCACATCCGCATCCTGGTTTTGCGAACCTTCCCAGGTAATGCGCTGCGGAGCACCGCCGTTGACGTTAACTTTATAAACCTGCGGACGACCGGCCTGGTCAGACGTAAAGGCCAGGTTTTGGCTGTCCGGGAACCAGGTAGGTTCCGTGTTGTTGCTACGACCATCCGTCACCTGACGGATCTGACCGGAACCAATGTCCATGACATACAGGTTCAGGCTACCGGTTTTAGACAGGGCAAACGCCAGTTTGCTGCCATCCGGAGAAAACGCAGGCGCACCGTTGTGACGTGGGAACGAGGCTACCTGACGAACCGCGCCGTTAGACAGTGTCTGAATAACCAGCGCAGAACGACCGCTTTCGAAGGTAACGTACGCCAGTTTTGAACCGTCCGGTGACCACGCCGGAGACATCAGCGGCTGCGGAGAACGGTGTACCACGAACTGGTTGTAACCATCGTAGTCGGACACACGTAATTCGTACGGGAACTGACCACCGTTGGTCTGAACAACATAAGCGATACGGGTACGGAATGCACCTTTAATGCCGGTCAGTTTTTCAAACACTTCGTCACTTGCAGTATGGCCCGCGTAACGCAGCCACTGCTTGTTCACTTTATAGGTGTTCTGTGCCAGTACGGTACCCGGTGCGCCACCGGTGTCAACCAGCTGATAGGCAACGCTGTAAGAACCATCCGGGTTCGGCGTAACCTGGCCGACGACTACGGCATCAATGCCCAGCGCAGACCAAGCGGCAGGTTGAACTTCCTGCGCGGTACCGGGCTGCTGAGGCAGACGAGAACGGTCTAACGGGTTAAATTTACCGCTGTTACGCAGGTCAGCACCTACGATACCACCGATATCTTCAGGTGCAGCACCCGGTCCTGCCCACTGGAAGGGGACAACACCAATCGGGCGCGCCGAGTCCACCCCCTGGGTGATCTCGATACGTACTTCTGCGTGCAGCACCGCTGCCCACAGCATCAGAAAACCAAATGCTACTCGTAATGCCTGCTTCATCATATCTCCCTTATCTGGACGGAAAGCCCACGATAATTTAGCAGAATGTTAACAAACTCAAATACACAAAACTACCAGAACTCTGTCTCAACCTTAGACCGTTTCCCCTGATTTCTCAGGGGTCGTTATTACAGTTTGAAGTCCAGTTTGGCATCTTTTACTTTTTCATAAACTGCCTGGCTAGGCGGTTTAGGAATTCTGGCGGTTTTCGCAGCCGTCAGCGCAGCCTGACACAATGCCGGATCCCCGCCCTCTTCGGTCACATCCAGTAACAGACCATCGGGTGCTAACTTGATATGTAATACGCAAGATTTACCTGCATACAAATCTGCACCATACAGACGGCTCTGGATCGCATTACGAATTTGAGATGCGTAAGCACTGATATCAGCGCCAGATGCACCGCCATTGGCACCACTTGTACCACTATCTTTCGCCGGTTGGCCGTTTCCTTTCGCTCCACCGCCCGATTTCGGTGCATTCTTACCGGAGCTCAGGTCGCCCAACAAGTCGTCAACGCCAGAGGCTGCAGCGGCTTTTTCGGCCGCAGCCTTTTTAGCCGCAGCTGCTTTATCTGCCGCAGCTTTCTTATCGGCAGCGGCTTTCTCAGCTGCAGCTTTTTTGTCTGCTGCTGCTTTTTCTGCAGCGGCTTTCTTATCAGCCGCCGCTTTTTCAGCAGCGGCAGCTTTCGCGGCAGCGGCTTTTTCTGCTTTCTCAGCAGCAGCTTTCTCGGCTGCAGCTTGCTTAGCGGCTTCAGCCTGTGCTTTCTTCGCAGCGTCCGCAGCTGCCTTAGCAGCTTGTGCTTCTGCAGCTTTCTTCGCATCAGCGGCGGCTTTAGCGGCTTCAGCCTCAGCTTTTTTCTGTGCGTCCGCAGCGGCTTTCTTCGCGGCATCTGCCGCTTGCTTAGCCTGAGCATCAGCTTTAGCCTTCGCGTCTGCAGCAGCCTTCGCCGCAGCCTCTTCAGCCTGTTTCTGTTGCTCTTGCGCTTTCGCTGCGGCGGCTTCAGCTTGCTTCTGCTGTTCCGCCTGTTCGCGCACTTTTTCCTGCGCGGCTAAACGTTCTTTTTCCAGCTGCTTCAGTCGCTCTTGCTCAGCTGCCTGCTTCTCGCGAAGTTCTTCAGCTTGCTGCTGCGCCTGCTTTTCACGCTGCTCTTCAGCACGTTTCGCACTTGCCTGCTGTTGCTGCTGCCTGTCGTACTGTTGCACAACGGCGCCAGGATCGACCATAACGGCGTCGATGGACGAACCGCCACCGCCGCCGGCTGAAGCATCAATGTGCTCATCGAACGAACTCCAGATCAGCGCTGCAAATAAAATGACATGCAGCACCGCTGAAATAATTATCGCCCTTTTGAGCTTGTCGTTTTGTTCGGTTGCCTTTGACACTCTCGGTTCCCAAAAAACTGTTCGCCTGTTACGTGCTATCTTTCAAGCCAGCAAAACGCAGTCATCAGATTGGCTGCGTCATCAAGCCAACCGATTTTACGCCTGCACTGTGTAACAAGTTCAGCGCTTTAATTATTTCATCATAAGGCACGTCTTTCGCACCACCGATTAAAAAGACCGTTTTCGGATTGGTCTGCAGGCGGCTTTTCGCTTCCGCGATAACCTGCTCCGGCGGCAGTTGATCCATACGATCTTTCTCAACCACCACGCTGTATTGCCCAATACCGGAAACTTCAATAATGACCGGGGGTTCGTCGTTACTGCTGACGGCTTGCGACTCGGTCGCATCCGGCAGGTCGACTTCCACACTCTGCGTAATGATCGGTGCGGTTGCCATAAAGATCAGCAACAGCACCAGCAGTACGTCGAGCAGCGGTACAATATTGATTTCGGACTTGAGTTCGCGACGACCTCGTCCACGCGTTCTGGCCATGGCTTACCCCTTGTTGCTCTCGCTAACGGTAAACGCCTGGCGGTGCAGAATCGCGGTGAACTCTTCCATAAAGTTGTCGTAATTCAGTTCCAGTTTGTTCACGCGCTGGTTCAGACGGTTGTAGGCCATAACCGCCGGGATTGCCGCAAACAGACCGATAGCCGTTGCAATCAACGCTTCTGCGATACCCGGTGCGACCATTTGCAGCGTCGCCTGTTTTACCGCGCCCAGCGCGATAAATGCGTGCATGATCCCCCAAACGGTACCGAACAGACCGATATACGGGCTGATGGAGCCAACTGTGCCGAGGAATGGAATATGCGTTTCCAGCGTTTCCAGCTCACGGTTCATCGAGATACGCATCGCACGGGAAGCCCCCTCAACGACCGCTTCCGGCGCGTGGCTATTTGCCCGATGCAAACGCGCAAATTCTTTGAATCCGCTGTAGAAAATTTGCTCCGAGCCCGCCAAATTATCACGACGCCCCTGGCTTTCCTGGTACAGGCGCGACAATTCAATGCCGGACCAGAACTTGTCTTCAAATGCTTCGGCTTCACGTGAAGCAGCATTAAGAATACGGGTCCGTTGGATGATGATGGCCCAGGATGCGATTGAGAAACCAATCAAAATCAACATGATAAGTTTAACCAGAAGGCTTGCCTTCAGGAACAAATCAAGGATATTCATGTCAGTCACTGCTTAAACTCCGCGACAATAGACTTGGGAAGCGCACGAGGCTTCATTTTGAGTGGATCAACGCAAACAATCAGAACTTCGGCTTCATTCAGCACGGTGTTCTCTGCGTTGACAATGCGTTGCGTGAAAACCAATGAGGTGCCACGCATTGACGTAATTTCGGTTTGAACTTCGAGCATATCGTCGAGCCGGGCAGGCGCAAAATACTCGAGGGTCATCTTGCGCACCACAAAGGCTACACGTTCGGCCAACAGGACCTGCTGACTGAAGTGATGATGACGAAGCATTTCTGTGCGTGCTCTTTCATAAAAAGCGACGTAACTGGCGTGGTAAACCACCCCACCGGCATCGGTATCTTCATAATAGACACGAACCGGCCATCGAAACATATACTTATTCATTCCTACTGCCTCTTTGTTGGCTTCGCCCACTCGCACCAGTTACTTACCTTTGTAAGCGTCTGGTGATTCGCGTTCTTGCCGCCGCGATGCATCAAGAATGTCGTTGTATATCGCGCTGTCTTCACTGTACATCCCGGTAATGCAACAAAAGGTTAGTGCTTTCAAACTTCGCTACTATACGCGCGGGAATGGTGCTTTGGAATGGGGGAAAGTAAACGGAGAGTAAAAAATTATGGGCTTATGCAAGCCCATAAATATTTAAGGATGTTTCTTATTCAAAAGAAGAAGAAAATCAGACCAACAAAGAGGACAATATCCGCGATCAGCGGGCAGAAGATGCCCTGCCAATGTACGGCGCGAGGACGGAAGCCAACGCCGTGAATAATGCCTGCGCAGACCGCCCACATCAGCAGGAAACCATGCCAGATTTCAAGCTCACTGGTTTTGGCCGCAAAACGTGACGGATCCCAGAATATGCAGCCAGCCAACACGATTGCCAGCACAAATGAAAGCGCCCGCAAGGGGCGCTTGTCCATCGCGTTGTATACCATCGCGATAATGTTGGTCATTAGCTATCTTCTTGCCCGGCTTTGCCTGATTCAACGTGCTCAAGCGCCAGCGCAGTGATTATCCCAAATGCACAGGCAAGAAGCGTTCCCAAAATCCATGCGAAATACCACATTTTAAGCTCCTTACTTAGTACAGAGAGTGGGTGTTGCTTTCAATATCTTCTTTAGTGATGCGACCGAACATCTTCCAGTAACACCAGCTGGTGTATAGCAGAATGATCGGTACAAACACCGCCGCGACCCAGGTCATCAGATTCAATGTACGCTGGCTGGAGGTGGCATCCCACATGGTCAAACTTGCGTTCATCATGGTGCTGGATGGCATCACAAACGGGAACATTGCGATACCGGCAGTCAGGATGATGCAGGCTAACGTCAGTGAGGAGAAGACGAACGCCCATGCCCCTTTCTCCATACGAGAAGTCAGGATGGTCAACAGCGGCAGAACCACGCCCAGTGCAGGAACCAGCCACAGGATAGGTGCATTGTTAAAGTTCACCATCCATGCGCCAGCCACACGAGCAACTTCTTTGGTCAGCGGGTTAGAGGCGGCATGATGATCCAGTGCAGAGGTCACAACATAACCGTCAATACCGTAAATCACCCACACACCGGCCAGCGCGAAGCAGACCAGAGTCACCAGCGCCGCAACCTGTGAAGTTGCACGAGCACGCAGATGCAGTTCACCTACCGTACGCATCTGCAGATAGGTCGCACCCTGGGTGATGATCATCCCAACGCTCACGACACCCGCCAGCAGACCAAACGGATTCAGCAACTGGAAGAAGTTACCGGTGTAGTACAAACGCATGTAGTCATCTACGTGGAACGGAACCCCTTGCAGCAGGTTACCGAACGCCACGCCAATCACCAGCGGTGGCACGAAGCTACCTATGAAGATGCCCCAGTCCCACATGTTGCGCCAGCGCATATCTTCAATCTTAGAGCGGTAGTCAAAACCGACCGGACGGAAGAACAAGGACGCCAGAACCAGAATCATCGCCACATAGAAACCGGAGAACGCAGCGGCATAGACCATCGGCCAGGCAGCGAACAGTGCGCCACCCGCGGTGATGAGCCAAACCTGGTTACCGTCCCAGTGCGGGGCGATGGAGTTAATCATAATTCGACGCTCGGTATCATTACGACCGAGGAAACGGGTGAGCATGCCCACCCCCATGTCGAAGCCATCAGTGACCGCAAAACCAATCAGCAGAATGCCAACCAGCAGCCACCAGATAAAACGCAATACTTCATAATCGATCATTTGACGACTCCTGTCTTAGCGTGCCGGCTGAGAAGTCACAGTGGACTGCTCGTAGTGATAACGACCGGTTTTCAGGCTACTCGGCCCAAGGCGTGCGAACTTGAACATCAGATACAGTTCAGCCACCAGGAACAGGGTATACAGGCCGCAAATCAATAGCATCGAGAAGATGAGGTCGCCAGCAGTCAGCGAAGAGTTCGCTACGGCTGTTGGTAACACTTCACCAATCGCCCACGGTTGACGACCGTACTCTGCAACAAACCAACCGGATTCAATAGCAATCCACGGCAGAGGAATCGCATACAGCGCGGTGCGCAGCAGCCATTTTTTCTCACCGATACGGTTACGAAGCACAGTCCAGAAGGACACCGCGATAATTGCCAGCATCAGAATGCCGCATGCCACCATGATACGGAAAGCGAAGTACAGCGGCGCAACACGAGGAATAGAATCTTTCGTTGCCTGCTGAATTTGCGCTTCGGTCGCGTCGGTGACGTTATCCGTATAGCGTTTCAACAGCAGACCATAACCCAGGTCTTTCTTCATGCTGTTGAACTGGTCGCGAACGGCCTGGTCGGTAGTACCAGCACGCAGTTCTTCCAGCAACTGATACGCTTTCATCCCGTTACGGATACGCTCTTCGTGCTGCACCATCAGGTCTTTTAGACCAATGACCGGTGTATCAACAGAGCGGGTGGCAATGATGCCCAGCGCATAAGGAATCTGAATCGCAAAATGGTTTTCCTGCGCATCCTGGTCCGGAATACCGAACAGCGTAAAGGAAGCTGGAGCAGGCTGAGTTTCCCATTCTGCTTCAATCGCAGCGAGTTTGGTTTTCTGCACGTCACCCATTTCGTAACCAGATTCATCACCCAGAACGATAACAGACAGAATAGCAGCCATACCAAAGCTGGCAGCGATAGCAAAAGAACGTTTAGCAAACGCGAAGTCACGACCGCGCAGCATATAGTAGGAGCTGATACCCAGAACGAACATCGCGCCACATACATAACCAGATGCCACAGTGTGAACAAATTTCACCTGTGCTACCGGGTTGAGCACCAGTTCAGAGAAGCTCAGCATCTCCATACGCATGGTTTCGAAGTTGAAATCCGCTGCGATTGGGTTCTGCATCCAGCCGTTCGCAACCAGAATCCACAACGCAGACAGGTTAGAACCCAGAGCCACCAGCCAGGTGACACACATATGCTGGACTTTACCCAAACGGTCCCAGCCGAAGAAGAACAGACCTACAAAGGTGGATTCGAGGAAGAAGGCCATCAAACCTTCGATCGCCAGCGGCGCACCGAAAATATCCCCTACATAGTGGGAGTAGTAAGACCAGTTAGTCCCGAACTGGAACTCCATGGTCAGACCGGTAGCCACACCCAGAGCGAAGTTGATACCAAACAACTTGCCCCAGAACTTGGTCATATCTTTATAAATCTGTTTGCCGGAAAGGACGTAGACCGTTTCCATAATGGCCAGCAAGAACGCCATACCGAGCGTCAGTGGCACAAACAGGAAGTGGTACATCGCGGTCAAGGCAAACTGTAAGCGCGACAGTTCGACTATATCTAACATCATGACTCCTTGCTCATCGCATGAAGACTCCGAGAGTGA
This sequence comes from Citrobacter sp. Cpo142, assembly GCF_030332425.1. Classification (NCBI taxonomy): domain Bacteria; kingdom Pseudomonadati; phylum Pseudomonadota; class Gammaproteobacteria; order Enterobacterales; family Enterobacteriaceae; genus Citrobacter; species Citrobacter sp. Cpo142. The sequence continues at coordinate 200,533 of NZ_JAOWHW010000126.1, forward strand.
ACCCCGTTAGAAAGGGTCACACGCATGCCCCAATACAAATTTATCTGCTTCCTTCCGCCGCTACCCTTCCCTCTCATTTGAAGAAAGGATAATGATGAAAAGTTACAAACATGTTAATAAAACACTCAAATTGATCCCGCAATTATATTACGCCGTAAAATCCTTACAATAAACAGGTTTTTATCGAGACAAATTTGCATTTTTCGATAGTGATCAATTTATAGCTAATTTACCACTTTCAGACCAATTTGATCTGAAGCAATTTAACCTCTTTTGATGCTGTTTTCCAAGTTTTAAACATTGATTTAAATCAATTTTCAAATTTAATGTTAATAGTGTTTAGCACTCACGCTACTAGTAAACGCGATGTTAACAACATGTTTTTCAATGAGTAATTGCCGTTACTACAAATGATAGGATATTTATTTAAATGTACACGATCTTTTAACCAGCCCGGCTGACTAAATTGATAGCAGATAAAGAATCACTAATGCTGGGTAGCTCACAGTTTTTTGTTTAGCAAGTCATGGATTTGTTATTTCATACAAATTATTCATTTAAATTTTACTTATAATTAACACCGAGATGTAACTATCTCAACTGGAAGCGAAAACGTTCCACAATGACCGATGCATTGCGTTTGTCGTTCTGCGAGAGAATGCTGACGTTTCGCTTAAATCATCACTGAAAGTTATCATTAACACCCCCTCTTCTCTTATGTGGCAAAGATTAAATATGCCACAAACATTTCCTTATCATTTTTATCCTAAATTTAACAAAAATGAATTATGACATATAAGATTAAAAAATAAAAAACCGTTATGTCGTTCACAAGTTAATTAGTAATTGGGATTTTTGAAATTATTTAAAACACGTCATAAATGGCTCGCATAACAAAATAAGATTTCGATCACAAACATGGCAAGTCATTTATTACCCAATTCTCTAATAAATTAAAAGCAGTTAAAAAAATACATCGCATCACATTGATTACAAAAGAATTTTACACCAACTAAATATAACAATCATTTTTCTCAGGATATTTTGAAAATAGATCAATTGCTTCCTTTTTCGCTTCCACAGAAACTCCAACCCTATTAAGAGGTTGTCACAATCCATGTTCTAAATATTAGAAAATAATTTCACTTATTGACCATCAGCCCTACAGAGGATTACCCATGAAGAAATCTACACTTGTTATTGGCGTCATCGGTGCTGACTGCCATGCAGTAGGTAATAAAGTTCTGGATCGCGTTTTTACTGCTCATGATTTTCACGTAATCAACCTCGGGGTGATGGTGAGCCAGGATGAATATATTGATGCTGCGATTGAAACAGGCGCCGATGCCATCGTGGTGTCCTCTATCTACGGTCATGGCGACATTGACTGCCTCGGGTTACGTGAGCGCTGCATCGAACGCGGCCTTGGCGACATTCTGCTGTACGTCGGCGGCAACCTGGTCGTCGGTAAACATGACTTCGCCGACGTGGAAGTGAAGTTTAAAGAGATGGGCTTTAACCGGGTCTTCGCCCCCAGCCACGATCTGGAAGATGTTTGCGCGCTTATCACTAATGATATTCACCAACACAATGGCCTCGAACAGCGTTGCCTGGAAGAGGCCATCTGATGCAAACAGTTTCTGTCGATATCGGCTCGACATGGACCAAGGCAGCCCTCTTCGCACATGAAGGCGAGGAATTAACCCTGGTAAACCATGTCCTGACCCCAACCACCACACATCATCTGGCAGACGGTTTTTTTGCCAGCCTGAATCAGGTGCTGAATGTTGCCGATGCTCGCCCGTTACTGAAAAGTGGTGAAGTGCAGTTGAAATACTCCTCCTCAGCGAAAGGTGGGCTCGCCGTTGCAGCAATGGGGCTGGTGCCTTCCATTACGCTGGAGTCGGCAAAAGTTACCGCCCATTCGGCAGGAGCGAAAATCGCGCAATATTATTCGTACAAGCTGAACCGTCATGACATCCAGGAGCTGGAATCATCACCACCAGACATTCTGTTGTTTACCGGCGGGACAGACGGTGGCGAAGAAAGTTACGGCCTGGCGAATGCACACGCGCTGGCAGGCTCAAAGCTTGATTGCGCCATTATCTACGCCGGAAACCGGGACATTCAGGACGAAATACAAACGATTCTGGGACATAAGGATCTGACCACGGTAGACAACATTCTGCCGGACCTCGATCACCCGAATCCGTTTGCCGCGCGCCAGGCGATTTGCGATGTGTTCTTGTCACGCATCGTCAAAGGCAAAGGTCTGGACGTTATCGTCGGCGAAACAGGCGAAGAGCCTATGCCGACGCCATGGACGGTATATGAGTTAGTCAAAGCCATTAGCGATTACGACAGCGCATGGAAGGAATTCATGCTGATTGATATGGGCGGAGCCACCACGGATGTCTATTCGGCCAGCGCGAATACCCTCTCCCCCGATACCGTCCTGCATGGTGTTCCTGAACCGTTCGTCAAACGTACCGTTGAAGGCGACCTTGGCATGCGCGTTTCCGCCGTTGTGGTGGGAGAAAGCACGCAGGATATGGTGAAAGTCATCTTCGCCCAGCAGCCACAGCGCGAGGAAGCGTTTTACCGCTATCTACGCCACTTGGTTGGGCAACCGGATTACCTGCCACTCAGCGAGGAAGAGAAATATTTCGACACCCTGCTGGCAGGTTTATGCGTGGGCTATGCCGCTGAGCGCCACGCGGGCACTAAAAAGCAGGTTTGCACCTGCGTGGGTAATGTGGATTTACAGATGGGTCGCGATCTCACCACCGTACGCAAAGTCGTCGGTTCAGGGGGATGGCTCTCTCGCGCCAGCCAGTTCGATATCCATAACTGGCTCAAATACAGGGAGCTGGACGACCAGGGCAAAAGAATTCTGTTACCGAATCAGTTTGAGTATTACCGCGATTCAAATGGCCTGCTCCCGCTACTGGCAAACGTCGCCAGGCTGTACCCGCAAGCCGCTGCTCGCACCAGCATTCAGTGTTTAACCCTATAAAACTTAAGGCAGCTACGAATGGAACTTCGAAATAAAAAATTGACCCATGACGAATTCATGACCGAAAGGCATCAGGTGTTACAAACCTGGGAAACCGGTAAAGACGTTGAGAACTTCGAAGATGGCGTGAAGTACCAGCAATCAATTCCAGAGAAAAAGCGTTTCTCCCTCGCCCTGCTGAAGGCCGATCAGGAGGGTAAAACTCTGAGCCAGCCGCGCGCAGGTGTGGCATTAATGGATGAGCATATTGCGCTGCTCAAAACATTGCAGGAAGAGTGCGACCTCCTGCCAAGTACTATCGATGCCTATACCCGTCTGAACCGCTATGAAGAAGCCGCTGTCGGGATCCAAAAATCCATCGAAGCAGGTACTTCCAAGCTGAATGGTTTACCGGTCGTCAATCACGGGGTTGCTGCCTGCCGTCGTATGACTGAATCGCTGGATAAACCGATCCAGGTTCGCCACGGTACACCGGATGCGCGTCTGCTGGCAGAAATCGCCATGGCCAGTGGCTTTACCAGCTACGAAGGCGGCGGTATCTCCTACAACATCCCTTACGCCAAACGCGTCACCCTGGAAAAATCTATCCGCGACTGGCAGTACTGCGACCGTCTGATGGGTCTGTACGAAGAGAACGGCATTCGCATCAACCGTGAGCCGTTTGGTCCGCTGACCGGCACGCTGATCCCGCCGTTCATGTCCCACTCAGTCGCGATTATCGAAGGTCTGCTGGCGCTGGAGCAGGGCGTGAAGTCTATTACCGTCGGTTACGGCCAGGTCGGTAGCCTGACACAGGATATCGCTGCTATTCAGGCACTGCGTGAACTGTCCCACGAATACTTCCATAACCATGGCTTCGACGATTACGAGCTGAGCACCGTTTTCCACCAGTGGATGGGCGGATTCCCGGAAGATGAAGCAAAAGCCTTCTCCGTTATCGCCTGGGGTGCAGCGGTTGCCGGTATGTCTGGTGCCACAAAAGTCATTACCAAAAGTCCGCACGAAGCATTCGGTATCCCAACCGCGGCAGCTAACGCCCAGGGTCTGAAAGCGTCACGCCAGATGCTCAACATGGTCAGCGATCAGAAATTCCCGCAGTGCGCTGCCGTGGAGCAGGAAGTTGACCTGATTAAGAGCGAAGTCCGCGCGGTATTGAAGAAAGTCTTCGAACTGGGCAATGGCGACATTGCGCGCGGTACGGTGCTGGCCTTTGAAGCTGGCGTGCTGGATGTGCCTTTCGCTCCTGCCGCCTGTAACGCCGGTAAGATCCTGCCTGTTCGCGATAACACAGGCGCAATCCGTATTCTTGAAGCCGGTGCAGTGCCGCTGCCGAAAGATATTCTCGCCCTGCACCACGACTACGTTGCAGAGCGCGCACATTTCGAAGGTCGCAAGCCTTCTTTCCAGATGGTCATTGATGACATCAACGCCGTATCCCACAGTAAATTAATAGGAAGACCATAATGAAAATTAAACAGGCCCTTTTCACAGCTGGCTACTCCTCATTTTATTTTGACGATCAGCAGGCCATCAAAAACGGCGCCGGTCATGACGGGTTTATCTATACCGGCGATCCGGTAACGCCTGGATTTACGTCTGTTCGTCAGGCGGGTGAATGTGTTTCCGTACAGCTGATTCTGGAAAACGGCGCGGTAGCTGTGGGCGATTGCGCAGCGGTGCAATATTCAGGTGCAGGCGGTCGTGACCCACTGTTCCTGGCTGAAAACTTCATTCCGTTCCTCAACGACCACATCAAGCCGTTACTGGAAGGTCGTGACGTTGATTCGTTCCTGCCGAACGCGCGTTTCTTTGACCAACTGCGTATTGACGGTCATCTGCTGCATACCGCCGTCCGCTATGGTTTGTCTCAGGCGCTGCTCGACGCTGCGGCGCTGGCTACCGGTCGTCTGAAAACTGAAGTGGTTTGCGATGAATGGCAACTGCCGTGCGTCCCGGAAGCCATTCCATTATTTGGTCAGAGCGGTGACGACCGTTATATCGCCGTTGATAAGATGATCCTCAAAGGTGTGGACGTCCTGCCGCATGCGCTGATCAACAACGTGGAAGAGAAGCTGGGCTTTAAAGGCGAAAAACTGCGTGAGTATGTACGTTGGTTATCCGACCGCATCTTAAGCCTGCGCACCAGCGAACGTTATCACCCGACGCTGCACATTGATGTGTACGGCACGATCGGTCTTATCTTCGATATGGATCCAGTGCGTTGCGCCGAATACATCGCCAGCCTGGAAGCCGAAGCCCAGGGTCTGCCGCTGTATATCGAAGGTCCGGTTGATGCCGGTAACAAGCCGGATCAGATCCGCATGTTGACCGCCATCACCAAAGAGCTGACTCGTCTGGGTTCCGGCGTGAAAATCGTTGCGGATGAATGGTGTAACACCTATCAGGATATCGTGGACTTTACCGATGCAGGCAGCTGCCACATGGTACAGATCAAGACTCCGGATCTGGGCGGTATTCACAACATCGTTGATGCGGTGCTGTATTGCAACAAACACGCGATGGAAGCCTATCAGGGCGGTACCTGTAACGAAACCGAGATCAGTGCCCGCACCTGCGTACACGTGGCACTTGCCGCGCGTCCAATGCGCATGCTGGTTAAACCGGGTATGGGTTTCGATGAAGGTCTCAACATCGTGTTTAACGAAATGAACCGCACCATCGCGTTGTTGCAAACTAAGGATTAAGAGATGGCACGCACATTTAAGATCTTATCGCCTACGGCTATCCTGGGTTATGGCTTCCCGGAAGAAAGTTTTCGTAAAGCCATGGAAGAGTCACCGGATCTTATTGCTGTTGACGCAGGTTCCTCCGATCCTGGCCCCCACTACCTGGGGGCAGGTAAACCCTTTACTGACAGGGCCGGTGTGAAACGCGATCTGCGCTATATGATTGTGGCAGGCGTTAAGAACAACATCCCGGTAGTAATCGGCACAGCTGGTGGTTCTGGCGCAGCTCCGCATCTGGAGTGGTGTCGCCAGATAATCCATGAGATCGCGCAGGAAGAAAAACTGTCTTTCTCAATGGCGCTAATTCCGTCTGATGTCGACAAAGAAATCGTTCATCAGGCGCTGGATAACGGCAAAATCACCGCGCTCGATTTTGTGCCGGAACTGACTCACGAGGCCATTGAAGAGAGTACCTACATTGTCGCACAAATGGGCATCGAGCCTTTCCAGCGTGCGCTGAAAGCCGGTGCGCAGGTGGTCCTGGGCGGACGTGCCTACGATCCGGCCTGCTTCGCCGCGCTGCCGATTATGCAGGGCTTTGATGAAGGTCTGGCGCTTCATTGCGGTAAGATCCTTGAGTGTGCAGCCATTGCCGCCACCCCTGGTTCCGGCTCAGATTGTGCGATGGGAATCATTGACGATAACGGCTTTACGCTGAAGGCGTTCAATCCCAAGCGTAAGTTCACCGAGACTTCCGCAGCAGCACACACCCTGTACGAAAAGTCAGATCCGTACTTCCTGCCAGGGCCAGGCGGTGTGCTGAACCTGAAGGCATGCACTTTCACCCAGGTTAACGAGGGCGAAGTGTATGTCAGCGGTTCACGCCATGAAGAAACACCGTATGCGTTGAAACTGGAAGGTGCACGCCAGGTTGGCTTCCGTTGCCTGACCATCGCCGGAACACGTGACCCGATTATGATTGCCGGGATTGACACGATTCTTGAAGAGGTACAGGCAAGCGTGGCACGTAACCTCTCGCTGAATGACGACAGTATCCGCATGACGTTCCACCTGTACGGTAAGAACGGTGTGATGGGCAACCATGAGCCGATGAAAACTGCGGGCCATGAACTGGGAATTTTACTGGATGTCGTCGCGCCAACGCAGGATATCGCCAACAGCGTTTGCTCTCTGGTGCGCTCTACCCTGCTGCACTACGGCTATGAAAATCGCATTGCGACTGCGGGCAACCTCGCCTTCCCGTTCTCGCCATCTGATATTCAGAGTGGACCGGTGTATGAGTTCTCGATCTATCACCTGATTGAAGCGAGCGATGCGCTGCGTTTTGATTTCCACATTGAACAGGTGACGCCAGAAGGAGTTCAGGCATGAAACACTCAATTTGTTCACTGGCGCAAGTAATTCGTTCCAAAAACGCCGGACCGTACGAACTAGTTTTAGATATTTTATTTAAAACAAGGGAAGACTATCAGCGGGTAAAAGCCTGCGAGCAATTAACGCCGCAGCTTATTGCCGGTTTATATAATGTTGAGCCTGAGTTTATTCACAATATCGTCTGGTTCGATCCAGCGAATGCCGTAAAAATCGTCATGCCACGGGATATTATTTCCGGCAATGTCGGTGACAATGATGTTTATGGTGCGCAGCAACACGCTCCATTATTAAGTATTGAGTTTGACTTGTAACAAAAAACACAATAACAACCATTGGAGCACAGAATTCAGCTGTATCACAGTGCTTCGAATTATTCATGCGGTTGGTCACAACAGGCGTGCGTCTGAGCTGCTGTCCAGGTTCAGGCGCACGCCACCCTACACAATTCCAATTACCAGCCTTTATCCGATGGAGTACACATGAAGAAAATTAGTTTAACGAAGATGATCATATTAGGCCTGATACTCGGCATGATTGCCGGGGTGGCCATAAATAATATGGCCGCGGCTGAAACAGCAAAATCTTATGCAGCAGATATTTCCATTTTTACCACTATATTCTTACGTATGGTGAAAATGATTATCGCTCCATTGGTTATTTCAACTCTGGTTGTGGGTATTGCCAAAATGGGCGATGCCAAAACGCTGGGACGTATATTTTCAAAAACCTTCTTCCTGTTTATTTGCGCCTCTCTGGTGTCAATTGCACTGGGTCTGGTTATCGTTAATATCTTCCAGCCAGGCGCAGGTATCAACTTTGTGCCACATGACGTCGGAGCCGTTGCCGCCGTTAAGTCAGAGCCATTCACGCTGAAAGTATTCATCTCACACGCGGTACCGACCAGTATTGTCGATGCGATGGCGCGTAACGAAATTCTGCAGATCGTCGTGTTCTCAATCTTCCTCGGTTGCAGCCTCGCTGCGATTGGTGAAAAAGCCGATCCTATCGTGAAAGTGCTGGATTCACTGGTGCACGTCATGCTGAAGCTGACGGGTTACGTCATGCTGTTTGCACCACTGACCGTTTTTGCCGCTATTTCAGGTCTGATTGCCGAACGTGGTTTGGGTGTGATGGTTAGCGCCGGGATCTTCATGGGTGAGTTCTACCTGACATTGGGTATGCTGTGGGCAATCCTGATTGGCCTGTCTACTATGATCGTCGGGCCTTGCATCGCACGGTTAACTAAATCAATCCTCGAACCCGCTCTGCTGGCCTTTACCACTTCAAGCTCTGAAGCCGCCTTCCCGGGTACGCTGGACAAGCTGGAAAAATTCGGTGTTTCTTCAAAAATCGCCAGCTTCGTTCTGCCTATCGGTTATTCCTTTAACCTGGTCGGTTCCATGGCTTATTGCTCATTTGCCACCGTCTTTATTGCCCAGGCGTGCAACATCGAACTGAGCATGGGCGAGCAAATCACCATGCTGTTGATCCTGATGCTGACCTCAAAAGGAATGGCAGGCGTACCGCGCGCATCAATGGTGGTTATCGCTGCAACCCTGAACCAGTTCAACATTCCAGAAGCTGGCCTGATTCTGCTGATGGGCGTCGATCCGTTCCTCGATATGGGTCGTTCCGCCACCAACGTTATGAGTAACGCAATGGGTGCTGCCATCGTGGGCCGTTGGGAAGGCGAACACTACGGCCAGGGTTGCCGTGGAACTGCGCCGGTGAAGACCCCGGAACAAGAACGTCCGGTTACCGAAACGGAAGTCGCTTTGTCCTGACAGTAGAAGAACGACTAATCGTAGGCCGGATAAAACGCGTCAGCGTTGCCATCCGGCAATTATACCGTGTTAACGCCGGATGGCGGCGTGAACGCCTTATCCGGCCTACAGGATAGTTTTCCCAACAACACCAACAGGAATGCATAATGAATAAAACAATTCTCGGCGTGAGTCTCTTTTCTTTCAGCGTCTTGTTTAGCGCAACCACATTCGCGCAAACCACGCCCGACTACGCCAAGCTGATAGAACAGGCTCATCAGAAGTACAAAAGTAACAACGATGGAAAAGTCGCCGACTACATCCCTGCTCTGGCGACCTATAGCCCGAAAAATTTTGCCATCACCATTGCGACGGTGGACGGCAAGATCTACCAGGTTGGCGATGTTAACAAACCTTTCCCAATGGAATCCCTGAGTAAAGTGTTCACCATGGCGCTCGCCATGGAGCAGCACGGTCCTCAGGTAGTGCTGGATAAACTTGGCGCCAATGCCACCGGTATGCCATTCAACTCAGGTTTAGCCGTTGAACTGACCAAAGGTGCGCCTGAAAACCCGCTGGTAAACGCCGGGGCCATGAGCACCGTTAGCCTGATCGAAGCCAAAGACAAAACCGATCGTTGGAACAAAATTCTCGACAACCTGAACGTCTGGGCCGATGCCACTCTCACCGTGAACGAACCGGTTTTCAAATCTGAAATGGAAACCAACCAGCACAATCAGGCGCTGGCCAAGCTGATGGAATCCTATAACAGCTTCTATGGCAACACTGACGAAGCCGTCGAAATTTATACCCGCCAGTGCTCGGTGGATATCACCGTTGAGCAACTGGCCAAAATGGGTGCCGTACTCGCGAACAAAGGCAAATCTCCGTTCAACGGTAAACAGTTGCTGAACGAGAAATATGTTCCGCAGGTGCTGGCAGAAATGGCAATCGCCGGGCTTTACGACGGTAGCGGTAAATGGCTGTACACCGTTGGCATCCCGGCAAAAAGCGGCGTCGGCGGCGGCATGGTTGCCGTTGTCCCAGGCGAATATGCAATTGCGGTCTATTCTCCGCCGCTAGATGCAGCCGGTAACAGCGTTCGAGCCCAGCAAACTATCGAATATGTCGCCGAAGCGACAAAAGCCAATGTCTTTTTAGCCAAATAACTTTACGCCGGATGGCGCTTCGCTTATCCGGCCTACGATTAGCGCATTTATTTACGCCGTCATCCGGCAAAATGAAAAGGTGAGAAGTACTATGTCTAAACCATTTGTCTGGCAGGAACTCTTTGTTCAGAGTAAAGATAGTACCGAGTATGAATTACTGAGTAACCAGCACGTTACGGTAACGGAGTTAGACGGAGAGGAAGTGATCAAGGTTGCACCGGAAGCGTTAACCTTGTTAGCACAGCAGGCGTTTTATGAGGCTTCATTTTTCCTGCGCGCCGGACATTTAAAACAGATTGCCAGCATTTTGCACGACCCACAGGCCAGCAGTAACGATAAGTACGTCGCATTGCAGCTGCTGCGCAATGCAGAGGTTTCAGCTAAAGGCGTACTGCCCAACTGCCAGGATACCGGGACGGCAACCATTGTGGCCAGCAAAGGACAACATGTCTGGACCGGCGGCGATGACGCAGAAGCATTAAGCAAAGGCGTGTATTCCACCTTTACCGAAAACAACCTGCGTTACTCGCAAAATGCCCCGCTGGATATGTATACCGAGGTCAATACCCAGACCAACCTGCCCGCACAAATCGATATTAGCGCCACCCCAGGTAACGAATACCGTTTCCTGTTCGTCAATAAAGGTGGCGGCTCAGCTAACAAAGCGGCACTGTACCAGGAAACCAAATCCATTCTACAGCCGGAAAAACTCACTGCGTTCCTGATCGAAAAAATGAAATCACTGGGTACAGCCGCTTGTCCGCCGTATCACATCGCTTTTGTGGTTGGGGGCTTATCCGCCGACCAGGCGCTGAAAGTCGCCAAACTGGCTTCAACCAAATATTACGATAATCTGCCCACCAGCGGGAACGAGCTGGGCCAGGCGTTCCGTGATACGGCGCTGGAAGCCGAGTTGCTCAATGCCAGCCGCGAGTTTGGCATCGGGGCGCAGTTTGGCGGCAAATACTTTGCCCACGATATCCGCGTAATTCGCTTACCGCGCCACGGCGGCTCCTGCCCAATCGCGATGGCCCTCTCCTGCTCTGCCGACCGCAACATTAAGGCCAAAATTAATAAACACGGTATCTGGCTGGAAAAACTCGAGCATAATCCGGGCAAATTTATCCCCGATTCTCACCGGGTAGAAAACGGCGCTCAGACCGTACAACTGGATCTGAACCGTCCGCTGCGTGACATCCTGCATGACCTTTCCGCTCTGCCCATTGGTACACGCCTGTCGTTAAGCGGCCCGATTGTTGTTGCTCGCGATATCGCCCACGCGAACATCAAAGCGCGACTGGATAACGGCGAACCTATGCCGGAATACATGAAAAAGCATATCGTTTACTACGCTGGTCCCGCCAAAACCCCGGAAAATCAGGCCTGTGGCTCGATGGGGCCCACCACCGGCGGGCGCATGGATGGGTATGTCGATGCTTTCCAGGCACAAGGCGGCAGCCTCATTATGCTCACCAAGGGTAACCGCAGCCAGCAGGTCACTGATGCCTGTCACAAACACGGTGGATTTAGCCTCGGCAGCATTGGCGGTGCCGCAGCCCTGCTGGCGCAGCAGTACGTGAAAAGCCTGCAGTGCCTTGAATATCCCGAACTGGGAATGGAAGCCGTATGGATGATGGAAGTTAAAAATATGCCGGCCTTCGTATTAGTGGATGACAAAGGCAATAACTTCTTTAGCCAGTTCGAGCAGCAGCATCGCTGCGCAACTTGTCCGGCAGGGCATTAAGGAGTTTCCATGGAAGCGCGCGCCAATAACGACAGACACCGTCAGCGTCAGCAGAAGCTGAAAGAGCAGGTTGATACCCGCGTAGCGGCTGCAACGGAGAAGAAAGGGATCCTGATTGTCTTCACCGGCAACGGAAAAGGAAAATCCACCGCAGCCTTTGGCACGGCAACGCGCGCAGTGGGTCACGGAAAAACCGTTGGCATCGCGCAGTTTATTAAAGGTCAGTGGGATAATGGCGAGTACAACACACTGCAACCGCTCGGCGTCGAGTTCCATATTATGGGCACCGGATTTACCTGGGAAACCCAAAATCGGCAAGCAGATATCGAGGCGGCAACGGTTGTGTGGCAGGAGAGTAAGCGCATGCTGGCTGATGCGCATTACGATCTAGTGGTGCTGGATGAACTCACCTACATGCTGGCTTACCACTATCTGGATACGCAAGAGGTTATCAGCGCCATCGAAAATCGCCCTGCCGGTCAGAGCGTTATCGTCACAGGGCGCGGATGCCATACGCTGTTACTGGAACTGGCCGATACGGTCAGTGAAATCCGCCCGGTCAAACACGCGTTTGACCGCGGTATTCAGGCACAGGTTGGGATCGATTGGTAGCCGTTCTTTTGCCGGATAACGATGCTAACGCGTCTTATCCGGCCTACCCATCGTTGTAGGCCTGATAAGGCGCAAGCCACCCTCAGGCAGCCGATACCACGGACTTACTGAGCAACCAGTTACGGAAAATCTGTAAATGCTCGGATTCCGATTTCTCTTCACGCCACGTCATAATAAATCGATTCCCGGTACGCATTGGAACATCGCAAGGAATGACCATATCACCACTGTCCAGATCGTGCTGAATGGCAAAACGCGGGAGCAGCGCAACGCCCAGATTAGAACGGACCGCCGCGATCAGCATCGATAACAAATCAAATCTCGGACCTTTATTCACCAGCGGACTGCTGACATCTGACAGCGCAAACCACTCCTGCCACCCTTTGATGCGCGTACTTTGGTGCAAGAGCGGAAATTCGTTTAGTAATTCGTTCACCGCCAGTTTTCGTTCCGGTTCGGCCAGCAAACAGCGGCTGCATACCGGCAGAATTTCCTCTTCAAACAGGTACTCAACCCCTGACCATGGCGAATAAAAGTCTTCACGCATAATTGCCGCGTCATACTCTCGATTGAGAAAATCACCAATATTCGCCAGGGAATGAATGTTCACGATAATATCAGGATTAAGTTTGTTAAATTCACGCAGGTTTGGGATCAGCCAGTGCGTGCTGAACGTCGGATTCACCGCCAGCTCAATAACCTGTACCGTTGGCTGCCAGGTCATTATCGTCGTCGTATCTCGTTCAAGTTTATTTAACGTTTCTTTAACGATACTTAAATAGTGTTTGCCAGCCGCATTTAAAAAAATGCGTTTTTTGGCATGATTAAATAGCGCGGTATTGAGAAAATCCTCCAGTGCATTTACCTGGCGGAAAACAGCACTTTGTGTTAAAGCCAGCTCTTCAGCTGCCCGGGTATAACTTTCGTGACGCGCAACAACTTCAAAAGTTACCAGCAACTCCGTCTTAGGTATTTTTCCTCTCATAACCTCTTCCATATGCAGCGTGCAAAAATAGTTTAATTTATAAAAAATAATTCAAGATACCCAGATAAGCACCGAGAGTTATATTTTATTTCATCCATTAATGTCATTGATCCAATCCATGATTTGCTCACACTGATGGCGGATAAATATTAACCGATAATACTCAAGGGCAACAATAAACACAATTTAAATAAGGTTAAACCCAAGCAAATAGTGCCAATAAGTTCTTAATAATTTTTCAAGTTATCTTGTTTATTGCAGAAAAAACTTTGCGAGATTAATCAATATTATCAGTGCGATAATTTTGGATAATTTCACGTTATAACTTACGGGCAAACGACTGCTTTTTATCATTCCTTGATGTAGTTTCTGCCTTTTTTTGAATGATGTGATAAAGGACACAATGTGAAAACTTTCGGAAAGGTCTGGCTCGTTGGGGCAGGTCCCGGTGATATTTCATTACTTACCCTCAAAGCAATGATGTGCATTAAACAGGCTGATGTCATTATTTACGATCGGCTGGTCAATCCTAAAATTTTGGAATGGGCATTACCTGATTGTCTGCTTATCAATGTCGGCAAAAACCCAGGCTTCCATTGTGTACCGCAGGATGAAATCAATGCACTGCTTGTCCAGTATGCCCAAACGCACAATAATATTGTGCGTCTGAAAGGCGGCGATCCGTATGTTTTTGGACGTGGGGCTGAAGAAGTTGAGGATCTCGTCGAGACGGGAATCCCGTTTGAAGTGGTGCCGGGTATCAGCTCAACTATTGGTGGCCTGACCTATGCCGGGATTCCGGTAACACACCGCGATTTCGCCTCGGGATTTCACGTGGTAACCGGTCATACGCGGGAGGGCAACCAACAGCAGGACTGGCGTCAGCTGGCCAAACTGAATGGTACGCTGGTTATCGTCATGGGTATCGCCAATCTGGCGTTTATCTGTGAGGAATTATTGATGGGTGGAAAATCGGCAGATACACCTGCAGCGCTAATTATGTCCGCCACCCGGGATAACCAACGCCGACTGACCTGTACGCTCGGTTCACTACTGAGCAAGGCGCAGGAAGCTAACATCCTCCCCCCTGCGCTGATAGTGATTGGTGATGTGGTAACCCTGAGCGATCGGCTCTCTTTTATCCCTGAAGCCATCACGCTGCCAGAAAACCTTTACTGCGACAGTCTGGCATGACGAAAAGACTGGGGCGACGTTTGATGCGCCGCCCGGAAAACGCGGCAAAAGTAACTGGTTTGTGCGTATTGGAGTTTCCGGGCAATGCTGTCTATTGAATGAATGGGATCGTGCAATAACTCCCCCGCTTTTTGCATTTTTTTCTGATTCACCCAGGTTTTAAAGTTAACGCCCTGCCGTTTCTTAAAAAAACGGCTGAAATAGTTTGCGCTTAAGCAGACATGAGCCGCTACGGATTCCAGAGATAATTCACTATATAAATTCTCATCAATATAACGCAACGCTGCCAGAAGCTTTTTTTCGTGTCGGGAAGGTTCTGTAAAATAATGACGCGTGTAACTGGTCGGCGGAATAACAAACTCATCCGATTGCTGCTGTTCTGTCTCGAAATTATCAACAATAAAACTTAATAAATTAGCTGATGCCACCAGCGCATTATTATCTACTACCGCTACCTGACTCCATTCAGCTTTTATTTTTGGTTCATCCATCCATGAGCATTCATTATCAATAACGATAGTTTTATATTCCTGATATTTTGCCCGCACCTGCCCACAGAGCATAAAACCGTACAGATGCCCCTCGCGAATTAATGGCATAGAAAACAGACTTAGCCCTGCGTGACAGCTGAGTATTCTGGGTTTAAGGTGTTTTAATCCTTCAAAAGCACAATACTTGTCGCACTTTTGGCAACTCACACAATAGCGTTCATCCGCCCGCATTAATGTGCAGAACGAATTAAAGTTATGGCAATCCGAGAGAGTTTTTCCGCTAACATCAACCACAACAGTGGCTAATCCAGTCGCACTGGAGAATACTTTTGCTATCGAGAAAAAACGTTGTAGGTAATCATCCTGGATTTTCAACGACACGGTATCCTCCGGCATTAATGAAATTAAAGCCGGTAATATGCAGAATTTCATCAGGAGAAAGAATGATGCTCACCGCAAAAAATAATCTCATTTATGCAGATGATTATGATCAAATTGCAAGATAAATATTGAATGCCATGATGGTTATTACCTACAGAAGAAAAATCGTATAGCTTTAAGCAGGTTATAAAAATAACGCACAGACAAAAGATGAATTGCAGACATAAAAAAGGCCATCATCAGATGGCCAACCATGTCGAAACGGGACCAGCCCTTGACTATGCAGAGAGTCAGGGCTGTTTTTTTATTTCTTACTTAATAACGGTTTTCAGCGCTTCGCCGATATCGGCCAGGCTACGAACAGTTTTCACGCCTGCAGCTTCCAGCGCAGCGAATTTCTCATCCGCTGTACCTTTACCACCCGCGATGATCGCACCCGCGTGACCCATACGCTTACCTTTCGGCGCAGTCACACCCGCGATGTAACCTACAACCGGCTTGGTTACATGATCTTTGATGTAAGCAGCCGCTTCTTCTTCCGCGCTACCGCCGATCTCACCGATCATGACGATCGCTTCAGTCTGCGGATCTTCCTGGAACAGCTTCAGGATGTCGATGAAGTTAGAGCCTGGGATCGGGTCACCACCGATGCCTACACAGGTAGACTGGCCGAAACCATAGTCGGTGGTCTGCTTAACCGCTTCATAGGTCAGGGTACCTGAACGGGAAACGATACCCACTTTACCCGGCTTGTGAATGTGGCCCGGCATGATACCGATTTTACATTCACCCGGAGTGATAACGCCTGGGCAGTTCGGGCCGATCATGCGTACGCCAGCTTCATCCAGCTTCACTTTCACGGTCAGCATATCCAGCGTTGGGATACCTTCGGTGATGGTGATGATAAGCTTGATGCCTGCATCAATTGCTTCCAGGATGGAGTCTTTGCAGAATGGCGCCGGAACGTAGATAACGGTGGCGGTTGCGCCGGTCGCTTCTACTGCTTCACGTACGGTGTTGAACACTGGCAGACCCAGATGCGTGGTGCCGCCTTTGCCCGGCGTAACGCCACCGACCATTTGCGTACCGTAAGCGATCGCTTGTTCAGAGTGGAATGTCCCCTGGCTACCGGTGAAGCCCTGGCAGATAACCTTGGTATCTTTATTAATTAAAACTGACATTATTTCCCCTCCACTGCGGCAACAACCTGCTGAGCTGCATCCGTCAGACTTTTCGCTGCAATAATATTCAGGCCGCTATCAGCCAGTTTTTTCGCGCCGAGTTCAGCGTTGTTACCTTCCAGACGTACCACGACCGGAACGTTTACGCCTACTTCTGCTACCGCGCCGATGATACCGTCAGCGATCAGGTCGCAACGTACGATACCGCCGAAGATGTTAACCAGTACGGCTTTAACATTGTCATCAGAGAGGATAATTTTGAACGCTTCGGTTACACGCTCTTTGGTCGCACCGCCGCCAACGTCGAGGAAGTTAGCCGGTTCGCCGCCGTGCAGCTTAACGATGTCCATGGTGCCCATTGCCAGGCCCGCACCGTTAACCATACAACCGATGTTGCCGTCCAGCGCAACGTAGTTCAGTTCCCACTGTGCAGCCTGCGCTTCACGCGGATCTTCCTGAGACTGGTCGCGCATTTCGCGCAGGTCAGCCTGGCGGAACAGTGCGTTGCCGTCAGCGCCCAGTTTGCCGTCGAGGCAGATCAGGTCACCCTGCTTGGTCACCACCAGCGGGTTGATTTCGATCAGCGCCAGATCGCGCTCCAGGAAGATAGTCGCCAGACCCATGAAGATCTTGGTGAACTGCTGAACCTGTTTACCTTCCAGACCCAGTTTGAACGCCAGCTCACGCCCCTGGTAGGGCATCGGGCCTGCAAGCGGATCGAGCGCCACTTTGTGGATCAGATGCGGGGTTTCTTCCGCCACTTTTTCGATTTCCACGCCGCCTTCGGTAGAGGCCATGAAGACCACGCGACGGGAGCTACGGTCAACAACTGCGCCGAGGTAAAGTTCTTTACCAATGTCGGTCGCGGCTTCAACCAGAATCTGATTTACCGGTTGGCCATGAGCGTCTGTCTGGTAAGTGACCAGACGTTTACCCAGCCAGTGTTCAGCAAAAGCGCGAATGTCTTCTTTGCTGTTTACCACCTTCACACCGCCCGCTTTACCACGGCCACCAGCGTGAACCTGACATTTCACTACCCACGGGCCAGCACCGATTTTAGATGCAGCTTCTTCGGCTTCACGCGGAGTAGTACAGGCATAACCCACCGGTGCCGGTAAGCCATAGCGGGCAAAAAGTTGTTTTGCCTGATATTCATGTAAGTTCATGTGTTCTGTCCATCCTTCAGGTAATCGTTATCTTTTACCCGTAGGTCTGATAAGCGTCCAGACCTACGGGGCAGGTGATACTCTTATTAACTACACGTCCAGCAGCAGACGCGTTGGATCTTCCAGCAACTCTTTAATGGTTACCAGGAAGCCTACTGACTCACGACCATCGATCAGACGGTGGTCATAAGACAGCGCCAGATACATCATCGGCAGGATTTCAACCTTGCCGTCTACCGCCATCGGACGATCTTTGATGGCATGCATACCCAGGATGGCGCTCTGCGGTGGGTTGATGATCGGCGTAGACATCAGGGAACCGAACACACCACCGTTAGTGATGGTGAAGTTACCACCCGTCAGATCTTCGACCGTCAACTTGCCGTCGCGACCTTTAACTGCCAGTTCTTTAATATTCTTCTCAATGTCAGCCATACCCAGCAGATCCACATCACGCAGGACCGGCGTGACCAGGCCACGCGGCGTGGAGACCGCCATGCTGACATCAAAGTAGTTGTGGTAAACCACGTCATCGCCGTCGATGGACGCGTTCACTTCCGGATAGCGTTTCAGCGCTTCAACAACCGCTTTCACGTAGAAAGACATAAAGCCCAGACGGATACCGTGGCGTTTCTCGAACGCATCACCGTATTGCTTACGCAGGTCCATGATTGGCTTCATGTTGACTTCGTTGAACGTGGTCAGCATGGCGGTAGAATTTTTCGCTTCCAGCAGACGCTCGGCTACGCGTTTGCGCAGACGAGTCATCGGAACACGTTTTTCGCCACGCGCGCCCAGTTGAGCCTGCGGTGCAGGTGCTGCAGCCGGGGCTTTTGCTTCGGCTTTCGCAGCCGGAGCTTTCGCCAGATGTTTTTCAACATCTTCACGGGTGATACGACCGCCGACACCGGTGCCGTTGATAGCGCTGGCTTCGAGGTTATGCTCACCCAGCAGGCGACGGATCGCCGGGCTCAGGGCATCGTTGTTCTGCTCAGCAAGAGACGCCTGCTGGCGCTGTGCCGGAGTAGAATCTTTCTCTTCAGACTTAGCACTGGTTTCTTTACCGGTGCTATTGCCTTCACGCAGGCGACCGAGGATCTGGCGAGAAGTGACGGTTGTCCCTTCATCTTCCAGAACCGCATCAAGAATACCGTCCGCTGATGCCGGTACTTCCAGTACCACTTTGTCAGTTTCGATTTCTACCAGTACTTCATCACGACGTACTGCATCGCCCGGTTTTTTGTGCCAGGTTGCAACCGTTGCATCCGCTACGGATTCAGGCAGGTCGGGAACAAGAATATCTACGCTACTCATTATTTATCCTTTATTTAATCGACGTTCAGCGCGTCATTTACCAGATCTTGTTGCTGCTTCTGGTGAACGGACATATACCCTACTGCCGGAGAGGCAGAGGCCGGGCGACCTGCATAACGCAGAGCTGACCCAAATGGAATTACTTCACGGAAATGATGCTGGCTGCAGTACCATGCGCCCTGGTTGAGCGGCTCTTCCTGGCACCAGACAAAATCATGTACGTGAGCAAATGGTTTCAGCGCTTCCTGCACCGCTTTATGCGGGAACGGATAGAGCTGTTCGATGCGCACAATGGCGACATCTTTTTGGTCGTTCTTGCGGCGTTGCTCCAGCAGGTCGTAATAAACCTTACCAGAACACATCACGACACGCTTCACGCCTTTAGGATCAAGTTCATCTACTTCGCCAATGGCTGGCAGGAAAGTACCATTTGCCAGTTCGTCCAGCGTAGACACCGCCAGCGGATGACGCAGCAGCGACTTCGGTGACATCACCACCAGCGGACGACGCATACCTCGCAGCGCCTGACGACGCAGCATGTGGTAAACCTGCGCCGGGGTAGACGGGACGCAAACCTGCATGTTTTGCTCAGCGCAAAGTTGCAGATAACGTTCCAGACGCGCGGAGGAGTGCTCCGGACCCTGACCTTCATAGCCGTGCGGCAGCAGCATAACCAGACCGCACATACGGCCCCATTTCTGCTCACCGGAAGAGATGAACTGGTCGATAACGACCTGCGCACCGTTGGCGAAGTCGCCGAACTGTGCTTCCCAGATGGTTAGCGTGCGCGGTTCTGCTGTGGCATAACCGTACTCGAACGCCAGCACGGCTTCTTCAGACAGTACGGAGTCCCATACGCGGAAGGTGCCTTGTCCGTTATGCACATGCTGCAGCGGAGTGTAGGTTGAACCGTTGGCCTGGTTATGAATTACCGCGTGACGGTGGAAGAAGGTTCCGCGACCGGAGTCTTCACCAGACAGACGAACCGGAATGCCTTCGTCAACCAGCGTGGCGTAAGCCAGATTCTCTGCACCACCCCAGTCAAACAGCTTCTCGCCTGCGGCCATGGCCTGACGGTCGCCGTAAATCTTGGCAACACGCGACTGCATTTCAACCGCTTCAGGTACAGTGCTGATGCGTTTTGCCAGCTCCTGCAGACGCTTCATCTCAACTTTGTTCGGGTAGTTTTCATCCCACTCGTGGTTGAGGTACGGCGACCAGGTGAAGGAGTGCATGTTCATTGGACGCCACTCTTTCACTACGCATTCGCCAGCATCCAGCGCGTCACGGTACAGATTGACCATTTCAGTCGCATCTTCCAGCGTGGCGACCTTGTCCGCTTCCAGCTTATCAGCGTAGATTTTGCGCGGGGTCGGATGCTTTTTGATTTTCTGATACATCAGCGGCTGGGTTGCGCTCGGCTCGTCGGCTTCGTTGTGGCCGTGACGGCGGTAGCACACCAGATCGATGAAGACATCGCGTTTAAAGGTATTACGGAAATCCAGCGCCAGGCGGGTCACGAAAGCGACCGCTTCCGGGTCATCCGCGTTCACGTGGAAAATCGGCGCCTGAACCATCTTACCGATGTCGGTACAGTACGGTGTAGAACGCGCATCCAGCGGGTTAGACGTAGTGAAGCCCACCTGGTTGTTGATAACGATGCGAACAGTACCGCCCACTTCGTAACCACGCGCTTTCGACATGTTCAGGGTTTCCTGAACCACGCCCTGCCCGGTAACTGCCGCATCACCGTGAATGGTGATTGGCAGGACTTTATTGCTGCTCGGCTCGTCCAGACGATCCAGACGTGCACGTACGGAACCGATAACTACCGGGCTAACGATTTCCAGGTGCGACGGGTTAAACGCCAGCGCCAGGTGTACCAGGCCGCCTTCGGTTTCGATATCAGACGAGAAGCCCATATGGTACTTCACGTCACCGGTGCCGAGGTGTTCTTTATGTTTGCCCGCAAATTCGTCGAACAGTTCCTGCGGGCGTTTGCCCAGTACGTTAACCAGAACGTTCAGACGACCACGGTGCGCCATGCCCAGTACCACTTCACGGGTACCGCTGTTACCGGCGTGGCGGATCATCTCTTTGAGCATTGGGATTAACGCATCACCGCCTTCCAGCGAGAAGCGTTTTGCGCCCGGGAACTTAGCGCCCAGGTAGCGTTCCAGACCTTCTGCTGCAGTCAGTTCGCTAAGGAAGCGTTTCTTCTCTTCGCTACTGAATGCGGCACGGCCAGACTCGATACGCTGCTGAAGCCAGCGTTTTTCTTCGGTGCTGGTGATGTGCATATACTCGGCGCCAATTGGGCCGCAGTAGGTTTGTTTCAGCGCGACAACCAGGTCGCTCAGCTTCATGGTGTCTTTGCCGCCGGCAAAAGAACCTACGTTAAAGCTTTCCTGGAAATCCGCATCGGTCAGATCGTGGAAAGACGGGTCCAGATCGGCCACATTTTCTTGTTGCCACAGTCCCAGCGGATCGAGATTCGCATGCTGATGACCGCGGAAACGATAGGCGTTAATGAGCTGCAGGACTTTAACCTGCTTCACATTGGCATCAGGGTCGGAAATAGAAGAAGAGTAACGTGGGGTAATCAACGCCTGTCGACGGAAATAATCACGTGTTTTTGAGTGGAGTTGATCCGGTTTGACTCCGGTACCAGGTAACTGCTGGAACGTCGAACGCCAGTTAGCATCTACCGAGTCAGGGTCGGTTAAGAAGTCTTCATAGAGCTGTTCTATCCAGCTCTGGTTTGAACCAGAGAGGTAAGAAGAGTCCAACCAGGCTTTCAAAGCGCTGTTCTGCATCGTGATCCCTTAAGCATTTGTATGCTTACTTCGCCGTGGATACTACCACGCACACCGATGTGCGTGCCGGGGTTCACTTGTTGCGGACTGTCGTGTTTTCTGCGTCCGCTAAGGAACCTTTAAAAACTGTCTAATAATGTGGCAGTTTTTAGAGGTTTCCTGCACTTATATTGCCTGATGGCGCTTCACTTATCAGGCCTACAAGGTACATAACCCGTAGGCCGGATAAGACGCTACGTCGCCATCCGGCAACCACTACAACAACTTACGCACTACGTTTGAGCAGCATCGACTTAATATGGCCGATGGCACGCGTCGGGTTCAGTCCTTTCGGACATACGCTGACGCAGTTCATGATGCTATGGCAGCGGAATACGCTGAAAGCGTCACTTAAACCTTCCAGGCGGCTGTCGGTCTCGGTATCGCGGCTATCAATTAAGAAGCGATACGCTGCCAGCAGGCCTGCCGGGCCAATAAACTTGTCCGGGTTCCACCAGAATGATGGGCAGGACGTTGAGCAGCATGCACACAAAATACATTCATACAGCCCATCGAGCTTCTCACGCTGCTCTGGCATTTGTAAATGCTCACGAGCTGGCGGATTTTTCCCATTATTCAACAAGTAAGGCTTAATCTTCTCATACTGTGCGTAGAATTGCCCCATGTCTACCACCAAATCGCGCACAACCGGTAAACCCGGCAGCGGGCGAATGACAATTTTTTTGCCCGGCTGATTCAGCGCAGAAATAGGAGTGATACAGGCCAGTCCATTTTTGCCGTTCATATTCAGACCGTCGGAGCCACAAACCCCTTCACGGCAGGAGCGACGAAACGACAGCGACGGATCTTTTTCTTTCAGCTGCATCAAGGCATCCAGCAGCATCATGTCACGCCCTTCTTCCGCCTCCAGGGTGTAATCCTGCATGCGCGGAGCGTCGTCAACATCCGGGTTATAGCGATAAACTGAAAACTCGAGTTTCATTGTCCTGTCTCCGCATTAATAAGTACGAATCTTCGGCGGGAATGCCGGGCGCAGCTTCGGTTCCATATTGACTTGACGTCGCGTCATGGATTCCGATTCTGGCAGGTACAGGGAATGGCACAGCCAGTTTTCATCATCACGTTCCGGGAAGTCGAAGCGGCTATGCGCGCCACGGCTTTCGGTACGGAAGTTTGCAGATACTGCAGTGGCGTACGCGGTCTCCATCAGGTTATCCAACTCCAGACACTCAACGCGCTGGGTGTTGAACTCGCTGGAGGTATCGTCCAGACGGGCATTTTTCAGGCGTTCTCGGATCGCTTTCAGCTCTTCCAGACCTTTCGCCATCGCATCGCCTTCGCGGAATACCGAGAAGTTATGCTGCATACATTCTTGCAGCGCTTTGCGAATCGCCACCGGGTCTTCACCGTTACGGTTACCGTTCCAGCGGTTCAGACGCGCCAGAGAAGCGTCGATTTCATCTTCGGTCGCATCCAGCAGGTCACCCTGCTCAGCGATAGATTCCTGCAGGTGCAGACCAACCGCACGACCAAATACGACCAGGTCCAGCAGCGAGTTGCCGCCAAGACGGTTGGCGCCGTGAACCGATACGCAGGCGATTTCGCCGACGGCAAACAGCCCAGGGATCACCACATCTTCACCCTGCTCATTCACGGTCAGCGCCTGACCAGTAACTTTGGTCGGAATACCGCCCATCATATAGTGGCAGGTTGGGATAACCGGGATTGGCTCTTTAACCGGGTCAACGTGAGCAAAGGTACGGGACAGTTCGAGAATGCCCGGCAGGCGGGATTCCAGCACTTCTTTACCCAGGTGGTCGAGTTTCAACTTAGCGTGCGGGCCCCACGGGCCGTCGCAGCCGCGACCTTCGCGAATTTCGATCATGATGGAACGCGCCACCACGTCACGACCCGCCAGGTCTTTCGCATTCGGGGCATAACGCTCCATGAAGCGCTCACCGTGTTTGTTCAGCAGGTAGCCACCTTCACCACGGCAGCCTTCTGTTACCAGAACGCCAGCACCGGCGATACCGGTTGGGTGAAACTGCCACATCTCCATATCCTGCACCGGCACGCCAGCGCGGATAGCCATACCAACACCGTCACCGGTATTGATGTGGGCATTAGTAGTGGACTGATAAATACGGCCAGCACCGCCGGTCGCCAGCACGGTCGCACGGGCTTTGAAGTAAACCACTTCACCGGTTTCGATACACAGCGCGGTACAACCGACAACTGCGCCATCGGCGTTTTTTACCAGGTCCAGCGCATACCACTCGGAGAAGATGGTGGTATGGTTTTTCAGGTTCTGCTGATACAGCGTGTGCAATAGTGCATGACCGGTACGGTCGGCCGCTGCCGCTGTACGAGCCGCCTGCTCGCCGCCGAAGTTCTTCGACTGGCCGCCAAACGGACGTTGATAAATTGTGCCATTGTCGAGGCGAGAGAACGGCAGCCCCATGTGGTCCAGCTCCAGAATCGCTTCCGGACCGGTTTTACACATATATTCAATAGCGTCCTGGTCACCAATGTAGTCCGACCCTTTAACGGTGTCGTACATGTGCCATTCCCAGTTATCTTCATGGGTATTACCGAGCGCAACGGTGATGCCACCCTGCGCGGATACGGTATGGGAACGGGTTGGGAACACTTTGGAGAGCAGCGCACAGGTCTGACCGCTCTGGGAAATTTGCAGCGCCGCGCGCATACCTGCGCCGCCGGCACCAATCACAACAGCATCAAATTCTCTGACTGGCAGTTTCATTACACACCCCACACCACAACAAATCCATAAATGACGTAAACCACCAGCGCAACGACGATAGCCAGTTGCAGAATCAGGCGCACAGCCAGAGGTTTAACGTAGTCGGTCAACACCTGCCACATGCCGATCCAGGCATGAATCAAGATGGAGAAAAGTGCCAGCAGGGTGAAGACTTTGGTGAATGCCGATGAGAAGAAACCGGTCCAGACTTCATACGTCAGCTCGCCGCTGGTGGCGAAGAAACCGACCATATAGATGATGTATAACGTCAGAACGATAGCGGTAGCACGGACCAGAATGAAGTCATGTACGCCGTTGCGTCCTAATGCGGAGGCGTTGCTTACCATACGAGGACTCCTGCGAGAAGTGAAAGCACGACAATGATAACGAAACAAATTTTGGCGGAGCGTGTCCCTGCTTCGAGGGTTTCTTCGATATAGCCAAAATCCATCAACAGATGGCGAATGCCCATTACGGCGTGATATGCCAGCGCAATCAGGATCCCCCACAGAATTAACTCTACAAAGAAGTTATTCATAATGGATGACGCGGTGAGGAAACCTTCAGGGGAGGAAAGGCTGGTACCCAATAACCACAACAGAATCCCGACCGCCACGAAGGTGATCACTCCGGATACGCGATGGAGAATGGACGCTATCGCCGTGATTGGGAACCGGATCGTTTGCAGATCCAGATTGACAGGTCTTTGTTTTTTCACATTTCTTATCATGAATAACGCCCACATGCTGTTCTTATTATTCCCTTTAGACTTCGGGTACAGAAGATGAAGACACCTGTAGCCTGAAAGACGACGGGATTTCCTTCCTCCGGTCTGCGTGCGGGTCAGACAGCGTCCTTACTATAACTACGCGTCATATAAAACACTGCTTCCAGATGCTAAAACGACACGTTACAACGCTGGTTGGCTCGGGATTGCAGGGTATTCCGGAGACCTGGCGGCAGTATAGGACGTTCACAAAATCATTACAATTAACCTACATATAGTTTGTCGGGTTTTATCCCGAACAGTGACATAGGTCACGATAACAACATTATTTTAATTTTTAATCATCTGATTTGACAATCATTAAACAAAGTTGTTACAAACAACACCAGAAAAAGCATATAATGCGTAAAAGTTATGGGGTCACTCTTTCACCGGAGATTTAGTTATGTAACAGTGTGGAAGTATTGACCAATACCTTCAGGACAGTTATTAGTGATAGACAGGTTAAATAATTCGGATTGCTAAGTTCTTGATTTGCAGTTTATTCGCCATGAAAAGACCGTTTTACCTGCAAGCGCCCATAGCTCTGTACCCAGGTCATCCCCTCTTTCGCAGAGCGGCGAGCCAAATAACAAACTGGTAACGGTTTATTGATGCACGAAGGCAAATTTAAGTTCCGGCAGTCTTAAGCAATAAGGCGCTAAGGAGACCGTAAATGGCTGATACTAAAGCAAAAATCACTCTAAATGGTGACGCTGCTATTGAACTGGATGTGCTGAAAG
The DNA here is from genome assembly GCF_030332425.1 of Citrobacter sp. Cpo142. Taxonomy (NCBI): domain Bacteria; kingdom Pseudomonadati; phylum Pseudomonadota; class Gammaproteobacteria; order Enterobacterales; family Enterobacteriaceae; genus Citrobacter; species Citrobacter sp. Cpo142. The sequence goes on from NZ_JAOWHW010000126.1 coordinate 226,720, forward strand.
GTACGCTCGGTCAAGATGTTATTGATATTCGTAGCCTTGGCTCAAAAGGGATGTTTACTTTTGACCCAGGTTTCACCTCTACCGCATCCTGCGAATCCAAAATTACTTTCATCGACGGTGACGAAGGTGTTTTGCTGCATCGCGGCTTCCCGATTGACCAGTTGGCGACCGAGTCCAACTATCTGGAAGTGTGTTATATCCTGCTGTACGGCGAAAAACCGACGCAGGAAGAGTACGACGAGTTCAAAACCACAGTCACTCGCCATACCATGATCCACGAGCAGATCACCCGTCTGTTCCACGGTTTCCGCCGCGACTCTCACCCGATGGCCGTTATGTGCGGTGTAACCGGAGCGCTGGCAGCGTTCTATCATGACTCGCTGGATGTAAACAACGCGCGTCACCGTGAAATCGCCGCCTTCCGCCTGCTGTCCAAAATGCCAACCATGGCAGCGATGTGCTACAAATATTCCATCGGGCAGCCGTTCGTGTACCCACGTAACGATCTCTCCTACGCCGGTAACTTCCTGAACATGATGTTCTCTACGCCGTGCGAAAAATACGAAGTGAATCCTATCCTGGAACGCGCAATGGACCGTATCTTAATCCTGCACGCTGACCACGAACAGAACGCCTCAACCTCTACCGTACGTACCGCGGGCTCTTCTGGCGCTAACCCGTTTGCCTGCATCGCAGCCGGTATTGCTTCCCTGTGGGGACCGGCTCACGGTGGCGCAAACGAAGCTGCGCTGAAAATGCTGGAAGAAATCAGCTCTGTTAAACACATTCCGGAATTTGTTCGCCGCGCGAAAGACAAGAATGATTCCTTCCGCCTGATGGGCTTTGGTCACCGTGTTTATAAAAACTATGACCCGCGCGCTACCGTCATGCGTGAAACCTGCCACGAAGTGCTGAAAGAACTGGGTACCAAAGATGATCTGCTGGAAGTGGCGATGGAACTTGAGCACATTGCGCTCAACGACCCGTACTTCATCGAGAAGAAACTCTACCCGAACGTAGACTTCTACTCCGGCATCATCCTGAAAGCGATGGGCATTCCGTCCTCCATGTTCACCGTGATCTTCGCCATGGCACGTACCGTTGGCTGGATTGCACACTGGAACGAAATGCACACCGACGGCATGAAAATCGCGCGTCCGCGTCAGCTGTACACCGGCTACGACAAGCGCGATTTTAAGTCTGATATTAAGCGTTAATTGTCTGCCGGATGGCGCTAGCGCTTGTCCGGCTTAAAGTTATAAACGCTCCCAGGCCGGATAAAGCAGTGATGCCTATGTCCGGCCTGTTTTTATTTGATCCACATTATTTTATTCTTATCGTGCTTTCTCTATGATTTACTGAGATTTCTCACATTTTACTCAGGAGCATGGGATGCCTGTTTTGCAGTGGAGCCTGTTGTTTGTGCTATCGCTCCTTCTTTCCCTGCTCTTTCTGTTTATCCATCTTCCAGGCCCCTTGCTGCTCGGTTCGATGATCGTCGGCATCATTTTCAGTATGCGCGGCATCTCGCTGCATCCTCCTCGCTGCACATTTCTTGGCGCACAGGCGATTCTCGGCTGCATGATTGCCCAAAATCTGACCGGTTCAATCTTTACAACCCTTGCAGCCCACTGGCCGATGGTGATTGTTATCCTGCTGGCAACCCTTATCAGCAGCGCGATAATCGGCTGGCTGCTGGTTCGCTACAGTAATCTACCGGGGAATACCGGTGCGTGGGGCTCGTCGCCAGGCGGTGCAGCGGCAATGGTCGCAATGGCCCAGGATTATGGAGCCGACATCCGGCTGGTGGCATTTATGCAGTATCTGCGCGTACTGCTGGTGGTCGGCGCGGCTGCGCTGGTCACCCGGCTGGTGATGGGTGACCAGGCCCAAACGATCAGTGAACAAATCATCTGGTTTCCGCCGCTAAGCGGCAATCTTTTCAACACTCTGATGCTGGCCGCCGTTGCCGGCACGGCTGGACGCCTACTGCGTATTCCCTCTGGCGTTATGCTATTGCCAATGCTGGTGGGTGCCATGCTGAATGCAAGCGGAGTGATGGTGATTGAACTGCCGGAATGGCTACTGGCAATAGCCTACATGTCAATTGGCTGGCAAATCGGTCTTGGCTTTGACAAGCAGATCTTTTTGATGGCATTACGACCACTGCCACAGATCCTGTTGTCCATTTTTTCACTGATGGCGATCTGCGCCGCCATGGCCTGGGGACTGGCGCATTACATGCAGATCGACTTTCTCACTGCCTATCTGGCAACCAGTCCTGGAGGAGTGGATTCTGTTGCGGTGATCGCCGCAGGAAGCCACGCAGATATGGCGCTCATCATGGCGATGCAAACCCTGCGACTGTTCAGCATTTTGTTAACTGGCCCCGCAGTCGCACGTTTTATTTCGGTGCACGCACCAAAACAACCCGCTTAGTGCTGACAACCCGGACACCAGTAAAAGGGGCGCGAAGAGAGCATCGTTTTCTCGATTATTCCACCACAACGCTCACAGGTTTCGCCGTCCCGATGAAAGACCTTAAAGCGAAACAACGCACCGTGATGTTTATTCTCATCGACCAGGCCACGGGTAGTATAAGACAGCCGCGGAATATCAAGCAGCGCATGTGCCAGTTTATCCAGTTGCTCATCACTAAGCTGCGACGCTTTATGCTGCCCGGTCAACCCGACCTGCCAAAGGATCTCTACCCGCAGGTAGTTACCTAATCCCGCCAGAAACGCCTGGTCCAGTAGCAGACCAGAAAACTGGCGGTTGCGAAAACGCGGAGATAACAGACGCGCTTTAACCTCATCGGGCGTTAAACGCAAATCCAGTACATCCGGCCCTACCCGTTGCAGAAACGGGTGGGCGGAAAGCTGTTCTGGCGTCAGCATTTCGATATCAGACGCGCTATAGAGCAGAATAGTTTTGTCGTGTGTCTGCAGCCTGACACGCAGTACCCGCGAAGTTTGCGGAATTTTGCCTGTATCCACCACTCGCCACACGCCATAGAGCTGATTGTGACTGTACAGCGTCAGGCCATTAGAAAAATGAGTCAGTAATGCTTTCCCCCGCGTTTCAAGCTGGGTTACACGTTGCCCAATCAGTTGAGATTGATACGGTTTTAACTGCTCAAAGGCAAACCAGACATCCGTCAGGGGTTTGCCTTTGACTGCCGCCTCCAGGTTATCCGCCGCGCGGCGGATCTCCGGGCCTTCAGGCATAATACTTTCCTTTGTTAATGTGTTGCGCCGCCCGTCACTGCGATATCGCTTTCCACTTGCAAGGCGGTGGCAATCGCAATCTCCAGCGCACGGCGCACCGTTTCTGTCGCCATACTTGGCGCCCCGGGATGCTGTGCAGCCTGTTGCGGCAAATAAGGGATATGAATAAAGCCGCCCTTCACCGCCGGTACGTCGCGTAGTTTATGCAGCAGGCCATACATCACGTGGTTACACACGAAAGTACCCGCAGTCTGGGAAACCGAGGCCGGTATTCCCGCGTTGCGCATGGCGACAACCATCGCTTTAATCGGCAACGTACTAAACCATGCCGCCGGGCCATCGACTACAATCGGCACATCGACCGGCTGTTGCCCCTGGTTATCCGCAATACGCGCATCGTCAACGTTAATCGCCACGCGTTCCACGGTGATATCCGTGCGACCACCCGCCTGCCCCACCGCCAGCACAAGTGATGGCGACAACGCGTCAATCGCGGCATTGAGTACAGCGAGAGACTCGCCAAAGACACACGGTAGTTGGCGGGCAATAACGCGGCATCCGCCGATAATAGCATTGTCGAGGCTCGAGACCACTTCCCAGGAAGGGTTAACTGACTCGCCGCCAAAGGGTTCAAATCCCGTGATGAGTACTGTTTTCATCCTTCCTCCTTACAGGAACATCAGGAAATACATCAGGAACACGTTGACCAGTAGCAGCAGTACGCCTGTTGGCACCTGCGCTTTAATCACCGCATTTTTGTCCGGTAGTTCCAGCAACGCTGCAGGAACAATATTAAAGTTCGCCGCCATTGGCGTCATCAGCGTCCCGCAATAGCCGGAGAACATACCAATCGCCGCCATTACCGCTGGGTTGCCGCCGTGTTGCAGTACGAGGATTGGGATACCAATCCCAGCGGTCACGATCGGGAAAGCAGCAAACGCATTACCCATAACCATGGTCAGCAATGCCATGCCGATGGTGTACACCGCCACCGCGATAAAGCGACTATCCACCGCCAGATATTCCTGCGTCAGGTATGAAATGCCGCTACCCACACCCGCCGCTGTAAACAGCAGCCCAAGCGTAGCCAGAATCTGCGGCAGAATGAACGCCCAGCCAATGGAGTCCAGCAGACGTCGTGCCTCCTGAATCGGTTGATGCACCCGCTCATGGGTCATTTTTATCGCCATCGCCAGACCAATCAACGAGCCCGCTGTCATTGAAAAGAGCGTTACCAGCGTGGCGTGATTACCCGGCCCGAACAGCACATCCTGTAAGCCCGGAATATGGTTGAACATCAGTACGCCAATGACCGTTACCACCGGGATCGCTAATGCCGGGAAAAACAGGCGGTTGCCCAGGCGGCTGGCGCTTTCTTCGCGCTGTTGCTGCGTGCGTTGATGGTAGCTTCCCAGCTTCACACCGCCAAAACCCGCGATCAGGGCCAGCACGACCACCGCAACGCCGACGGCAATATGCACTGCGCGTTTATCGCCAAACAGCGAGTATGTCCAGTCACCAAGCAGAAACAGTACGCCATAGATGCCCCAAAACAGGCCTGTGGTGAAACGGCGCGGGTTTGCTTTGTCCTGCCATGACATCAGCGCCACAATCAGTAATACCGCACCTGCCAGCCAGTAGAGATAGCTTTGTTGAAAATTCATTTCGCTTCCCCTTTCGCTGCGGCATTCGCTTTCGCCACCTCACGTTGCAAATAGCTATCCAGACGCCACAAACGCGTGCCGTGTATCAGGAAAGCACAAATTGCCGTTGGGATCCCCCACAAGGCGATATGCAGCGGTTCGGTCTGGATCCCACCAGACTCCAGCATAAAGTTGTGCATGAATATGATCGCGCCGAAGGCAACAAAGATATCTTCACCGAAAAACAGCCCGACGTTATCGGTCGCCGCTGACATTGCGCGCAGGCGATAGCGAACCGCGCCGGGTATCTCGCCGTGATTTTTCTCGGCGGCCCCTTCCGCCATTGGCGCCAGCAGCGGGCGCACCATCTGCGGATGCCCCCCCAGACTGGTCAACCCTAACGCAGCAGTCGCTTCGCGAATGAACAGATAGACAATAAGCAGACGGCCACTGGTGGCACTGCGGATTTTAGCAATCCACGCCTGAGCACGCTCTTTGAGTCCGTGGCGTTCCAGCAGGCCAATAACCGCCAGCGGGATCAGCAGGATAAACGGCAGGTTGCGGGTGTTAAGAAAACCTTCACCCAGCTTCTCGAGGATGGTGGCGATCGGCATATGCGCCGCCAGTCCCGTGACGATCCCGGCAATAATAACCACCAATACCGGATTAAAACGTAAAAGAAATCCGACCACGATGACGGCGATCCCCGTCAATGGCCAGAGAGATATCACCTCTCCCATAACTCATTCCCGTATATGTTGTTGTGTAATATATTGTTGTTTTGTATGGTAAATCTTATGCACCAATTTCAATATTGCATGCATTAAAGGCGCTACGCAAGCGACGGGCAAAAGCGAGTGCGTGCTCGCCATCCCCATGAATGCATACCGTCTGGGCGGTCACGCTTGCCCATGTTCCACTTTGGCTTTTTACTCTGCCGGATTGCACCATTTCTAACGTTTGCGCCAGCGCCTGTTCTTCATCCTCAATCAGTGCGCCCGGCTGGTTACGTGGCACCAGACTGCCATCGGCCTGATAACCCCGATCGGCAAAAACCTCCTGACGCGTTATCAAGCCATAGTGTTCTCCAGCGCGAATCAGTTCGCTTCCCGCCAGCCCGACCAGAACCAGCGACGGATCGCAGGCATGAACCGCTTTCGCAATCGCATCGGCCAATTGAGGATCTTTCGCCGCCTGGTTATAGAGCATGCCATGCGGTTTGACATGGCGCATCACGCCACCTTCTGCCCTCGTGATGGCAGCCAGCGCGCCAATTTGATACAGCGTCTGTGCATACACCGTTTGTGCAGGCAGAGTCATGGCGCTACGACCAAAATTTTCCCGATCCGGAAAGCTGGGATGCGCGCCTACCGCCACACCATTTTTTAACGCATCACGCACGCTTGAGAGCATAGTTTGCGCATCGCCGGCGTGAAACCCACAGGCGATGTTGGCCGATGAAACCAATTGCAGCAACGCTGCATCGTTCGCACATCCCTCACCGAGGTCTGCATTGAGATCAATTTTCATTGTTAAGTCGCCATGCTAACTGTTCCAGATAACGCTGCTGGTCGTAGCGCGCCTTCAGCGCTTCCTCCAGCGAACACTGCACAAAATGAATCGGCTGACCGAGCGGGATCTGCGCCAGATGATACATATCTGCCTCGATAATACAGGCGATGCGCGGATAGCCACCCGTCGTCTGAGCATCGTTCATCAGCACGATTGGCTGGCCATTATGCGGAACCTGCACCACGCCGGGGAGCAAACCATGCGACAGCAGCTCGCGATCGGTCGTGCGCGTCAGCGGCTGCCCCTGAAGACGATACCCCATACGGTTACTTTGCGGGCTAAGCTGCCACGGCGAGCGCCAGAAAGAGGCCTGCGATACCTCATCAAACTCCTGATACTCAGGGCCGGGCAGTGCGCGAATGAGATTACCCCACATCAGTTGTTTTACACCTTGTGGCCCGTTGAATTGCCGGGTAGATACGCCAATCGCCAGTCGATCGCCATCACGCAGCAGACGCCCTTCAAACCCACCGATGCCCACTTTCAGATCGGTACTGCGCGAGCCCATCACTTCGGGAACATCAATACCGCCCGCTACCGCCAGATAACTGCGCATGCCATGAAGCGGGCGTTTTAGCGTCAGGCGCTGCCCGGCTTTTACCGGTAACCGCCATCCGCTCCATACGGGAGTTCGATCCAGATGCGCTTCGCATCCGGCACCGGTCAGGGCAAACCAGCCATCGGCTTCAAACTCCACCACCAGTTGCCCCAGCGTGATTTCCAGCGCTGCGGCATTCGCATCATTACCCACCAGCAGGTTAGCCACGTTCAGCGCCGGTTTATCCAGCGCGCCGCAGTGACTAATTCCGGATTGACGAAAACTATGGCGTCCCCCGTCCTGTACTGAGGTGTACATGCCAGCGCGGATGATGTTTAACATATCCCCTCCTTCTGCGGGACAAAACGCACGGTATCGCCAGCCCGTAACAGAATCGGCTCCTCCCGTTTTGGATCAAATAACGAAACGGAGGTACGCCCAATCAATTGCCACCCACCGGGTGTGGCAAGCGGGTAGATCCCCGTTTGAGATCCACCGATACCGACAGAACCTGCCGGAACAAGCAAACGCGGTTCCGCACGTCTGGGGGTATGCAGCTGTTCAGGTAAGCTCCCGAGATAGGGAAATCCCGGCTGAAAACCGATAAACCACACCACATAGTCAACTGACGCATGAAGTTCGACGACCTGCTTGTCGCTTAATCCACTGTGTCGGGCGACCTCTGCCAGATCAGGGCCAAACTCACCACCATAGGTCACAGGTATTTCAATAAAGCGTGAATCCGGCTCCAGTGCTTCACTCTCTTCCCACCAGCGCTGCAGGCGTTCAATCGCATCCAGCGCCAGTGTTTGCGGGTCGCGCAGGGTAACCGTGATATTGTTCATTCCCGGAATAGCTTCAAGCACATTCGGGGCGTCAACTAAACGCTGAGCCAGACGCCAGATGCGTTTCTGAGTCGCCAGCGTGATGGGGGGCTCCAGTTCGAGAACCACCGCCGTTTCACCTAACAGATAACAACGCGCTCGCTGCACTTTCATCCCTCTTTATTACGCTGGATTAGGAATATCGATAAAGGTTACGTCCAGAGCGGTATTTTCATTCAGCCATTCGCTTAATGCGCGAATGCCGCCGCGTTCGGTCGCATGGTGACCGGCAGCATAAAAATGCAGCCCCTGCTCGCGGGCTGAGTGAATGGTTTGCTCAGAGACTTCACCGGTAATAAAGGCGTCGACACCAAATCGGGCTGCGCTATCAATAAAACTTTGACCGCCCCCGGTACACCAGGCAACGCGCTGAACTTTCTCCGGCCCGGTATCACCGCACCATAACGGTTTACGACCTAAACGCGCTTCAATCCACGATGCCAGCTCCAGCCCCGGAACCGGCATGGAGAGTTCTCCCCATGGCACCAGCGGTTCAATTTCACCCATCACGGTGATTCCTAACAGCGCGGCCAACTGCGCGTTATTCCCCAATTCCGGGTGTGCATCCAGCGGCAAGTGCCAGCAATACAGGTTGATATCATTTTCTAACAGCGTTTTCAGACGATTGCGCTTCATGCCGCGAATAACCGGAGATTCGCCTTTCCAGAAATAACCGTGGTGAACGATAACCGCATCCGCTTGCTGGCGTACCGCCTCGTCCAGCAATGCCTGGCTTGCAGTCACACCGGTCACGATTTTATGCACCGTCTCTTTGCCCTCAACCTGCAAACCATTCGGCGCATAATCGCTAATGGCGGCGCTGTTTAGTTTGTCGTTGATCAGTTGTTCCAGTTCGGTGTTTTTCATCATCGTCCTCGTAGTCATCATTTCTGCCTGCCCAATCAGCAACACAGCTTAGGTTAAAATAGCGTCCCCGCCTGCGTTCGTCGATAGCCATTTCACTGACACATAAAGAAACAATCACACCCGCTTTGAACGTGATTTGCTTACCACTACGCGATCTAATTCATGTATATTTATGCAATCAGACAGCATATTGCAAAAATAATCAGATCTGTATCAAAGTTACAACTTTAAGGAAACACACTCGCGCAGCACGTTCAGCCAGTCGCGAGGCATTTACTTCGAGAAAATAATGAATAAACAAGCATCTCAACCACGGGCGATATACTACGTTGTCGCGCTACAAATCTGGGAATACTTCAGTTTTTACGGCATGCGTGCGCTGCTGATCCTGTATCTCACTAACCAGCTTAAGTACGACGATAATCACGCATATGAACTGTTCAGCGCCTACTGCTCGCTGGTCTATGTCACCCCTATTCTCGGGGGATACCTGGCCGATAAAGTGCTCGGCAATCGAATGGCGGTGATGATCGGCGCATTTTTAATGGCGGTGGGGCATCTGGTTTTGGGTGCCAGTGAAATGGCCCCGGCGTTCCTCTATTTGTCGCTGGCGATAATTGTCTGCGGTTACGGTCTGTTTAAATCAAATATCAGTTGCCTGCTTGGCGAGTTATATCAACCTGAAGACCCACGTCGCGATGGTGGATTCTCTCTGCTCTACGCCGCCGGTAACATCGGTTCGATCATCGCACCAATTGCCTGCGGATACGTGCAGGAAGAGTACAGTTGGGCGATGGGCTTTGCGCTGGCTGCCATCGGCATGCTGGCAGGGCTGGTGATATTCTTATGTGGTAATCGCCATTTCGCCCACACCACCGGCGTCAACAAGGCCGTTCTGTGTGCTAAAACCTTTATTCTGCCAAACTGGGCCTGGCTGTTAGTTTTGTTGGTTGCCGCACCGCTGCTGATTACCGTGCTGTTCTGGAAAGAGTGGTCCGTTTACGCACTGATTGTTGCCACCATTATTGGTCTGGCAGTTCTGGCGAAGATTTATCGCCAGGCACAGACGCAGAAACAACGCAAAGAGCTGGGGCTTATCGTCACGCTGACCTTCTTCAGCCTGTTGTTTTGGGCCTTTGCTCAACAGGGCGGCAGTTCGATCAGCCTGTATATCGACCGCTTCGTTAACCGCGATATTCTGGGGTATTCCGTCCCTACCGCGATGTTCCAGTCGGTTAACGCTTTTGCCGTTATGCTGTGCGGTATCGTACTGGCGTGGGTAGTCAAAGAAAGCGTGAGTGGCAATCGTACCGTACGTATCTGGGGTAAATTTGCCCTTGGCCTCGGCTTAATGAGCGCTGGGTTCTGTATTCTAACCTTGAGCGCTCGCTGGTCCGCTGCTTACGGCCACTCTTCGATGCCGCTGATGGTACTTGGGTTGGCGGTCATGGGCTTTGCCGAACTGTTTATCGATCCGGTGGCAATGTCACAAATTACGCGTATTGAGATCCCTGGTGTTACCGGCGTATTAACCGGCATTTATATGCTGCTTTCCGGTGCTATCGCCAATTACCTGGCAGGCGTTATCGCCGATCAGACCTCACAAGGCTCGTTTGATGCTGCGGGCGCTATCAACTACTCCATCAATGCCTATATTGATGTCTTTAGTGAAATTACCTGGGGCGCGCTGGCCTGTGTGGTGCTGGTGCTGATGATTTGGCTGTACCAGTCGCTTAAGTTCAGAAACCGTTCACTGGCGGTAGAATCCTGAGTGTAGGGGCCCGATGATGTAATCTGATTCGGGCTTTTTTCAGGAATTACGCATGACTGGCAGTCAACTCCTCTTCAGAAAGACCTGTAACCAGAAGCACCATGTTGCGATCTATTCCCTGCTCCAACATAGTTTGCGCTATACGTAATGCGGCTTCTCGTTTGCTTTGCTACAAACCTTCCTGTAATCCATCTAAGCGTAACCGCTCCGCAATCGTCATCAGCTTTTCCTTGTGTTGGGGGATCCGTTGCGCCATATCTTGTATAAATTCATTAAAGCGAGATTCATCGCCAGATTGCAGGATGTAATTAAACATCGCCTGTAGTTGTGTGTCATTAGCGCACCCTGTAAGTAACAGCGTGGCAAGCTGATCTACCAGTCCCAGCAAATCCCGCTGACGGATATGTTTTTGCAGATCTGCTGGAAGGTATTACGCAGAAATCCGCTGCGCGCTTATCCATTACGCGCCGCCTCATATGCCGCCAGCGTCGCCAGCCTCGCCTGTTTATGATCCACAATCGGGCGAGGATAACTTAGTGTCACCTGCGCTTTTTCAGCCCACGACCACGGTTCATGAATGGCTTTACCCGGCACGTCGCGCAGTTCCGGCACCCACTGGCGGATAAACTCACCGTCACGGTCGAATTTTTCGCCCTGCGTCGTGGGGTTAAAGATACGGAAATACGGTGCGGCGTCGGTTCCGGTTGAGGCTGCCCATTGCCAGCCGCCGTTATTGGCCGCCAGGTCGCCATCGATCAGTTGCGACATAAAATACTGTTCGCCTTTACGCCAGTCGATCAGCAGGTCTTTCACTAAAAAACTGGCGGTAATCATGCGTAAACGATTATGCATCCAGCCCGTTGCGTTGAGCTGACGCATGGCCGCATCCACAATGGGGTAGCCCGTATTCCCTGTTTTCCAGGCCTGCAAATGCGTCGGATTATTCTGCCATTGCACGCGATCGGTCCAGCGAATAAAAGGTTGATACCGACACAGCGCCGGATGGTAAGTCATCAGATGACGATAAAATTCGCGCCAGATAAGCTCATTCAACCAAACGCTACCTGCCCCATCCTCAAGCGCCTGCGGCTGCTCCACGAGCAGTCGATTCAGGCACTGGCGCGGTGATAGTCCTCCTGTCGCCAGGCTTGCGGATAATCGACTGGTTCCGTCAATCGCCGGAAAGTCACGCAGTTGTTCATATTCTCCGGCGGCCTGCTGGCAAAAATGGCGTAACTGCGCGATGGCCAATTTTTCTTCTGCCGGAAATTGCTGCGTATCAAAATCCTGCTGCGGGTAGCTCAGCGAGATGGATGTTAATGGAGAGTCAAGAGCACCGCTTTCTCTCACCTTCGGCGCACTGACACATTCTGGGAACCCGTCTTTTATCCGCTTCAGCCAGGCATTTTTAAACGGCGTAAAGACTTTATACATCTCGTGATTACCGGTCATGACCGCCCCCGGAGGCAGGATCACGCTGTCGTCAAACCCTTCGCACACCACCTGAGGTAATGACTTTTCGACGGCAGCATCACGCTGGCGTTCGTTTATTTCATATTGATAGTTATAAAATATTCGACTGGCGCCATGCTGTACGCAGACGTTTTTGACGGTTTCCACACTGGTCGCAAAATCAGCAACTTCATGAAACAGAAGCGGGATGCCCTTTTCTGCCAGCGCCGTTTGCAACGCGTTCAGCTGCGCGTTAACCAATGCCGCCTGACGTGGGGCCATATCATGCGCCTTCCACTGTTCAGGCGTGGAAATATAGAGCGCGAGTACATGTGCAGAACGATCCCGACAAGCCGCCGCCAGCGCGAGATTGTCGTGCAGACGCAAATCACGCCGAAACCAGACCAGATTCGTGGTCATAACACTCCCTGATAAAAATTAATCATTGCCCTGTAAACGCCAAATCGCAGGCCAGAGTTCAAAATAACGTTGCCCGGACAACCAGGTGTTCGGGTGCTCAGCCATATAGTGTTTGAGGAGCATTAAGGGTGCAAGTAGCGGCTGCGCCTCGCGTCGATAGTTATCGATTATCGAGGTCAATTCCTGACGTTGACGCAGATCGAGCTGATTACGGAAATAGCCCTGTACGTGCATCAATACATTGGTATGGTTACGCCGGGTAGCAGGATTTAATAACAGATGGGTCAATCGTAGGCGATACTCGGTAAAAAAAGCATCGAGATCTTGCCATTCATGGATTGCGGCAACGAAGGGGCCAAGCTCCCGATACTCTGGCTGGGAATGCGCCAGTAGTACCAGTTTGTAGCGAGTATGATAGTCAATTAATGCGCCCCGCGTTAATTTTCGCTGACGCAGGCGGTGCAATTCATGCAAAGCGTAAACACGTATTAATGTATTTTCGTCGAACTGAGGTGCCTCACTCGCTTCTGTGGTCAGACAGGTGCGGATACCAACAGGAATTCTCGTGCTCATCGCCACTCCTTATCCGTTACTCAGATAAGTGTAGACGTCGGCGTATAAAAAAACCGCCACATTGCTGTTAGCGGTTTTCTTGAACAATAACGACAACTTAATAGAAGTCGCAGGTGGCTTTTTCAGCCTGCTCCATCCACACCGGTTTATCACTGGTTTTGGACCAGACGCGGTGCAGATAGCTGTAAAAACGGGCGCGGTCTTTCCAGAACAACATGACCGGCAGCGCCAGCACGCCCGCCACAACGGCAAAGGTACGGCGCAAGAAAACAATGTGTGCTGGATATTCTTTATAAAAGTCCATAATCCTCTCCCATATATCTGTTCGGTGAATCGCACCGGAAAAATAAACTTGGTTAACTGATGAAAATAATACCGCCTTGTGTGTAATTTTGCTACTCATCCGACCACTTATTTTTATCTATTGATGCTCCGTTTAGCTAAAAACCGTAATTAAGTTACATAAAAGTTAAATTAATACTAATCATTAGTTAAACAATGGTCTTTGCCATTTTTATACTTTTTTTACACCTCTCTAACTGATTTTTGCGAAATCTTTGCAAGCAAAATTCTACGCTCTGGTTATCACATTTATGCCACTGGAGGTGCACCGTGAGTGCAGGCGTGATAACCGGCATTGTGCTGGTCTTTTTATTATTAGGTTATCTGGTGTATGCCCTGATTAATGCGGAGGCGTTCTGATGGCGGCCCAAGGATTTTTACTCATCGCCAGTTTCTTGCTGGTACTGTTTATCATCGCCAGACCACTGGGTTTTGGCTTGGCTCGGCTGATCAATAATACGTCCCTGCCGGGCCTGGCTGGCGTGGAACATCTGCTCTGGCGCGGTCTGGGCATCTCGCAGCAGGAGATGAACTGGCGGCAGTATCTGTTGGCGATCCTCGTGCTCAATGTGCTGGGTTTGCTGGTCCTGTTTTCAATGCTGATGGCGCAAAACCTGCTGCCGCTAAATCCGCAACAGCTACCTGGGCTTTCGTGGGATTTGGCGCTCAACACGGCGGTAAGTTTTGTCACCAACACCAACTGGCAATCCTATGCTGGCGAAACCACCTTAAGCTACTTCAGCCAGATGGTCGGGCTGACCGTGCAGAACTTCCTGTCAGCGGCAACCGGGATTGCGGTGATTTTTGCCCTGGCCCGTGCCTTTACTCGCCAGAGTATGAACACGCTGGGCAACGCCTGGGTCGATCTGGTTCGCATTACGCTGTGGATCCTGCTCCCCATTGCATTGCTCATTGCGTTGTTCTTCATTCAGCAAGGTGTGCTGCAAAACGTGTTGCCCTATCAGCCCATTACTACCCTTGAAGGGGTGAAACAGGTGCTGCCGATGGGGCCCGTCGCCTCACAGGAAGCGATTAAGATGCTTGGCACTAACGGGGGCGGGTTCTTTAACGCTAACTCATCACATCCGTTTGAAAACCCTACCGCGTTGACCAATCTGGTACAGATGTTGGCCATTTTCTTAATTCCTACCGCGCTGTGTTTTGCCTTTGGTGATGTGGTTGGCGATCGTCGCCAGGGGCGGACCCTGCTGTGGGCCATGTCGCTGATATTTGTGGTCTGCGTAGCCGTGGTGATGTGGGCCGAAGTTCAAGGCAACCCGCACCTGATGGCATTCGGTGCAGACAGTAATATCAACATGGAAGGCAAAGAAAGCCGCTTTGGCGTGCTGGCTACGAGTCTTTTTTCCGTCGTGACGACAGCGGCATCTTGCGGCGCTGTCGATGCGATGCATGACTCCTTCACCGCGCTGGGTGGGATGGTGCCGATGTGGCTAATGCAGATTGGCGAAGTGGTCTTCGGTGGTGTCGGTTCGGGCCTGTACGGCATGCTGCTGTTCGTGTTGTTGGCGGTGTTTATCGCGGGCCTGATGATTGGTCGCACGCCGGAATATCTGGGTAAGAAAATAGACGTGCGTGAAATGAAAATGACTGCACTGGCGATTCTGGTCACCCCTGCGCTGGTACTGCTCGGTACGGCGATAGCGATGATGAGCGATGCCGGGCGCAGCGCCATGCTCAACCCTGGTCCACATGGCTTTAGTGAAGTGTTGTACGCCGTATCGTCTGCCGCGAACAACAACGGTAGCGCCTTCGCCGGATTAAGCGCCAACAGCCCGTTCTGGAACTGTCTGCTGGCCCTGTGCATGTTCTTCGGCCGTTTCGGCGTGATCATTCCCGTGATGGCAATTGCCGGATCGCTGGTCAGTAAAAAGATCCAGCCAGCAAGCCCTGGCACGCTGCCTACTCACGGTGCACTGTTTGTCGGGTTGTTAATCGGTACGGTGTTACTGGTTGGCGCCCTCACCTTTGTTCCTGCCCTGGCACTTGGCCCGGTCGCAGAATACCTGTCATTACACTGAGTGATGCGGAGCACATGACTATGAGTCGCAAGCAACTGGCGCTGTTCGAACCCTCTCTGGTCGCACAGGCGCTGATGGACGCCGTGAAAAAATTAAGCCCACATACCCAGTGGCGCAATCCGGTGATGTTTATCGTCTGGCTGGGCAGTCTGCTGACAACCCTGTTAACGCTGGCAATGGCCACAGGCCATATGCAAGGCAATCCGTGGTTTACCGGCGCGATAAGTCTGTGGCTGTGGATTACCGTTCTGTTCGCCAACTTTGCCGAAGCGCTGGCGGAAGGACGCAGTAAGGCTCAGGCTAACAGTCTGAAAGGAGTTAAAAAAACCGCTTTTGCTCGCAAACTCCGCGAACCGAAATACGGTGCCGCCATGGATCACGTTCCGGCGGAGGATTTGCGCAAAGGAGATATCGTGTTAGTAGAAGCGGGCGATATTATCCCGTGTGACGGCGAGGTCATCGAAGGTGGCGCATCGGTGGATGAAAGCGCCATTACCGGTGAATCCGCGCCGGTCATTCGTGAATCCGGTGGTGATTTCGCCTCCGTCACCGGCGGGACCCGCATCCTCTCCGACTGGCTGGTGATCGAATGTAGCGTGAACCCTGGTGAAACGTTCCTCGACCGGATGATCGCCATGGTTGAAGGCGCGCAGCGGCGTAAAACGCCGAATGAAATCGCCCTGACGATCCTGTTGATAGCCCTGACCATCGTTTTTCTGCTGGCGACCGCCACGCTGTGGCCGTTTTCCGCCTGGGGTGGTAGCGCGGTTAGCGTCACAGTACTGGTTGCCCTGCTGGTGTGTCTGATCCCCACCACCATCGGTGGGTTGCTCTCTGCTATTGGCGTCGCCGGGATGAGCCGCATGTTGGGCGCGAACGTCATCGCCACCAGCGGACGTGCAGTGGAAGCGGCGGGTGACGTGGACGTACTGCTGCTGGACAAAACCGGCACCATTACGCTGGGTAACCGCCAGGCTTCGGATTTTCTGCCCGCCCTGGGCGTGGACGAAAAAACGCTGGCCGACGCCGCGCAGCTTTCATCACTGGCCGATGAAACCCCTGAAGGCCGCAGTATCGTGATTCTGGCAAAACAGCGCTTTAATCTGCGTATTCGCGACGTGCAATCGCTGCACGCCACCTTTGTACCGTTTACCGCCCAAAGCCGAATGAGCGGGATCAACATCGACAACCGCATGATCCGCAAAGGGTCGGTCGATGCTATTCGTCGTCACGTCGAAGCCAACGGCGGCCACTTCCCTGCCGACGTGGAGCAGAAGGTCGAAAACGTCGCACGCCTTGGCGCTACGCCGCTGGTGGTTGCCGAAGGCTCCCACGTGCTGGGCGTGATTGCCCTGAAAGATATCGTAAAAGGCGGAATCAAAGAACGTTTTGCCCAACTACGCAAAATGGGCATCAAAACGGTGATGATCACCGGCGATAACCGCCTGACCGCCGCCGCGATTGCGGCAGAAGCCGGGGTAGATGACTTCTTAGCTGAAGCCACGCCGGAAGCCAAGCTGGCGCTGATTCGTCAGTATCAGGCGGAAGGTCGTCTGGTGGCGATGACCGGCGACGGAACCAATGACGCCCCGGCGCTGGCGCAAGCCGACGTGGCGGTCGCCATGAACTCCGGGACCCAGGCGGCGAAAGAAGCAGGCAACATGGTGGATCTCGACTCTAACCCCACCAAGCTGATTGAAGTGGTGCACATTGGTAAACAGATGCTGATGACGCGTGGTTCGCTGACCACCTTCAGTATCGCCAACGACGTGGCGAAGTATTTCGCCATTATCCCGGCCGCGTTCGCCGCCACCTACCCGCAGCTCAATGCGCTTAACGTGATGGGCTTGCATTCGCCGGACTCGGCGATCCTCAGCGCGGTTATCTTTAATGCGCTGGTTATCGTCTTACTGATCCCGCTGGCGCTTAAAGGCGTGGGCTACAAACCGTTATCCGCATCCGCAATGCTGCGCCGTAATTTGTGGATCTATGGTCTGGGTGGTCTGGTTGTGCCGTTTATCGGTATCAAAGCAATTGATTTACTGCTGACCCTACTGGGTCTGGTGTGAGGTTTCAGATGAGTGGATTACGTCCTGCATTATCAACATTGATTTTCCTGATGCTTATCACCGGCGGAGCTTACCCGTTGTTGACCACCGCGTTGGGGCAGTGGTGGTTTCCCCACCAGGCTAACGGCTCGCTTCTACGCGAAGATCAAGTCGTTCGCGGCTCTGCGCTCATTGGGCAACATTTTACCGCGGCCGGTTATTTTCAGGGACGTCCGTCAGCTACAGCAGAAATGCCCTATAATCCAATGGTTTCAGGCGGCAGTAACCTGGCAGCCAGCAATCCGGAACTGGATAAACAGCTGCAAAGCCGGATAGCCGCACTGCGTGCTGCTAACCCGCAGGCAAATCCTGTCGTTCCGGTAGAGCTGGTAACGGCTTCTGCCAGCGGGTTGGATAACAATCTGACGCCAGCCGCGGTGGCCTGGCAAATCCCCCGCGTGGCGCAGGCTCGCAACCTCAGCGTTGAAGAGGTCACGCGCCTGGTTGCACAATACACGCAAAAGCCGTTGGTCAGTTTTATCGGCCAGCCGGTGGTGAACCTGGTAGAACTTAATTTAGCGCTGGATAAGCACTGAGAAAAAGGACATGCATAACGAACCCTTACGCCCCGACCCCGATCGCCTGCTGGAGCAGACCGCTGCCCCGCACCGCGGAAAACTGAAAATTTTCTTCGGCGCGTGTGCAGGCGTCGGTAAAACCTGGGCCATGCTGGCAGAGGCCCAACGGTTGCGGGCGCAGGGGTTAGATGTGCTGATTGGGGTGGTGGAAACCCACGGACGCAAAGAGACCGCCGCGTTGCTGGACGGTCTCAGCATCCTGCCGCTAAAGAGACAGGCGCGCCATGGTCGTCATATTAGCGAGTTCGATCTCGACGCGGCGCTGGCCCGCCGTCCGGCGCTCATTTTGATGGATGAACTGGCGCACAGTAATGCGCCTGGCTCACGCCACCCTAAGCGTTGGCAAGACATTGAAGAGCTGCTCGAAGCCGGTATTGACGTTTTTACTACCGTCAACGTGCAGCATCTGGAAAGCCTCAATGATGTGGTTAGCGGCGTCACCGGCATTCAGGTTCGCGAAACCGTCCCCGATCCTTTTTTCGATGCCGCCGACGATGTGGTGCTGGTCGATCTTCCCCCCGACGATTTGCGCCAACGCCTGAACGAAGGCAAGGTCTATATCGCCGGTCAGGCGGAAAGAGCTATCGAGCATTTCTTTCGCAAAGGTAACTTGATCGCGCTACGTGAGCTGGCCCTGCGCCGCACGGCCGATCGGGTTGACGATCAGATGCGTGCCTGGCGAGGGCGTCCGGGGGAAGAAAAAGTCTGGCATACCCGTGACGCCATTTTACTGTGCATTGGACACAATACCGGCAGCGAAAAGCTGGTGCGTGCTGCCGCGCGTCTGGCAGCGCGCCTCGGCAGCGTCTGGCATGCAGTGTATGTCGAAACGCCAGCGCTGCACCGACTGCCCGAAAAACAGCGCCGCGCAATTTTAAGCGCTCTGCGGTTAGCCCAGGAGCTGGGTGCAGAAACCGCCACCCTTTCCGATCCCGCTGAAGACAAGGCTGTAATCCGCTACGCCCGTGAGCATAATCTGGGAAAAATTGTCCTCGGACGTCCGGCTACACGACGCTGGTGGCGCAGTGATTCTTTTGCTGACAAACTGGCCCATCGCGCACCGGATCTCGACCTGATGATTGTTGCGCTCGATGAGCCACTTTCGCGCCCTGTGCTACAAACTGCAGATAACCGCACCTTTAAGGATAAATGGCGGGTACAAATTCAGGGTTGTGTGGTTGCCGTCGCGCTGTGCGCCATCATTACGTTGATTGCCATGCAGTGGTTGATGGCCTTTGACGCCGCCAACCTGGTGATGATCTATTTATTGGGCGTGGTGGTTATCGCCCTCTTTTACGGACGCTGGCCGTCGGTGCTGGCAACTTTTATTAACGTCGCCAGCTTCGATCTCTTCTTTATTGCTCCACGCGGCACGCTGGCCGTTTCCGACGTCCAGTACCTGCTCACCTTCGCCGTGATGCTAACGGTAGGGCTGGTAATCGGTAATCTTACCGCCGGAGTGCGTTATCAGGCTCGGGTAGCCCGTTATCGCGAACAACGTACGCGCCATTTGTATGAGATGTCGAAAGCGCTGGCCGTCGGACGGAGTCAGCAAGATATCGCCGCCACCAGCGAACAGTTTATTGCCTCAACGTTCCAGGCCCGCAGCCAGGTTTTACTGCCCAGTGAGAACGGTAAGCTGGCCCCTCTCACCCATCAACAAGGCATGACACCGTGGGATGATGCCATTGCCCAATGGAGCTTTGATAAAGGGCAACCGGCTGGCGCAGGTACTGACACGTTGCCAGGAGTGCCGTATCAAATTTTACCGTTAAAAAGTGCCGACAAAACGCATGGGCTGCTGGTTGTGGAACCGGGAAATTTACGCCAGCTGATGATCCCCGAACAGCAACGCCTGCTGGAAACTTTCACTTTACTGGTCGCCAGTGCGCTGGAGCGTCTGACGCTAACCGCCAGCGAAGAGCAGGCCCGGTTTGCCAGCGAGCGCGAAAGCATTCGTAACGCGCTGCTCGCCGCCCTTTCCCACGATTTACGTACGCCGCTAACGGTGCTGTTTGGTCAGGCAGAGATCTTAACGCTGGATCTGGCCAGCGAAGGATCGCCGCACGCACGCCAGGCCAGCGAGATTCGCCAGCACGTCCTGAATACCACCCGACTGGTTAATAACCTGCTGGATATGGCGCGAATTCAGTCTGGCGGCTTTAATCTTAAGAAGGAGTGGTTAACACTGGAAGAGGTGGTCGGCAGCGCCCTGCAGATGCTGGAGCCAGGACTCTCTGCTCCTATTAATTTGTCGCTACCAGCACCGTTGACGCTGATCCACGTCGATGGCCCACTCTTTGAACGGGTGCTGATTAATCTGCTGGAAAACGCCGTTAAATACGCAGGTCCAGCGGCGCAAATCGGTATTGATGCCAGCGTCGATGGCGAGCACCTGCAACTGGACGTCTGGGATGATGGCCCCGGCATTCCATCGGGTATGGAGCAGCGAGTTTTTGACAAGTTTTCCCGGGGAAACAAAGAGTCATCGGTACCGGGCGTTGGGCTGGGGCTGGCAATCTGCCAGGCCATTGTGGACGTTCACGGCGGTACAATTTCCGTCCACAATCGCGCACAGGGAGGAGCATGTTTCCGTGTTACACTGCCCCAGGAAATCCCCCCTGAACTTGAAGATTTTCATGAGGATATGTGACGAACGTACTGATTGTTGAAGATGAACAGGCTATCCGTCGCTTTCTGCGCACCGCGCTGGAAGCCGATGGTCTGCGTGTATATGAAGCGGAAACGCTGCAACGTGGTCTGCTGGAAGCCGCCACGCGAAAACCCGATCTCATCATTCTCGATCTCGGTCTGCCGGACGGTGACGGCATTGATTTTATTCGTGATCTGCGACAATGGAGCCATATACCGATAATTGTGCTCTCAGCCCGCAGCGAAGAAAGCGATAAAATCGCCGCTCTGGATGCCGGTGCCGATGACTATCTCAGTAAACCCTTTGGTATTGGCGAGCTACAGGCACGATTACGCGTGGCATTGCGTCGCCACGCCAGCGGCGCGTCTCCCGAGCCGGTGGTGCATTTTTCCAACGTAAAAGTAGATATCGCCGCCCGGCTCGTACATCGTGGTGATGAAGAGATTCATCTGACGCCGATTGAGTTTCGCCTGTTAGCGGTACTGCTGAATAATGCCGGAAAGGTACTGACGCAACGCCAGTTGCTAAATCAGGTTTGGGGACCAAACGCCGTCGAACACAGTCATTATCTGCGAATTTACATGGGACACCTGCGCCAGAAGCTGGAACTGGACCCGGCGCGTCCGCGTCATTTTCTGACCGAAACAGGGATTGGTTATCGGTTTATGCCGTGAATCTAAGCCGAATAAAAAAAGCCGGATCAGCACAAAGCTATCCGGCTTTTTAATTCATGCCGGATAGCGACGCTTGCGTCTTATCCGGCCTACGGTTTACGCGTTCTTCAGCACTTCACTGACGATCTCAACCGCTTCTTTTTCGATCTGCTTGCGGTGTTCTTCACCGAGGAAGCTCTCGCAGTAGATTTTGTAAGCGTCTTCCGTACCTGACGGACGTGCGGCAAACCAGCCGTTGTCAGTCATGACTTTCAGACCGCCGATAGAAGCACCGTTGCCCGGTGCCGCCGTCAGACGTGCGGTGATCGGGTCGCCCGCCAGCGTGCTAGCACTCACCATTTCCGGAGACAGCTTAGACAGCGCCGCTTTCTGTGCGGAGGTCGCACTTGCCTGCAGGCGGTTGTAGCTCGGCGCACCAAAGCGGGCAGCCAGTTCGTTGTAGTGCTCCTGCGGATTCTTACCGGTCACTGCGGTAATTTCTGCCGCCAACAAGCACATGATGATGCCGTCTTTGTCGGTCGACCACGGTGTACCGTCGAAACGCAGGAAAGATGCCCCCGCGCTCTCTTCACCACCAAAGCCAAAGCTGCCGTCGAACAGACCGTCAACAAACCATTTAAAGCCAACCGGCACTTCGACCAGTTTACGCCCTAAATCATTCACCACGCGGTCAATCATCGCCGAGGACACCAGCGTCTTACCAACGGCAACATCTTTGCCCCACTGCGGGCGATGCTGGAACAGGTAGTTGATCGCCACCGCCAGATAGTGGTTCGGATTCATCAGCCCTGCCGGGGTGACAATACCGTGACGGTCGTAGTCTGGGTCGTTGGCAAAGGCCAGATCGAACTTGTCGCGCAGCGCCAGCAGGCCTGCCATCGCGCACTCGGAGGAGCAGTCCATGCGGATTGCGCCATCTTTGTCGAGATGCATGAAACGGAAAGTCTGATCAACGTGATCGTTAACGATAGTCAGGTTCAGGTTGTAGTGCTTAGCAATACGCTTCCAGTATTCGATACCGGAACCGCCCAGCGGATCGACACCCAGCGTCAGACCCGCTTTTTGGATCGCCGCCATGTCGACGATGTCAGCCAGTCCTTCAACAAACGGCTGAACCAGATCCTGCTCTGTTACATGGCCAGATGCCAGCGCAGCGTCCAGCGACATGCGCTTCACGCCTTGCAAACCGTCAGCCAGCAGCGCGTTGGCTCTGTCTTCCACCACTTTGGTGACGTTGGTATCTGCCGGACCACCGTTTGGCGGGTTATATTTAATGCCGCCATCTTCCGGCGGATTGTGGGACGGCGTGATCACAATGCCGTCAGCCAGCGGGCCGCCTTTTTTGTTGTGAACCAGGATAGCATTCGACACAGCAGGGGTTGGCGTAAAGCCGTTATTTTCCTGCACGATGACGTCAACGCCGTTCGCCGCCAGCACTTCCAGTACAGAGATAAAAGCCGGTTCAGACAGCGCGTGGGTATCCTTGCCCACATAGCACGGGCCAGTAATCCCGTTTTTCGCACGTTCTTCGGCAATCGCCTGAGCGATAGCCAGAATATGCGGCTCGTTAAAACTATGACGACCTGCACTGCCGCGATGTCCGGACGTACCGAACTTAACGGCGTGCTCAGCGTTCCCTGCTGTTGGTTTCAGTACATAATACTGTGCCGTCAGTTGGGCGACGTTAATCAAATCACTCTGTTGCGCAGGTTGACCTGCACGGTTGTGGATTGCCATTGCCTGGTCCTTCTAATGCAAGGATTAAATTGTTCCGCAAACCTTTTCAATCAATTCCGCGGGGAATTGCATTGACTGCATGATGTGTTCAACCATGCTGCATTTACGGCCGGTATTGGTGTTGGTGATCACCCAGTACGGCGTGCCTGGCACGTGTTTCGGTTTGGTTTGATTACCATTTTTCAGCAGCGTCTGTTCATCTGCTGCAAAATAAACGCGCGTACGGCCATGCAACGATTCCGTTGCTTCGGCGAACGCGTTTTGATCCAGTGAATAGAGTGTAGACAGCACCAGCATAAAGCGATTTACTGCTTTCTTCTGTTCCGCGTATTCGTCGGACAGCAGCAGTTCACGCATCGCGCGCACTTTATCTTTTACGGGGTTAACCGGCTTAGCTTCCACGACAGGTTGCACAGCGCGGACTTCTTTGACTATCGGAGTGACAGGCTGTGATGCGGCGG
This sequence comes from Citrobacter sp. Cpo142, assembly GCF_030332425.1. Taxonomy (NCBI): domain Bacteria; kingdom Pseudomonadati; phylum Pseudomonadota; class Gammaproteobacteria; order Enterobacterales; family Enterobacteriaceae; genus Citrobacter; species Citrobacter sp. Cpo142. Next base: position 250,259 of record NZ_JAOWHW010000126.1, read on the forward strand.
AAAATTTCAACATACGCCGTAAAATGTCGGATGCGCTCTCGCCAATATGCTTGGTGTGGCTGGCAATATAGCTATAGAGTTCATCATCAACTTCAATCGTTTTCATCTTAATCCAGTGCAGTGTTTAGCTGAATACAAGTTGTCGGGGTAAACACACGTAGTGTAAAGGCAAATCCCAACAGCGGATAGCGTCAAGCCTGGTGGCCAGCAAAACTCAGAGTAACCGTAGTTGTTGCAGCCATGTGGCAGAATGGTCAACATGATACCCTAACCCGTGAGTGTGAAAAAAAGAACTTTGCCATGAAATTGAATATCCGAGCGCAATCTGCGCAAAACCTGCACAATAATTCTCCCATCGTCCTGGTTCACGGCCTGTTTGGCAGTCTGGATAACCTGGGGATCCTGGCGCGCGATCTGGTGGTCGATCACGATATCATCCAGGTCGATATGCGAAATCATGGCCTCTCCCCTCGCTCCCCTGAGATGAATTATCCGGCCATGGCGCAAGATTTGCTGGATACGCTGGACGCTCAGCAAATAGAAAAGGCGACCTTTATTGGTCACTCGATGGGGGGAAAAGCCGTCATGGCATTAACCGCGCTGGCTCCTGATCGTATCGATCGACTGGTGGCCATTGATATTGCACCGGTCGACTATCAAGTTCGCCGTCACGATGCGATCTTTACCGCTATTAATGCCGTAACCGATGCCCAGGTCACTTCGCGTCAGCAGGCGGCCAGCGTCATGCGTCAGCATCTGCATGAGGAAGGCGTAATCCAGTTTCTGCTGAAATCTTTCGTCGACGGCGAATGGCGTTTTAACGTTCCCGTGCTGTGGGATCAGTATCCTCATATCGTCGGTTGGGAAACCATTCCTGCGTGGGAGCACCCGGCGCTGTTTATCCCTGGCGGCAACTCACCGTATGTTACCGAAGCGTATCGCGAACAGCTGCTGGCGCAATTTCCGCAGGCTCGGGCGCATGTTATTGCTGGAGCCGGTCATTGGGTGCATGCGGAAAAACCGGAGGCGGTGCTGCGCGCCATCCGTCGTTATCTGAACGAATACGCTAACTGATTAAAAACTCAGCGTCTGCGCGCGATTACGCGCGTGGGCGTTGGCGTGTCACCCCTGCTGATGTATTATGGCGCGCTATCCATCCGGGCAGACGCCTGGCTGATTGTTTCCCCGAAGTCACCAAGATCATGGCCAAAGAACAAACGGACCGTACGACATTAGATCTGTTCGCGCAGGAGCGTCGCCCGGGACGACCCAAAACTAATCCGCTCTCGCGTGATGAACAGTTACGTATTAATAAACGTAATCAGCTTAAGCGTGACAAAGTTCGCGGGCTTAAGCGTGTCGAACTGAAACTGAACGCTGATGCCGTTGACGCTCTGAACGAGCTGGCGGAGGCGCGCAACATGAGTCGCAGTGAACTCATCGAAGAGATGCTGATGACCCAACTCAGCACATTGCGCGGTCAGGCATAGTCTGAATTTCTGCTCTATACCCAAATAATTCGAGTTACAGGAAGGCGGCAAATGAACGAATCCCGGTGAGCTTACTGCAGTAAGTGATTCGGGTGAGTGAGCGCAGCCAACGCACCTGAAACTTGAAGTATGACGGGTATAAATCATAAATCGTGTAGCACAGAGTGCAGTCCTGCGTGTTTGCTGTTTCCGCATGCCTGACTGTTCTGCTATGATTGCCCTTATCCGTGGGCAATGCGCCACCACCATTTCAATAAGTTTCAAGAGGTTATTTAACTCATGGCAATCACTGGCATCTTTTTCGGCAGCGACACCGGTAATACCGAAAACATCGCAAAAATGATTCAAAAACAGCTTGGTAAAGACGTTGCCGATGTTCATGACATTGCAAAAAGTAGCAAAGAAGACCTCGAAGGTTATGACATTCTGCTGCTCGGCATCCCAACCTGGTACTACGGTGAAGCGCAGTGTGACTGGGATGACTTCTTCCCTACCCTCGAAGACATTGATTTTAACGGCAAACTGGTTGCATTGTTCGGCTGTGGCGACCAGGAAGATTACGCAGAGTATTTCTGCGATGCGTTAGGCACAATTCGCGACATCATCGAACCGCGCGGTGCAACCATCGTTGGTCACTGGCCGACTGCGGGTTATCACTTTGAAGCGTCTAAAGGCCTGGCTGACGACGACCACTTTGTCGGTCTGGCTATCGATGAAGATCGCCAGCCAGAACTGACAGCAGAACGCGTAGAAAAATGGGTTAAGCAGATCTCTGAAGAGCTGCACCTCGACGAAATCATTAATGCCTGATTTCGTGCGGCGTAGATTTCCATCTGCGCCGCATCAATAGATAAAACCAATCAAAATAATTGCTACAAATTTGTAACTTTTTCGTCTGACCCTGTACAATGGCTGGATGCCAATCGGGTGTTGCACAGTGTGTTTGTCGGCGATACCACGTTTTGATTAACAATATATGCCAGAGACTTGCAGTTTTCATTTAGCCATGGCAGTTCTATAATGATACGCATTATCTCAAGTGCAATTTCTGTCACTTCTGTTAATGAAGTGAATCGTTTAGCTACAGGACAGATTCCGCATGACTGACAACAATACCGCATTAAAGAAGGCTGGCCTGAAAGTAACGCTTCCTCGTTTAAAAATTCTGGAAGTTCTTCAGGAACCGGATAACCATCACGTCAGTGCGGAAGATTTATACAAACGCCTGATCGATATGGGTGAAGAAATTGGTCTGGCGACCGTGTATCGTGTGCTGAACCAGTTTGATGATGCCGGTATCGTGACCCGCCATAATTTTGAAGGTGGTAAATCCGTCTTCGAACTGACTCAACAGCATCATCACGATCACCTCATCTGTCTCGACTGCGGCAAAGTAGTCGAGTTCAGCGATGATTCCATCGAAGCGCGCCAGCGTGAGATTGCGGCTAAACATGGTATTCGTTTAACCAACCATAGTCTCTATCTCTACGGCCACTGCGCTGAAGGCGATTGCCGCGAAGATGAGCATGCCCACGACGGCAAAAAAATGTAATGCTTTTTGAAAAGCCAACCTTCCGGTTGGCTTTTTTTATGGGCATTACCTGCCCTTTTCCCCTTCCCTACGCTCCTGTGTTGCTTTAATGTAAAAATCAATTGCCCCTTCCGGAGAGTCGAAATGGAACTTCGCCAGCTACGCTATTTTGTGCGCATTGTAGAAACAGGCAGCATGGGTAGCGCGGCGCTCGATCTCAATATCGGGGTTTCGGCACTCAGCCAGCAAATGTCGCGTCTGGAAAACGAACTCGCTATTCGCCTGCTGCAACGCACCTCACGAGGCGTGACACCCACCAGCGCCGGGCTGGCTTTTTACTCCCAGGCGCAGCTGGCGCTTCGTCACGCAGACGACGCGATCCTCGCCGCACGCGAGTCCCGACTTTCCGGGCACGTCAGCGTCGGCATGGCTCCCAGTACCGCTTCCGTTCTCGGAATGCCGTTTATCAACGCCATGCAGGAAAGCTACAGTGATGTCCGTCTGCATGTGGTGGAAAGCCTCTCTGGCAATCTGGAGCGGATGATTAATACCCGCCAGATTGATCTGGCTGTCGTGTTTCAGAAAGAAAAGATCCTGCGCTGGAGCGCCATACCGATTCTCGAAGAGCGGCTGTTTTTGATTGGGACTCATGCCTTACTGGCTGATATTGCCGATGACAATATTGCTCCAGCCCAGCTGGCAAGTATCCCATTGATAATGCCAAGCCCGGGCCACGGTCTGCGCGGCAGGCTGGAAGCGATTTGTCAGGAACACGCGCTGAACATTGAGATCGCCACGGAAATTGATGGTCTGGCGCTACTCATGCGTGCCGTGCGCAGTGGCATTGGTGCCACTCTCCAGCCCGGCGCGGCAATTTCCCATCTCGATAAAGAGACGCTAAGAGTGATCGGCGTCCACAATCCAATACTTAGCCGCCCCAACTTTCTGGTGAGTCTCTCAGACGATGAACTCACCCCGGCAGGCCTCGCGGCCCGTGTGGTGCTGACGAAAGTGATGCATCAACTGGTGGAAGCAGGAAGCTGGCCTGGCGCCATCCTTTACAATAACTAAAGTACCGTTTAGCACTACGTCATAGCGCCCGCACAAGCTGCGCGTATACATTTCAATTACAAATTTAACAATTAGTTAAATGGTAATGGAGTATACGATGGTTGATGTTCTGGTGATTGGCGGTGGCAATGCTGCCTTATGCGCTGCCCTTACCGCCCGGGAGCAAGGCGCTTCCGTTTTACTACTCGAAGCGGCTCCCCGGGAATGGCGTGGGGGAAATTCCCAACACACGCGTAATCTGCGCTGTATGCATGATGCGCCGCAGGATGTGCTGGTAGAAAGCTATCCGGAAGAGGAGTTCTGGCAGGATCTGCGCCGCGTCACGGAAGGAAATACCAACGAAGCCCTGGCACGTCTGGTGATCCGTACCTCTTCCCAATGCCGCGACTGGATGCGCCAGCACGGCGTTAACTTTCAGCCTCCTCTCTCTGGCGCTTTGCACGTGGCGCGTACCAACGCCTTTTTTATGGGGGGCGGAAAAGCCCTGGTGAATGCCTATTACCGCAGCGCAGAAAAGCTGGGCGTACAAATCCGCTATAACACACCGGTGCAGGCGCTTGAACTGCACAACGGCGAGTTCGTGGCGGCGCTGTCAGGCAACGAGCGTATCACAGCGAAATCCTGCGTGCTTGCTGCTGGCGGATTCGAATCTAACCGGGAGTGGTTGCGCGAAGCCTGGGGGGAAAATGCCCGCGGCGAGTGGCCTGCGGATAACTTTCTAATTCGCGGCACGCGTTTTAATCAGGGCGTACTGCTCAAATTTATGATGGATGCTGGCGCAGACATTATCGGCGATCCCTCCCAGTCACACTGTGTGGCAATTGATGCCAGAGCGCCATTATATGACGGCGGGATTTGCACCCGCGTGGACTGCGTTTCGCTCGGTATTGTGGTGAACCGGGACGCTGAGCGTTTTTATGATGAAGGTGAAGATTTCTGGCCCAAACGCTATGCCATCTGGGGACGTCTGGTCGCTCAACAGCCAGGACAGATTGGCTACTCCATCATCGACAGTAAAGCTATCGGACACTTCATGCCTCCGGTCTTTCCTGGCACACAGGCCAATACGCTGGCTGAACTGGCCTTTCAGTTAGGACTGGATGCCGAACGCTTTACCCACACCGTGACAGAGTACAACAACGCCTGCCAGCCAGGTCAGTTCGACCATACCGTTCTGGATAACTGCGCCACTAAAGATTTGCTACCCGCGAAAACGCATTGGGCGCGACCGCTGGATCAACCGCCTTACTACGGCTACGCCCTGCGGCCAGGAATCACCTTCACTTATCTTGGGTTAAAAGTGAACGAACGCGCCGCTGTGCATTTTGCAGGGCTTCCAAGCCGTAATCTGTTCGTCGCCGGAGAGATGATGGCGGGCAACGTGCTGGGCAAGGGTTACACCGCAGGCGTGGGGATGTCGATCGGCACGACCTTTGGCCGCATTGCCGGAAAAGAAGCCGCGCTGGCCGCACGTAAGGAGACACATCATGAAGCAGCTTGAGAAACTGATCATCGAAGCGCAAATTATCACCGAACCGGAAGCGGAAGTTGAACGCGTAATGCAGGTGTGTAACGCCTGCCGCTATTGCGAAGGCTTTTGCGCCGTGTTCCCGGCCATGACTCAGCGTCTGGAATTCGGTAAAGCGGATATCAATTATCTGGCAAACTTGTGCCATAACTGCGGCGCTTGCCTGCACGCGTGTCAGTATGCCCCGCCTCATGAATTTGCCATCAACGTGCCGAAGGCGATGGCGGAAGTCCGGCTCGAAACCTATCAGCATTACGCGCAGCCCGCTGCTTTTGGAGCGCTATATCGTCGCGCAGGCGTAACCGTGACGCTGGCGCTGGTATTCGGTCTGATCCTGTTTTTACTCCTCGCTATAGGTTTGAAAGGTTCACTATTCCATCCTCCGCTGGCCGGGGATTTCTATCAAATTTTCCCGCATAACCTGCTGGCCTGGATGTTTGGTTCGGTCTTTGTTCTGGCGATCGGTTTGCTGATGGCAGGCGTGATCCGCTTCTGGCGCGAGATTTCTCCGGGCATGCCGCGTTCCGTCGAGATTGCTGAAGCCTCACACAATGCGCTGACGCTGAAGTATCTCGATGGAGGCCATGGCAAAGGTTGTAACGAAGCGGATGATGCTTTCACCCTGATGCGTCGCCGTTTCCACCACTTCACCTTCTACGGTTTTCTGCTCTGCTTTGCCGCCACCGTGGTGGCAACAGGCTATCACTACTTTGCCGGCATAGAAGCACCCTACCCGTTCTTCAGCGTTCCGGTCATGCTGGGCACGTTGGGTGGCATTGGCCTGGTTGTCGGCCCGGCTGGCTTGCTATGGCTTAATCTCAGGCGCTCACCGCTACACGGCGACGCCCGGCAAAAACCGATGGATCGCGGTTTTATTTTGCTGCTGCTGCTGACCAGTCTGACCGGTCTGGCGCTGCTGGCAGGAAGAGATACCGCATGGATGGCTATTTTACTGGCCATTCATCTCGGCGTGGTCATGGCGCTTTTTCTGACCATTCCTTACGGAAAATTTGCCCACGGATTTTACCGCTGCGCAGCCTTACTCAAGTGGGCGATTGAGAAACGGCGCGGCAAACAGGCGGGAGTCTCAGGCGACTAACCCGCAAACTCTTACCTCTATAAATATTATGATAAGACAGTGGAGCAAACCCAATGACACAACAACCATCGCGCACCGGAACTTTCGGCGCAATACTGCGGGTAACCAGCGGTAATTTTCTCGAACAGTTCGACTTTTTTCTGTTCGGTTTTTACGCCACCTATATCGCAAAGACTTTCTTCCCCGCGGAGAGTGAGTTTGCCGGGCTAATGTTGACCTTTGCGGTTTTCGGTTCGGGTTTTTTAATGCGGCCGGTTGGCGCAATCGTGCTGGGTGCTTATATCGACAGAATTGGTCGCCGCAAAGGACTGATGGTGACGCTGGCGATCATGGGCTGTGGGACCCTGCTGATTGCCCTGGTTCCCGGTTATCAAAGTATTGGCCTGCTGGCTCCTGTGCTGGTATTAGTCGGTCGATTATTGCAGGGCTTCTCTGCGGGCGTAGAGTTGGGCGGCGTTTCGGTTTATCTTTCTGAAATCGCCACGCCTGGCAATAAAGGTTTCTACACCAGCTGGCAGTCCGCCAGCCAACAGGTTGCCATTGTGGTGGCAGCGCTGATTGGCTACGGCCTGAATGCCACGCTGGGGCACGATGAAATCTCTGAATGGGGCTGGCGCATTCCGTTCTTTATTGGTTGTATGATTATTCCGTTGATCTTCGTCCTGCGCCGCTCGCTTCAGGAAACGGACGCATTTTTACAACGTACACACCGTCCCGACACCAGGGAAATTTTCACCACTATCATCAAAAACTGGCGTCTGATCTCAGCGGGTACGCTGCTGGTGGCGATGACCACAACGACGTTTTACTTTATTACCGTCTATACCCCGACCTATGGCAGGGCTGTACTCCATCTGAGCGCTCGCGACAGCCTGGTCGTCACCATGCTGGTCGGTATTTCTAACTTTATCTGGCTGCCGATTGGCGGAGCGATTTCTGACCGAATTGGTCGCCGCCCGGTATTGATGGGGATTACCGTACTCGCTCTGATCACCACCTGGCCGGTCATGCACTGGCTCACCGCCGCGCCAGATTTTATGCGCATGACGTTGGTCCTGCTTTGGTTCTCGTTCTTTTTTGGTATGTACAATGGGGCAATGGTCGCGGCACTCACCGAGGTGATGCCTGTCTATGTCCGTACGGTGGGTTTTTCACTGGCCTTCAGTCTGGCTACGGCAATTTTTGGCGGTCTGACACCCGTCATATCCACGGCACTGGTTCAGCTAACCGGAGATAAAAGCTCACCGGGATGGTGGCTGATGTGCGCGGCACTTTGCGGACTCGCCGCCACGGCAATGCTGTTTGTCCGGCTGAGTCGGGGTTATCATCCAGTGGAAAATAAGCTCTGAAATGCAAACGGGCGGAAAATTCTCCGCCCGTTGTCTTTTTCATTTTTTGAATTACTGTGCGGCATTCTTGCTGCGAATTTCCTGCCAGACCTTGTCACAATCAGCATTAACGGACTGACCGTTACCCGTGCGCGTGGCCTGAATACACTGCTGATAATCCAGCACGCGTACGCTTTCTTCATTAGCAAACTGCTGGTGCTGTTTTTCTTTCTTCAGCACATTCAACACGCTTTGGCAGGCTTCTATTTTTTCCGGCGATCCTTGAGCGGTATTAATACACGCGCTGTAGGCTTCTTTCAGACGGCTGTCCTCTTTCGGCGCAGGAGATTGCGCACACGCCACCAGCCCTGATGCCATAACGGCAATGAGTATCAGTTTTTTCATAGCACTTTCCTCAACGAAGCGGCAGGCCCCTGGCTGCCGCTGTTGGCATTAGAAGATGGTGAACGGAGCAATAACGATGAACTTCACGTCGCGCTCATCCTGGAACATGTTGCCGTAGCCACCGCCCCAGCTCGGAATGTCTGAATGGTTGTCGTACTGAGTGAAGTGCAGCTTAAACATGGTGCCCTTCGCACGACCATCCTGCAGGGTGTAGACCGCATCCAGGCTGTAAGAAGATTCTTCGATAGTCCGGTTTTTGTCGTAGTACGCATCCGGGTTAAGCTGCCAGGTTGATGGCTTAGCATCCCATGCGTAAACGTAGGACGCGCCTACCGCCCAGCCCGGCAGATTCCAGTTCTTCAGGTCATACATTGCGCCGAAGAAGACTGCCTTTTCACCGTTGGCGTTGAAGTCAGAACGGTTATCCCACCAGACATCCAGACGACCGTTTGAAGAGGCATAGGTTGGGGTCATACGCTGCAGGAAGTAACCCTGCTGGCCGTCCGCTTTAACCCAAGTCCCTTCCAGACGAAGGTCAACGACTTCTGCCACTTTGTAGCCAAAGGTCAACGCCTGCAACCAGGCTGTGCCATCATAAATATCGTTCACGGTACGATCATCAACCTTGTCGCGTGCACCGTAGAACTGGTAGCTGGTGGTAAATGGGTTACCGCCTAAATCGAATTTGTAGCTGGCTTTTGCGAAGTACTGATCGACGTAACCTTCAGACTGACCAAATGCCGCTTCCAGCAACAGGTTATTTTTGAAGTCATATTTCGCGCCAATTGAGTGCAGGTAATCAACGCTGGTCTTTTTATCAGCCTGATAGAATTTATCGACTTCGGTGTGCCACGGTGCTTTATATTCGTTAGCCCACATATAGGAGAAGCTCAGCGCGCCAGCATCACCATAGTCGAAGTTGGCACCAGCTTCAGCACCCTGATAGGTACCTGGCATAAAACTCCAGTGCGGTGCCAGCAGAGTCTGCCCGGTTGGTTGAATGTAACCGGCACGCGCCCAGGTTGGGCCGTATTTAAATTTAGCTGCTGCTTTATAAAGGCTAATCCCGCTCTTATCGCCGGAATAATCCTCGTCATAGCCTTTATTTTTGGAAGAGAATGCGATTTCGTTTGGATGGCCGCTTTCGCTACTTTCGTTCATTTCAATAGCGGTAAATGCTGCGATATCAATACCAAACATATCGGCCGCATAACCGGACTGGAAGTCGAGGTTAGCGTTCCAGGTGGAGTGAGAAAGGTTGGTTTTGTATTTGTCATGATCGGTCACATCTTTACGGTCACGCTCACGCTGCCAGTAATAGATGCCGCCGGTTAAGGTTGAGTCATCAATAAATCCTTCGGCGTGTACCTGGGGAGCAACAACAAAACCCGACATTGCTGTGATACCGGCGATAGCCAGCGCCAGCGTACTACGTTTGCCACTAAACGTACGCATATGTTAATCCTCTTTGACGTATAAAATGCTGCCGACAAAAGCGGACAGCGAAAAAACAAAAAATAAAAAAGTAGCGCTAAGAAAACCTCAGTGACTACAATGAATAGACTATTTTTCGCGACGCGAATTATCAATCTCTTTCTGTAACGAGTATGTAATAGTATGAGCAACCGCACATATTTGATTGCTTTCTGTTACATTTTCATCGGAAGATAAAAAAGCGTTGAAAAAATTAAAAAATCGCTTGTTTTCCATGGAGATGAAATCGGTTTCAGCCCATTTCATATTGAGGTAAGTTATTTAAACGTAAAAACATTCGCCCAGCCCATTATTACGGACATGTAATTAATTCGCTCCGCAAACGGAGCCTGGAACACGTTTTTTTTGCGAAAAAAAACGCCGCATGAAGCGGCGTTTAGAGAGGATGTGTTGCGGCTTATTCGCCCGCTTTAGCCCACGTGTCACGTAGACCAACGGTACGGTTAAACACCAGCTTGTCAGCCGTTGCATAACGACTGTCCAGGCAGAAGTAACCTTCACGCTCAAACTGGAACGCTTTACCTGCAACCGCTGCCTTCAGCGACGGCTCACCGTAACCCTGCTTAATGACCAGCGATTCCGGGTTAATAACGGACAGGAAGTCTTCCGCCGCGCCTGGATTTGGCACGCTAAACAGACGATCATACAAGCGGATTTCAATCGGCAGCGCATGGGACGCGCTCACCCAGTGAATAACGCCTTTGACTTTACGGCCATCGGCCGGATCTTTGCTCAGGGTGTCGGCATCGTATGTGCAGAAAATGGTGGTGATATTTCCTTCCGCATCTTTCTCAACACGTTCGGCTTTGATCACATAAGCATTACGCAGGCGTACTTCTTTGCCCATCACCAGACGCTTGTACTGCTTGTTCGCTTCTTCACGGAAGTCTGCGCGATCGATCCAAATTTCACCGCTAAATGGCACTTCGCGGCTGCCCATTTCCGGTTTGTTCGGATGGTTAGGCATGGTGACCAATTCGCTTTCGCCCTGCGGATAGTTTTCGATAACCAGTTTAACCGGATCGATAACCGCCATCGCGCGCGGGGCGTTTTCGTTCAGATCTTCGCGGATACAGGATTCCAGAGAAGCGATCTCAATGGTGTTGTCTTGCTTGGTCACGCCAATGCGTTTGCAGAACTCACGGATCGCGGCAGCGGTGTAACCGCGACGACGCAGGCCAGAAATCGTCGGCATACGCGGATCGTCCCAGCCTTCAACGTGCTTGTCGGTCACCAGCAGGTTCAGCTTGCGCTTGGACATCACGGTATATTCCAGATTCAGGCGCGAGAATTCGTACTGACGCGGATGAACCGGAATGGTGATGTTGTCCAGCACCCAGTCGTACAGACGACGGTTATCCTGGAACTCAAGCGTACACAGGGAATGCGTAATGCCTTCCAGCGCATCGCTGATGCAGTGGGTAAAGTCGTACATCGGGTAGATGCACCACTTGTTGCCGGTCTGGTGGTGTTCGGCGAACTTAATGCGGTACAGCACCGGATCGCGCATCACAATAAACGGCGACGCCATGTCGATTTTCGCACGCAGGCACGCTTTACCTTCTTCAAAACCACCGGCACGCATTTTTTCGAACAGCGCCAGGTTCTCTTCGACGCTACGATCGCGGTACGGGCTGTTTTTGCCTGGCTGAGTCAGCGTGCCGCGGTATTCGCGGATTTCGTCCGCTGACAGTTCGTCAACGTACGCCAGTCCTTTATTAATAAGCTCTACCGCATAGGCGTGAAGCTGATCGAAGTAATCCGAAGAGTAGCGAATATCGCCAGTCCAGTGGAAACCTAACCATTCAACGTCGTTTTTAATCGACTCAACGTACTCGATATCTTCTTTAACCGGGTTCGTATCATCAAAACGCAGGTTGCACTGGCCCTGGTAATCTTGCGCAATGCCAAAGTTCAGACAAATGGATTTCGCGTGGCCAATGTGCAGATAGCCATTTGGCTCCGGCGGAAAACGGGTATGGATAGTGGTGTGCTTACCACTGGCCAGATCTTCATCGATGATCTGACGAATAAAGTTACTCGGGCGGGCTTCAGCCTCACTCATCGTGGATTCCTCAAAGCGTAAACAACGTATAACGGATTATGATCTTATAAGCGACGTCAGGAGACAACTATTAGTTGCACAAAAAAGGTGTTTCAACAGGATATATGAGGGCATTTGCTGCAAAAAAAAGCGGCGGAGGAATATCCCCCGCCGCTTAAGGCACTTAACTCACTTTACTCAGGAGCAGTTATTTACCTTTAATCTCATATAGTGGTGTTTGACCGGCAACCACATGACCTTCGGCTTTAATAACCAGAGCGCCGAAATCATCGCTGTTGCTGCACACAACCGGGCTTATCATGGAACGTGCGTTAGCGTTCAGGAACTCCAGATCCATTTCCAGAATCGGTTGGCCTGCAGTAACTTCCGCACCTTCTTCGACCAGACGCTTGAAGCCTTTACCTTCCAGCGCTACGGTATCGATGCCCATATGGACCACGATTTCCGCGCCTTTAACCGTTTCCAGGCAGAACGCATGGTTAGTGTTGAAGATTTTCACGATGGTGCCCGCAGCCGGAGCAACCACGATTTTATCCGTTGGTTTCACTGCCACGCCGTCGCCTACAGCTTTACTGGCGAAGGCTTCATCAGGAACCTGTTCCAGCGCAACTACGTCACCAGTAATCGGAGAAACCAGCGCTTCAACGGTGACTGCATTCGCTACAGCCTGCGGTTTTGCTACTGGGGCCGCTGCTGCTGGCGCACTTTCACCAGATGCTGCTGCCACTGGGCCACGCGCGACAACTTTCTTCATTTCGTCGCCGATGGATTCGGCTTTCGCACCCACGATGACCTGGATAGTTTGCTTGTTCAGCTTAACTACTCCAGATGCACCTAAACGCTTACACATCGCATCGTTTACGCGACCGGAGTCGGCAACGGTCAGACGCAGACGAGTGATACAGGCATCAATCGCTTTCAGGTTATCAGTACCGCCAACCGCTGCAATGTAGTTGGTTGCCAGTTGAGCCAAACCTTCTTCAGTGTTGCTGTTGGCTTCTTCAGTAACGATATCGTCTTCTTTATCTTCGCGGCCCGGCGTTTTCAGGTTAAACATACGAATAACCGCGCTGAACAGCACAAAGTAGATAACGAAGAACACCAGCCCCATCACCACCAGCATCCAGACGTTCTGGCTTGCTGCCGGCAGGTTGTACATCAACACGTAGTCGATAGCACCTGCGGAGAAGGAGAAGCCTGCGTGGATCCCCAGCAGTGTTGCAACGAACAGGCTGATACCCGTTAACAGTGCGTGCAGGAGGTACAGCAGTGGAGCCAGGAACATGAACAGGAATTCCAGCGGCTCGGTAACACCGGTCAGGAATGCGGTGATCGCAACGGACAGCAGCATACCGCCAACCATCGGACGACGTGCTTTAGGAGCCGCGAAGTACATCGCCAGCGCCGCACCCGGCAGACCAAACATCATGATTGGGAAGAAGCCAGACATGAACATACCCGCAGTGCCGTCACCCGCGTAGAAGCGGTTGATGTCACCGTGGAATACGGTACCTGCAGCGTTAGTAAATTCGCCAATCTGGAACCATGCGATGGTGTTCAGCACCTGATGCAGACCGGTTGGGATCAGCAGACGGTTGATGAAACCAAAGATACCGGAACCCAGCGCACCAGCGCCCACGATCCACTCACCACCCGCATGGATGGCATTCTGTACCGGCGGCCATACGTAACCGAAGATAGCAGCCAGCACCAGACAGAAGAAGCCAGTGGCGATCGGCACAAAGCGTTTGCCGCCAAAGAAGCTCAGGAAGTCAGGCAGTTTGATACCAGACCAGCGGTTATACACGGCACCGCCGACCAGACCGGTGATGATACCAGCCAGCACGCCCATATTGATTGCAGGGTTAATGGTAACCATTGCTTTGGTCAATATGAAATAACCGACCGCACCTGCCAGCGCTGCCGCACCTGCGCTGTCTTTTGACCAGCTGGAAGCAACACCGATCGCAAAAATTAACGCGAGGTTATCAAAGATGGCCCCACCCGCTTGCGCGATGAAGGGTACGTTAAGTAAATCTGGTTGGCCGAATCGCAGCAGCAGTGCCGCGACTGGCAGCACAGCGATGGGGAGCTGTAACGCCCTACCCAGCCGCTGGAAAAAACCTAAAATATTCATTTTATTCCCCCTACGAGACCCCGATTAGGCTTCTTTGAAGCCATATTTTTATTGTGCGACCATTCCTGACAGCAAGATTCTGGAACAACGATATTAACCATTCATCTACATTCAGAGTGTGTGAAAAATTAATTCGTATCGCAAATTAAACGCGTGTTTTTTGTGATTCCAGTCACCAAATATCGTTATTAACCCTCCCTTTCACTGGCTAACTACGAAAACTTATTTTATCATTCAAAAAATCGAAACGGATTGATCCTTACCGATGCAAAACCAGGTTACGCTTATTACTGCACAGAGACTCAATCCGCCAATTGCTTACATTTACTTTTGAGGTGAAGAATGAGACTGATCCCCCTGAATACCGCTGAACAAGTCGGCAAATGGGCTGCTCGCCATATCGTTAACCGTATTAACGCGTTCAAACCAACGGCAGATCGTCCGTTCGTTCTGGGCCTGCCGACTGGCGGTACTCCGCTGACAGCTTATAAAGCATTGGTTGAAATGCACAAAGCGGGCCAGGTGAGCTTCAAGCATGTTGTTACTTTCAACATGGACGAATATGTTGGCCTGCCGAAAGAGCATCCGGAAAGCTACCACAGCTTTATGCACCGCAATTTCTTTGATCACGTTGATATTCCAGCAGAAAATATCAACCTCCTCAATGGTAACGCGCCGGATATTGATGCAGAATGCCGTCAGTATGAAGAAAAAATCCGTTCTTACGGTAAAATCCACCTGTTTATGGGCGGTGTAGGCAACGATGGTCACATCGCGTTCAACGAACCAGCTTCCTCTTTGGCTTCCCGTACCCGCATCAAAACGCTGACTCACGACACACGTGTTGCTAACTCACGCTTCTTTGACGGCGACGTAAGCCAGGTGCCTAAATATGCGCTGACCGTTGGCGTGGGTACCCTGCTGGATGCTGAAGAAGTGATGATCCTGGTTCTGGGCCACCAGAAAGCACAGGCGCTGCAAGCCGCCGTTGAAGGCAACGTTAACCACATGTGGACCATCAGCTGCCTGCAGTTGCATCCAAAAGCCGTTGTGGTCTGCGATGAGCCTTCCACCATGGAACTGAAAGTGAAGACGCTGAAATACTTCAACGAGTTAGAAGCGGAAAATATTAAAGGTCTGTAATTGATGTCTCCGCCCTGTCGATAAGTTGCAGGGCGGCATTTTTTTGAAATCGGGGGTCGGAATGTATGCTTTAACCCAGGGCCGGATCTTTACCGGTCACGAAATTCTTGATGACCATGCGATTGTTGTCGCCAATGGCCTGATCGACAGCGTTTGCCCACTGGCTGAATTACCGTCAGGGATTGAACAGCGCTCACTGAATGGGGCCATTGTTTCCCCCGGTTTTATTGATGTACAGCTGAACGGCTGCGGCGGCGTACAGTTTAACGATACGGCAGAAGCCGTGACCGTTGAAACGCTGGAAATAATGCAGAAAGCCAATGAAAAATCTGGCTGCACCAACTATCTGCCAACGCTTATCACCACCAGCGATGACCTGATGAAACAGGGTGTTCGCGTGATGCGTGAATACCTGGCGAAACACCCGAATCAGGCATTAGGACTTCATCTTGAAGGACCGTGGCTGAACCTGGTGAAAAAAGGCACCCATAATCCGGGATTTGTCCGTCAGCCGGACGCTGCGTTGGTTGA
This sequence comes from Citrobacter sp. Cpo142, assembly GCF_030332425.1. Lineage (NCBI taxonomy): Bacteria > Pseudomonadati > Pseudomonadota > Gammaproteobacteria > Enterobacterales > Enterobacteriaceae > Citrobacter > Citrobacter sp. Cpo142. Next base: position 266,081 of record NZ_JAOWHW010000126.1, read on the forward strand.
TTTCCTGTGCGATAATGCCGATGTGATCACCAAAGTCACACTGGCACCAGAAATGGTCCCGGTAGAGGTCATCACCAAACTGGTGAATGCGGGTATCGTGGTTTCTGCGGGTCACTCCAATGCAACGGTAAAAGAAGCAAAAATCGGATTCCGTGCAGGTATTACCTTTGCAACGCACCTGTTCAACGCGATGCCGTACATTACCGGCCGCGAACCCGGTCTGGCGGGCGCTATTTTGGATGAAGCCGATATCTACTGCGGTATCATCGCCGATGGCCTGCACGTTGACTACGTTAACATCCGTAATGCTAAGCGCCTGAAAGGCGACAAGCTGTGCCTGGTCACTGACGCAACCGCGCCAGCAGGTGCAAACATTGAACAGTTCATTTTCGCTGGTAAAACAATATACTACCGCAATGGACTGTGTGTTGATGAGAATGGTACGTTGAGCGGTTCATCATTAACCATGATTGAAGGCGTACGCAATCTGGTCGAGCATGCAAATATCGCCCTCGACGAAGTCTTACGCATGGCAACGCTCTACCCTGCTCGCGCCATCGGCGTCGACAAACAACTCGGCAGCATCGCGCCAGGCAAAGTAGCCAACCTGACTGCGTTCACGCACGACTTTAAAATCATCAAGACCATCGTTAATGGCAACGAGGTCGTTACTGAGTAAGAGAAAGAATGACACCAGGCGGACAAGCTCAAATAGGTAATGTTGATCTCGTAAAACAGCTTAACAGCGCGGCGGTTTATCGCCTGATTGACCAGCATGGGCCAATCTCGCGAATTCAAATTGCCGAGCAAAGCCAGCTTGCCCCCGCCAGCGTAACCAAAATTACGCGTCAGTTGATCGAACGCGGGCTGATCAAAGAAGTCGATCAGCAGGCCTCCACCGGGGGCCGCCGCGCTATCTCTATCGTCACAGAAACCCGCAATTTCCACGCCATCGGCGTACGCCTGGGTCGCCACGACACAACGCTCACGCTCTATGATATGAGCAGTAAAGTGGTTGCTGAAGAGCATTATCCTCTCCCGGAGCGCACCCAGGAAACGCTGGAATATGCTCTGCTCAACACCATTGCCATCTTTATTGAGAACTGCCAGCGGAAAATCCGTGAGCTGATCGCAATTTCTGTCATCTTGCCAGGCCTTGTCGATCCTGAAAGCGGCGTCATCCGCTATATGCCACACATTCAGGTCGAAAACTGGGGACTGGTCGAAGCGCTCGAAAAACGCTTCAACGTCACCTGCTTTGTTGGTCATGATATTCGCAGCCTTGCGCTGGCTGAGCACTATTTCGGGGCAAGCCAGGATTGCGAAGACTCCATTTTGGTGCGAGTGCACCGCGGAACCGGCGCGGGTATCATCTCCAATGGCCGAATTTTCATCGGTCGCAATGGCAACGTCGGCGAGATTGGTCATATTCAGGTAGAGCCGCTGGGTGAGCGCTGTCACTGCGGTAACTTCGGCTGTCTGGAAACCATTGCCGCCAATGCCTCTATCGAACACCGCGTGCAGAACTTATTGAAACAGGGTTATCCAAGCCGGCTCACGCTGGATGATTGCAGCATCAAAGCTATCTGTAAGGCGGCAAATAAAGGCGATAACCTGGCAGCAGAAGTCATTGAGCACGTTGGTCGCCACCTGGGTAAAACCATCGCCATCGCCATCAACCTGTTTAACCCACAAAAAATCGTCATTGCGGGCGAAATTACCGAGGCTGATAAAGTGCTGCTGCCTGCAATAGAAAGCTGTATCAACACGCAGGCGTTGAAAGCGTTTCGCCACAATTTACCGGTGGTTCGTTCCACGCTGGATCACCGCTCTGCCATTGGCGCCTTTGCGTTGGTGAAGCGTGCGATGCTCAACGGTACACTGCTGCAACGTTTGCTGGAAAACTAATACACGTCATCCTTCGAGCTGCCTCTGCGTTAGCTGCATCTGCTCACCCCGGTCACTTACTTCAGTAAGCTCCAGGGGTTCGCAGACTTGCCGCCTTGATGCAACTCGAATGATGTAGTGTATTTTGTGTATAGTAATGCCTTCTTTTTTTAATGTCGGATTGTCCATGGCCATTAAGAATGTAATTTGTGATATCGACGGCGTGCTGATGCACGACAATGTTGCCGTACCAGGTGCGGCAGAATTTCTGACTGGGATCCTGGAAAAAGGCCTGCCGTTAGTCCTGCTGACTAACTACCCTTCGCAGACCGGGCAAGATCTGGCAAACCGCTTCGCCACCGCGGGTGTGAATGTCCCTGATAGCGTCTTTTATACTTCCGCGATGGCTACCGCTGATTTCCTTCGTCGCCAGGAAGGAAAAAAGGCCTATGTGGTGGGTGAAGGCGCGTTAATTCACGAACTGTACAAAGCTGGATTTACCATTACCGACGTGAACCCCGATTTTGTGATTGTTGGCGAGACACGTTCCTATAACTGGGACATGATGCATAAAGCAGCATATTTTGTCGCCAACGGCGCGCGTTTTATCGCCACTAACCCGGATACCCACGGTCGCGGCTTTTATCCCGCCTGTGGAGCACTCTGTGCCGGTATTGAGAAGATCTCAGGTCGTAAACCGTTTTATGTCGGCAAACCCAGCCCGTGGATTATTCGCGCGGCTCTCAACAAAATGCAGGCGCACTCGGAAGAAACCGTTATCGTTGGCGACAACCTGCGTACCGATATTCTGGCTGGTTTTCAGGCGGGTCTGGAAACTATCCTGGTACTGTCTGGCGTATCCAAGCTTGATGATATTGACAACATGCCGTTCAGACCAAGCTGGATTTACCCATCCGTTGCTGAAATAGACGTCATTTAATCTCTTTAGCCGGATAACAACATCTGTAAGTTATCCGGCCTGAAAAATACATCCATTCAATAAAATCACCACTTCACTGTTGATTCATCAATAATAGCGCTCATTACATAATCTTTTTTCACCAATCCACAATGACTATTGCGTTTTTTATTTTCTGACCCGTAATTCGCTTGCGCCCTCTCCAGCTTTGCGGCATTTTCTTTATCAAGCAAACATAAAAAGCATCACGCAACAGGTTAACGGAGAAGGTTATGTGTTCTATTTTTGGCGTATTCGATATTAAAACTGACGCAGTTGAACTGCGTAAAAAAGCCCTGGAACTGTCTCGTCTGATGCGCCACCGCGGCCCGGACTGGTCAGGTATTTACGCCTGTGATAACGCCATTCTGGCGCACGAACGTCTGTCCATCGTCGACGTCAATGCCGGTGCTCAGCCGCTGTACAACATGAAGAAGACACATATCCTGGCGGTTAACGGTGAAATTTATAACCACCAGACACTGCGTGCTGAATACGGCGATCGCTACCAGTTCCAGACCGGTTCCGACTGCGAAGTTATCCTCGCGCTGTATCAGGAAAAAGGACCCGCTTTCCTCGATGACCTGCAAGGGATGTTCGCTTTTGCCCTGTACGACAGCGAGCAGGACGCCTACCTGATCGGTCGTGATCATATCGGGATCATCCCGCTGTATATGGGTTACGACGAGCACGGTAACTTCTACGTTGCGTCTGAAATGAAAGCGCTGGTTCCTGTCTGCCGCACAATCAAAGAATTCCCGGCCGGTAGCTATTTGTGGAGTAAAGACGGTGAAATTCGTCAGTACTACCAGCGCGACTGGTTTGAATACGATGCCGTCAAAGACAACGTTACCGATAAAAACGAGCTGCGCCAGGCGCTGGAAGATGCGGTGAAAAGTCACCTGATGTCAGATGTTCCTTATGGAGTTCTGTTGTCCGGTGGTCTGGATTCATCCGTCATTTCCGCGATCACTAAAAAATACGCGGCACGCCGTGTTGAAGATCAGGAACGTAGCGAAGCCTGGTGGCCACAGCTGCACTCCTTCGCCGTCGGCCTGGAAGGCGCTCCGGATCTGAAAGCTGCGCAAGAGGTGGCGAACCATCTGGGGACCGTGCACCATGAGATCCACTTCACCGTGCAAGAAGGTCTGGATGCGATCCGCGACGTGATTTACCACATCGAAACTTACGATGTCACGACGATTCGCGCCTCGACGCCAATGTACTTAATGTCGCGTAAAATTAAAGCGATGGGCATTAAAATGGTGTTGTCGGGTGAAGGTTCGGACGAGGTGTTTGGCGGCTACCTCTATTTCCACAAAGCGCCAGATGCAAAAGAACTGCACGAAGAAACTGTACGCAAGCTGCAAGCGCTGCATATGTTCGACTGCGCCCGTGCCAACAAAGCCATGTCGGCCTGGGGTGTAGAAGCTCGCGTGCCCTTCCTGGATAAGAAATTCCTTGATGTGGCGATGCGCATCAACCCGCAGGACAAAATGTGCGGCAACGGCAAAATGGAAAAACACGTTCTGCGCGAATGTTTTGAGTCCTACCTGCCGGCAAGCGTCGCATGGCGTCAGAAAGAACAGTTCTCTGACGGTGTCGGTTACAGCTGGATTGACACCCTGAAAGAGGTGGCTGCAGAACAAGTTTCTGACCAACAACTGGAAACTGCCAGCTTCCGTTTCCCGTACAACACGCCATCGTCAAAAGAAGCGTATTTGTACCGTGAGATTTTCGAAGAGTTGTTCCCGGTAGCAAGCGCTGCCGAATGTGTGCCTGGCGGGCCGTCGGTTGCCTGTTCTTCTGCCAAGGCGATCGAATGGGATGAGGCGTTTAAAACCATGAACGATCCGTCTGGCCGTGCCGTTGGCGTACACCAGTCTGCTTATAAATAAGTTAATCCTTAGATAAGAGCCCTGCGGGGCTCTTTTTTTATGTTTGTTTTCTGTGCAAAAAAACAATTAATAACTAATAATTGCCGAATATTGCGTCATGCTGTTCGCAACCTAACCAAACAGTCACATTCCAGCTATTTTCAATGAAAAAGGGGTTGACGCTTCAAGGCTCAATACGCATAATGCGCCCCGCAACGCCGATAAGGTTACGCGAAAAAAAGATGGCTACGTAGCTCAGCTGGTTAGAGCACATCACTCATAATGATGGGGTCACAGGTTCGAATCCCGTCGTAGCCACCATCTTTTTTGCGGGAGTGGCGAAATTGGTAGACGCACCAGATTTAGGTTCTGGCGCCGCAAGGTGTGCGAGTTCAAGTCTCGCCTCCCGCACCATTCACCCGTAAGCGTTGCACGGATGGGGTATCGCCAAGCGGTAAGGCACCGGTTTTTGATACCGGCATTCCCTGGTTCGAATCCAGGTACCCCAGCCATTTTTTCTTCGATATAGCGGTTCACCGCAACGGTCATTGGGGTATCGCCAAGCGGTAAGGCACCGGTTTTTGATACCGGCATTCCCTGGTTCGAATCCAGGTACCCCAGCCATCGAAGAAAATGTTAGTATTTGGCTACGTAGCTCAGCTGGTTAGAGCACATCACTCATAATGATGGGGTCACAGGTTCGAATCCCGTCGTAGCCACCATATTAAGGACGTATCGACTCGTTCGGTAAATCCAAAAAATTGTTGGGGTATCGCCAAGCGGTAAGGCTCTGGTTTCTGATACCAGCATTCCGAGGTTCGAATCCTCGTACCCCAGCCAATTTCAAAAAGTCGTCCACTCTGTGGGTGCACCCGTTGGGGTATCGCCAAGCGGTAAGGCTCTGGTTTCTGATACCAGCATTCCGAGGTTCGAATCCTCGTACCCCAGCCATATTAAAAAAGCTCGCTTCGGCGAGCTTTTTGCTTTTCTGACGCCGGATGACGGCAAGCTTTACCCGGCCTACATGAGCTGTAGGCCTGATAAACGTAGCGCCATCAGGCACCACTCGAGCTACAACCCTAACGCATACTTCAGTGCCTGACGTTTCAGTACGCCAGCGCGCTCTGCGGCCATGAGCCCGAGATTACGCATGATGCGCAGCGGCTGCAGGTTATTGCTAAATCCAGCATAGAACAGATCCATACCGCTTTGCATGATGAAATTGTCAGTCATACGGCGATTCTGATAGCGCTTGAGCACCGGCTGACTGGCCCAGGATTCACCGTAGCTGCGCGCGTTCACCAGCACATCAATCAACGCATCAACATCACGAAAGCCCAGATTGACGCCCTGCCCCGCCAGCGGATGAATGGTATGCGCGGCATCACCTACCAGCGCCAGCCCTGGTTGCACATATTGCAGCGCATGACGACGCGTAAGCGGGAACGCCCCCGCAGCCACTGGCATCACCTTACCGAGTCGCGATGGAAAATGTTTAGCAATCTCCGTCTGCAATTGCGGCATATTCAGCGCTTGCAATTGGCGGATGCGAGCCGGTGAGTCGTACCACACCAACGAGGCCCAGTTATCAAACAGCGGTAAAAACGCGCGCGGGCCGTCAGGCGTAAATTGCTGCCAGGTGCTGTCTCCCGGTGAGTTTTCGCATTGCACGGTTATCAACATACAGGACTGCGCGTACTGCCAGGCATGGATACCAATCCCGGCCATTTTTCGCACCTGAGAGTTGGCACCATCGGCGCCGATAACCAGCTTCGCGCTGATGGTTTCGCCGCCTGCCAGCTCAAGCTCATGTCGATCGTTATGTTGATGCAAAGAAATCAGGGACGCCGATACGCGCAGCGTGACTTTAGGGTGAGCTTCCAGAGCCTGCCAGAGCGCCTGTTGCAGGACCGTGTTTTCCACCATATAGCCCAACAGAGGCAGCTTAAGCTCGGCGGCATCAAACATCACATGGGCATTTTCCCACTCCCACGTTTCCAGTCGACGATAAGGATGGCTGCGCATCCCCTGCACCGTATCCCAGACGCCCAGCCCTTTTAGCAACGACACCGATGCGGAACTTATGGCAGAAATTCTGACATCAGGCTGTCCGTCAGCCACAAACGGCGCGGGAACGGCATGCTCAATGACCGTTACCGTAAATCCATGCTGCGCCAGTCCAAGCGCCAGCGCGCCGCCGACCATCCCCCCGCCGACAATGGCAATTTCCGTTGGTTGATTTGTCATGGTCAATTATCCAGTTACATGTATTGTGTAAGTTTACAGGATTTTTTACCCCTTGAGGCTGACATCCGTCATACTGGTCACAACCGCGCCAAAGCAGTACACTATGCGCCCTGCATTTCAGCCACAATTTCGCAAGAGCAAGTCGATGACCAAAAAACTCCATATTAAAACCTGGGGCTGTCAGATGAACGAATACGATTCATCGAAGATGGCCGATCTGCTGGATGCCACTCATGGGTATCAACTGACTGACGTGGCGGAAGAAGCGGATGTGCTGCTGCTGAATACCTGCTCAATCCGTGAGAAGGCTCAGGAAAAAGTGTTCCATCAACTGGGCCGCTGGAAACTGTTAAAAGAGAAAAATCCCAAGCTCATCATTGGGGTCGGTGGCTGTGTTGCGTCTCAGGAAGGCGATCATATTCGCCAGCGCGCGCATTACGTCGATATTATTTTTGGGCCGCAAACGCTGCACCGCCTGCCTGAAATGATCAACAAAGTGCGTGGAAGCACGACCCGTAGCCCGGTGGTTGATATCAGTTTTCCGGAGATCGAAAAGTTCGACCGCCTGCCGGAACCGCGTGCTGAAGGTCCAAGCGCGTTTGTGTCCATCATGGAAGGTTGTAATAAATATTGTACTTACTGCGTGGTGCCCTACACCCGCGGTGAGGAAGTCAGCCGTCCGGCGGATGATATTCTGTTTGAAATCGCCCAGCTTGCAGCCCAAGGCGTGCGTGAAGTGAACCTGCTGGGGCAAAACGTGAACGCCTGGCGTGGTGAGAACTACGACGGCACGATCGGATCTTTTGCCGATCTGTTACGTCTGGTCGCAGCGATCGACGGTATTGATCGTATCCGCTTCACCACCAGCCATCCGATCGAATTCACCGATGATATCGTTGAAGTTTATCGCGATACGCCAGAGCTGGTGAGCTTCCTGCATCTGCCGGTACAGAGCGGTTCAGACCGCGTACTGAACCTGATGGGGCGTACCCATACCGCGCTGGAATACAAAGCGATCATCCGCAAACTGCGCGCTGCGCGTCCGGATATCCAGATTAGCTCCGACTTCATCGTTGGCTTCCCGGGTGAGACCACGCAGGATTTCGAGCAGACCATGAAGCTGATTGCTGACGTCAATTTTGACATGAGCTACAGCTTTATTTTCTCTGCGCGTCCTGGCACCCCTGCCGCCGATATGGTCGACGACGTGCCGGAAGAAGAGAAGAAACAGCGTCTGAACATTCTTCAGGAGCGTATCAACCAGCAAGCTATGGCCTGGAGCCGTCGTATGGTCGGCACGATCCAGCGCATTCTGGTTGAAGGCACATCGCGTAAGAGCATCATGGAACTGTCAGGCCGTACCGAAAATAACCGTGTGGTGAACTTTGAAGGCAACCCGGAAATGGTCGGTAAGTTCGTAGACGTAGAAATTACCGATGTCTGGACTAACTCCCTGCGCGGTAAAGTAGTGCGTACCGAAGATGAAATGGGTCTGCGTATCGCAGAGTCCCCTGAATCGGTCATTGCGCGTACCCGTAAAGAAAACGATCTGGGCGTCGGTATTTATCAGCCTTAATCCTGCTGAAAAACGTAAACAAGGCCCGATGGCGCTATGCTTATCGGGCCAACACTCCCAGGCTCGCTGCTCCAGCGGGCCTTGTAATCAGCCCTGTCATCCCCATATTTATTGCAATGCTTGCGCCTTTCCCCCATGGCGTGAATAATTTCCTTAGATGCCGGTAAATGTTCAGCGTCCGGCGAGACATGCATAAGAGGAACAGTTTGAACATAGACACTCGCGAAATCACCCTTGAACCCGCAGACAACGCCCGCCTGCTGAGCCTTTGCGGCCCATTTGATGACAACATCAAACAGCTGGAACGTCGCCTCGGCATCGAAATTAACCGCCGTGATAACCACTTTAAACTGACCGGTCGCCCAATTTGCGTCACCGCCGCGGCAGATATTTTACGTAGTCTGTACGTCGATACCGCCCCAATGCGCGGTCAGACGCAGGACATCGAGCCTGAACAAATTCATCTGGCGATCAAAGAAGCGCGTGTGCTTGAGCAAAGCGCAGACAGCGTGCCTGAATTTGGCAAAGCGGTGAACATCAAAACCAAGCGCGGAGTAATAAAGCCGCGTACGCCGAACCAGGCACAGTACATTGCGAATATCCTCGACCACGACATCACCTTTGGCGTTGGCCCTGCGGGTACGGGTAAAACGTATCTCGCGGTTGCCGCTGCGGTCGATGCGCTTGAGCGTCAGGAGATCCGTCGTATTCTGCTGACCCGTCCGGCAGTGGAAGCGGGCGAAAAACTGGGATTCCTGCCGGGAGATCTCAGCCAGAAAGTCGATCCGTATTTACGACCACTGTATGACGCGCTGTTCGAAATGCTCGGCTTTGAAAAGGTTGAAAAGCTGATTGAGCGTAACGTCATTGAAGTTGCGCCGCTGGCCTATATGCGCGGTCGTACATTGAACGATGCGTTCATCATTCTTGATGAAAGCCAGAACACTACCATCGAACAGATGAAAATGTTCCTGACCCGTATCGGCTTTAACTCTAAAGCGGTCATCACTGGCGATATCACGCAGATTGACCTGCCGCGTAGCACCAAATCCGGTCTGCGTCATGCCATTGAAGTACTGGCTGAAGTCGACGAAATTAGTTTTAATTTCTTCCATAGCGAAGACGTGGTTCGCCACCCGGTGGTTGCCCGTATCGTCACGGCGTATGAAGCCTGGGAAGAAGCAGAACAGAAACGCAAAGCCGAGCAGGCTGCAGAACGCAAGCGCGAAGCTCAGGAGCAGGAACAAAAATGAGTCAGGTTATCCTCGATTTACAGCTGGCATGTGAAGACGAATCCGGTCTGCCAACAGAAAGTCAGTTTCAGGGCTGGCTGGATGCGGTGATCCCGCAGTTTCAGGAAGAGTCTGAAGTGACGATTCGTCTGGTCGATGACGCGGAAAGCCACGACCTGAACCTGACCTATCGCGGGAAAGACAAATCCACCAACGTGCTCTCTTTCCCGTTTGAGGCTCCGCCGGGCATCGAGATGCCGCTGCTGGGCGATTTGATCATCTGCCGTCAGGTGGTTGAGAAAGAAGCGCAGGAGCAAGGCAAACCGCTTGAGGCCCACTGGGCGCACATGGTGGTGCACGGTAGCCTACATTTACTCGGCTACGACCATATTGAAGACGATGAAGCGGAAGAGATGGAATCCCTCGAAACAGAGATTATGCTTGCTCTGGGCTATGAGGATCCGTACATTGCCGAGAAGATTGCAGAATAGTAGCTTGCCGGATGGCGGCGCTTGCGCCTTATCCGGCCTACATTCATGCCTTTCGTAGGCCTGATAAGCGTAGCGCCATCAGGCAAAACATGCCGTCAACTGCTGAGTATACGCATGACGCGCTTTGTATTAACTAACATGAGAACCCATACGACGCCATGAGCGACGACAATTCACACAGTAGTGACACCTTAAACAGCAAAAAGGGATTTTTTTCCCTGTTACTGAGCCAACTTTTCCACGGTGAACCGAAAAACCGCGACGAACTGTTGGAGCTGATCCGTGATTCCGGGCAAAACGATCTTATCGATGAAGATACGCGCGATATGCTCGAAGGGGTAATGGATATTGCGGACCAACGTGTTCGCGACATCATGATCCCTCGCTCCCAGATGATTACCCTGAAACGCAACCAAACTCTGGACGAATGCCTCGATGTCATTATCGAGTCTGCCCACTCGCGTTTCCCGGTAATTAGCGAAGACAAGGATCACATTGAAGGGATTCTGATGGCCAAAGATCTGCTGCCGTTTATGCGTAGCGATGCCGAAGCCTTCAGCATGGAGAAAGTGTTACGCCAGGCGGTTGTCGTCCCTGAAAGCAAGCGGGTTGACCGCATGCTGAAAGAGTTCCGCTCCCAGCGTTATCATATGGCTATCGTCATCGACGAGTTTGGCGGTGTCTCAGGTCTGGTGACCATTGAGGACATCCTTGAACTGATTGTCGGTGAAATTGAAGACGAGTACGACGAAGAAGACGATATTGATTTCCGTCAGCTCAGTCGCCACACCTGGACTATTCGTGCGCTGGCGCCGATTGAAGACTTCAACGAAGCTTTCGGCACGCATTTCAGCGATGAAGAAGTGGATACCATTGGCGGGTTGGTCATGCAGGCCTTCGGTCATCTGCCCGCGCGTGGAGAGACCATCGACATTGATGGTTACCAGTTCAAAGTGGCAATGGCCGACAGCCGTCGTATTATTCAGGTTCATGTCAGAATTCCGGACGACTCACCCCAGCCCAAACTGGACGAATAAAACCGAAACTGGATCTAAGACTACATGGCATTTGCCCCTTTAATTGAACGCCAGCGCATTCGCCTGCTGCTGGCGTTATTATTCGGTGCCTGCGGGACACTGGCTTTCTCACCGTATGACATCTGGCCCGCTGCGATTGTTTCGCTGATGGGTCTGCAGGCTCTCACCTTCAACCGTCGTCCGCTCCAGTCTGCCGCTATCGGCTACTTCTGGGGACTGGGACTGTTTGGCTCAGGCATCAACTGGGTTTACGTCAGTATCGCGCAGTTTGGCGGTATGCCGGGCCCCGTTAACGTCTTCCTCGTGGTTCTGCTTGCTGCTTACCTTTCCCTCTACACCGGCCTGTTTGCCGGCGTTTTGGCGCGTCTGTGGCCGAAAACTACCTGGACACGCGTAGCGATTGCCGCGCCGGTAGTCTGGCAAATCACTGAATTTCTACGCGGCTGGGTACTGACCGGTTTTCCGTGGCTGCAGTTCGGCTACAGCCAGATCGACGGTCCGTTAAAAGGGCTGGCGCCGGTAATGGGCGTTGAGGCGATTAACTTCCTGCTGATGATGGTTAGTGGCCTGCTGGCACTTGCGCTGGTAACGCGTAACTGGAAGCCGCTGGCTGCCGCCGCAGTTCTTTTCGCTCTGCCCTTTCCGCTACGTTATATTCAGTGGTACACGCTGGAGCCGGAAAAAACCACCCAGGTCTCGATGGTGCAGGGTGACATCCCGCAGTCGCTCAAATGGGATGAAGGCCAGTTACTCAACACCCTGAAGATTTATCTCGACGCCACCCAGCCTGAGATGGGCAAATCACAGCTCATCATATGGCCAGAATCCGCTATTCCTGACCTGGAAATTAACCAGCAGCGTTTTCTGAGTATGATGGATGACCTGCTGAAATCGAAAAACAGCACGCTGATTACCGGTATTGTAGACGCGCGTCTGAACAAGCAGAATCGTTACGACACTTACAACACCATCATCACACTGGGTAAAGACAGCCCATACAGCTACGACTCCAGCAACCGCTACAACAAAAACCATCTGGTACCGTTTGGCGAGTTTGTCCCGCTGGAATCTATCCTGCGCCCGCTAGCGCCATTCTTTGACCTGCCAATGTCTTCGTTCAGCCGCGGTCCTTATGTACAGCCACAGCTGCATGCACACGGCTTTAAGCTGACCGCAGCCATCTGCTACGAAATCATTCTTGGCGAACAGGTACGAGATAACTTCCGCCCGGATACGGACTATCTGCTGACTATCTCCAACGATGCATGGTTTGGTAAATCTATTGGTCCGTGGCAGCACTTCCAGATGGCGCGGATGCGTTCCCTCGAGCTGGCGCGACCTCTGCTGCGTAGCACCAACAACGGTATTACGGCGGTGATTGGTCCGCAGGGCGAAGTGCAGGCGATGATCCCGCAGTTTACCCGCCAGGTGCTGACCACCAGCGTGACGCCAACGACGGGCTTAACCCCTTATGCCCGTACCGGAAACTGGCCGCTCTGGCTGCTAACCGCGCTGTTTGGCTTTGGCGCAGTGGTAATGAGTCTGCGCCAACGTCGTAAATAAACCAGTACCCCATCAAATGCAGGCCGGATAAGGCGGTACGCCGCCATCCGGCAGTTGTGCCGCATCGTGCCTGATGGCGCTACGCTTATCAGGCCTACTCCCCCCTTCCTCTCTTCCAATGCCCATTCTGGCACGTCTATTGCTTTGTTCTACAAGGCAAACGCTGTTTTGGCTGAATGTGCAACCTGGTCGCACCAAAGTTGAGCGCCGGTAGCACCTGAAAAGTGCAACAAGATATTTTTGCCCCCAAATGGTGCGGCGCACTTCGCAAAAATAAACAATAACACAGCAAATTCTTTACATTCATCCAAACTAAATGTTAACAAACACACACAAGACTGCACGTTTTAGTAGCAAACAATAACAACATCACAATGGGTATCAATGCGTCCCTGGCGCAGACGATAAAGGAGTTGGATATGCAATTACGTAAGCTCGCCACTGCCATGCTGGTCATGGGAATGTCCGCCGGTCTGGCGCACGCAGAAGACGCAGCACCAGCGGCAGGCAGCACGCTGGATAAGATCGCCAAAAATGGCGTGATCGTTGTCGGCCACCGTGAATCATCAGTACCGTTTTCTTACTACGATAATCAGCAAAAAGTGGTCGGTTATTCACAGGATTACTCCAACGCGATCGTTGACGCCGTGAAGAAAAAGCTGAACAAGCCTGATCTGCAGGTGAAACTGATCCCGATTACTTCTCAAAACCGTATACCGCTGCTGCAAAACGGCACCTTCGATTTTGAATGTGGATCCACCACCAACAACGTCGAGCGCCAAAAACAAGCGGCTTTCTCTGACACCATTTTCGTTGTCGGCACCCGTCTGCTGGCGAAAAAAGGCGGCGACGTCAAAGATTTCGCCGATCTGAAAGGTAAAGCCGTAGTCGTGACTTCGGGTACCACCTCCGAAGTTCTGCTGCACAAGCTGAATGAAGAACAAAAAATGGATATGCGCATCATCAGCGCGAAAGACCACGGTGACTCTTTCCGTACTCTGGAAAGCGGTCGCGCCGTTGCCTTTATGATGGATGACGCCCTGCTGGCTGGCGAGCGCGCGAAAGCGAAGAAACCAGACAACTGGGAGATCGTCGGCAAGCCACAGTCTCAGGAAGCCTACGGCTGTATGTTGCGCAAAGATGATCCTGAGTTCAAAAAGCTGATGGACGACACTATCGCCAAGGCGCAAACCTCAGGCGAAGCTGAGAAATGGTTTGATAAGTGGTTTAAAAATCCAATTCCACCGAAGAACCTGAACATGAATTTCGAACTGTCAGATGAGATGAAAGCTCTGTTCAAAGAACCAAATGATAAAGCGCTTAACTAACTAAAATAAATGGGAGGCTTCCCCTCCCTCTCGATTGTTACTCGGCACGGACAGACTATAAGCCTGATGGTCGTTCCCCATCAGGCCTGAAAACCGCAAAACGCCGAATAACAATCTTCGAGGGTAGCGCTGCTACCCTTTTTTTTCTGGAGTAGATTTATGTCTATAGACTGGAACTGGGGTATTTTTTTACAACAAGCCCCGTTCGGCAACACCACCTATCTCGGCTGGCTCTGGAGTGGTTTCCAGGTCACTGTCGCGTTATCCATCACCGCCTGGATTATCGCTTTCCTCATAGGCTCTTTATTCGGCATCTTACGTACCGTTCCAAATCGTTTCCTTTCTGGGATCGGCACACTGTACGTTGAGCTGTTTCGTAACGTTCCGCTCATCGTCCAGTTTTTTACCTGGTATCTGGTTATTCCGGAACTGCTGCCGGAAAACATTGGGATGTGGTTCAAGGCTGAGTTGGATCCCAACATCCAGTTCTTCCTCTCATCGATGCTTTGTCTGGGGCTGTTTACCGCCGCGCGCGTCTGCGAACAGGTTCGCGCCGCAATTCAGTCTCTGCCTCGTGGGCAGAAAAACGCCGCACTGGCGATGGGGCTAACGTTGCCGCAGGCCTACCGCTATGTTCTGTTGCCAAACGCCTACCGCGTGATTGTTCCGCCAATGACCTCAGAGATGATGAACCTGGTGAAGAACTCCGCTATCGCCTCCACCATCGGCCTGGTCGATATGGCGGCACAGGCGGGCAAACTGCTGGATTACTCCGCCCACGCATGGGAATCGTTTACCGCTATCACTCTGGCTTACGTCCTGATTAACGCCGTCATCATGCTGGTGATGAATCTCGTTGAACGTAAAATCCGCCTGTCTGGCAATTTGGGAGGCAAATAATGTACGAATTTGACTGGAGTTCTATCATCCCTTCCCTGCCGTATCTGCTGGATGGGTTAATCATCACGCTGAAAATCACCGTTACGGCGGTAGTCATTGGTATTGTCTGGGGAACCATCCTTGCAGTAATGCGTCTGTCCAGCTTCGCGCCGATTGCCTGGTTTGCGAAAGGCTACGTCAACGTATTTCGTTCTATTCCGCTGGTCATGGTGCTGCTGTGGTTCTACCTGATTGTGCCCGGCTTCCTGCAAAACGTACTGGGTCTGTCGCCTAAAACCGATATTCGCCTGATCTCAGCGATGGTCGCGTTTTCGATGTTTGAAGCCGCGTACTATTCCGAGATTATCCGTGCCGGTATCCAGAGTATTTCTCGTGGGCAATCCAGCGCCGCGCTGGCTCTGGGGATGACCCACTGGCAGTCGATGAAGCTCATTATTCTGCCGCAGGCATTCCGCGCGATGGTACCGCTGCTGCTAACCCAGGGCATCGTACTCTTCCAGGATACCTCGCTGGTCTATGTATTAAGTCTGGCAGACTTCTTCCGTACCGCCTCTACCATTGGCGAGCGTGACGGCACACAGGTTGAAATGATCCTGTTTGCTGGCGCCGTTTATTTTGTATTCAGTCTGAGCGCATCGTTGTTGGTCAGCTATTTGAAGAAAAGGACAGTTTAATGATTACCCTGAAAAATGTTTCTAAATGGTATGGTCACTTTCAGGTGCTGACCGACTGCTCCACGGAAGTGAAAAAAGGTGAAGTGGTGGTGGTCTGCGGCCCGTCAGGCTCAGGTAAATCAACGCTTATCAAAACGGTGAACGGGCTGGAGCCGGTACAACAGGGCGTTATCACCGTTGATGGTACCGTGGTGAATGATAAAAAAACCGATCTGGCCAAACTGCGCTCTCGCGTTGGTATGGTGTTCCAGCACTTTGAACTGTTCCCTCACCTGTCGATCATTGAGAACCTGACTCTGGCGCAGGTAAAAGTGCTCAAGCGCGATAAAAAGCCGGCCCGCGACAAAGCGCAAAAGTTACTGGAACGCGTTGGTCTGTCAGCACATGCCGAGAAGTTTCCAGCTCAGCTCTCAGGGGGCCAGCAACAGCGTGTCGCTATCGCCCGGGCGCTGTGCATGGATCCTATCGCCATGCTGTTTGACGAGCCGACGTCAGCGCTTGATCCTGAAATGATCAACGAAGTACTGGACGTTATGGTTGAACTGGCCAATGAAGGGATGACCATGATGGTGGTAACCCACGAAATGGGCTTTGCGCGTAAAGTGGCGAACCGGGTGATCTTCATGGATGAAGGGAAAATTGTTGAAGACTCACCGAAAGAAGAGTTTTTCGCTAATCCGAAATCGGACCGCGCCAAAGACTTTCTCGCGAAAATACTGCACTAATCTTGCTGGCGCGCATCTCCATGTGCGCGCCACCTCACGCTTTATCCCTTCGCCTCTCGAAACACATACAGCCCAGCGTTAACCTTGTCACAAAGTCCCACTTACAAGGAGCAACAATGGCACTTCCTATCCTGTTTGATTGCGATCCGGGTCATGACGACGCTATCGCAATTGTGCTCGCCCTCGCCTCACCAGAACTGGATGTGAAAGCGATAACCTCATCAGCCGGTAACCAGACACCTGACAAAACGCTGCGTAACGTGTTGCGCATGTTAACGTTGCTCAACCGTACGGATATCCCAGTGGCTGGTGGCGCAGTGAAACCACTGATGCGCGATCTGATTATCGCCGATAACGTTCACGGCGAGAGTGGGCTGGATGGCCCGGCGCTGCCGGAACCCGCTTTTGCGCCACAAGACTGTACCGCCGTGGAACTGATGGCGAAAACCCTGCGTGAAAGCCCGGAACCGATGACGATTGTCTCCACCGGGCCGCAAACTAACGTCGCATTGCTCCTGAATAGCCATCCTGAGCTGCACGCCAAAATCGCCCGTATCGTGATCATGGGTGGTGCGATGGGACTCGGAAACTGGACGCCCGCCGCCGAGTTCAATATTTTCGTGGATCCTGAAGCCGCTGAAATCGTATTCCAGTCTGGCATTCCAGTGGTGATGGCTGGTCTGGACGTCACGCATAAAGCGCAAATACATCGCGAAGATACCGAACGATTCCGCGCTATCGGCAACCCTGTTTCGACGATCGTGGCTGAACTACTCGACTTCTTCTTTGAGTATCATAAAGATGAAAAATGGGGATTCATCGGCGCGCCACTGCATGATCCATGCACCATTGCCTGGCTGCTGAAACCTGAACTGTTTACCACCGTTGAACGCTGGGTCGGCGTGGAAACTCAGGGTAAATATACCCAGGGAATGACCGTGGTGGATTACTACTTCCTGAGCGGCAATAAGCCAAACGCCACCGTAATGGTAGACGTTGATCGTCAAGGGTTTGTCGATTTGCTGGCAGAACGGCTGAAGTTTTACGCCTAATACACGCCGGATGGCGCTAACGCTTATCCGGCCTACAAAATCGTGCAATTTGTAGGCCGGATAAGACGCTTTGCGTCGCCATCCGGCAAAAAGCGATCACGGCTCAAACGGTCGGCGCTGGAACTGATCGTGTCCGCATTTTGGACACAGCGGCAGCACATCCGGGGTGTAAACCGCTAAATGGAAGTGGCACTTCTCGCAGACCAGATTACCTAATCCGACCACCTCACCGCTGTGATAAACCCCGTGATGACTGAGATCCTGGAACACTTCTCGCCATTCGAGCTGCGTTTTATCGGTAATATCGGCCAGTTCCTGCCAGATACTCTCCTTGATAACCCGCATAAAGACGCTGTCTGTCTCCTCATCGAGACTTTCTTCATAGCTCAGAGCAAACTCTTCCAGGTCACGTCTGACGGCCCGGGTGAGCTCTTCCACCTCGGTTCGCGTTAACTCCCCGGTCTGCATAACTCGTTGACGCGCTTGCTCCACCAACGCATCAATATCGCGTTCGCCATTACGCAGACGTTCGCTCAGTGAAGCCACCAGTTCACGGTAATATTGAGCAACCTTGTTCATCGCTTCGCCTCCTGGGTCGTTAACTGTCTATAATAATAGACGTTATTTACGCTACGCTTTGCAAGACTGTCCACAGAGTGTGTAAATTCGTGCAAGAATTATCCTTGCGGGAATTCAACGCTGAATGCGCGAAAGGCTGTTTTGGCGCGGGCGTTTGGGCTATGCTATGCGGATCTGAAACACCACATCTAGAGCTACGTTTGTAGCTGTATTGAAAACAGGACCACTGGCTGCCATGCAAGAGCAATACCGCCCGGAAGAGATAGAATCCAAAGTACAGCTTCACTGGGATGAGAAGCGCACATTTGAAGTTACCGAAGACGAGAGCAAAGAGAAGTATTACTGCCTGTCTATGCTTCCCTATCCTTCTGGTCGACTACACATGGGCCACGTACGTAACTACACCATCGGTGACGTGATCGCCCGCTACCAGCGCATGCTGGGCAAAAACGTACTGCAGCCAATTGGCTGGGATGCGTTCGGTCTGCCTGCAGAAGGCGCTGCGGTTAAAAACAATACCGCGCCAGCACCATGGACGTACGACAACATCGCATACATGAAAAACCAGCTCAAAATGCTGGGTTTCGGTTACGACTGGAGCCGTGAGCTGGCGACCTGCACCCCAGAATACTACCGTTGGGAACAGAAATTTTTCACCGAGCTGTACAAAAAAGGCCTGGTGTATAAGAAAACGTCTGCGGTCAACTGGTGCCCGAACGACCAGACCGTACTGGCGAACGAACAGGTTATCGACGGCTGCTGCTGGCGTTGCGATACCAAAGTCGAGCGTAAAGAGATCCCACAGTGGTTCATCAAAATCACCGCTTACGCTGACGAACTGCTGCGTGACCTGGATAACCTGGATCACTGGCCTGACACCGTGAAAACGATGCAGCGCAACTGGATTGGCCGTTCTGAAGGCGTGGAAATCACCTTCGATGTGAACGGTTACGACAACACGCTAACCGTTTACACCACCCGCCCGGACACCTTTATGGGTGCGACCTATCTGGCCGTTGCCGCAGGTCACCCGCTGGCGCAGAAAGCTGCTGCAAATAATCCAGAACTGGCCGCCTTCATTGACGAATGCCGCAACACCAAGGTTGCTGAAGCCGAAATGGCAACCATGGAGAAGAAAGGCGTCGACACGGGCTTTAAAGCCGTTCACCCGCTGACTGGCGAAGAAATCCCCGTTTGGGCGGCAAACTTCGTCCTGATGGAATACGGTACGGGCGCAGTCATGGCCGTTCCGGGCCACGATCAGCGCGATTACGAGTTTGCGACAAAATATGGCCTGACCATCAAGCCAGTAATTCTGACCGCTGAAGGCGCAGAGCCGGATCTGTCCGAACAAGCTCTGACCGAAAAAGGCGTGCTGTTTAACTCCGGCGAGTTTGACGGCCTCGGCTTCGAAGCTGCCTTCAACGCCATTGCTGACAAGCTGGTAGCGAAAGGCGTGGGTGAACGTAAAGTGAACTACCGTCTGCGTGACTGGGGTGTTTCCCGTCAGCGTTACTGGGGGGCGCCAATTCCGATGGTGACGTTGGAAGACGGTACCGTACTGCCGACGCCAGAAGATCAGTTGCCGGTTATTCTGCCGGAAGACGTGGTTATGGACGGCATCACCAGCCCAATAAAAGCCGATCCGGAGTGGGCAAAAACCACCGTTAACGGCATGCCTGCGCTGCGCGAAACCGACACCTTCGATACCTTTATGGAATCCTCCTGGTACTACGCGCGCTATACCTGCCCGCAGTACAACGAAGGGATGCTGGATCCAGAAGCCGCAAACTACTGGCTGCCAGTTGATATCTACATTGGTGGTATTGAACACGCCATCATGCACCTGCTCTACTTCCGCTTCTTCCACAAGCTGATGCGCGATGCGGGCATGGTCAACTCTGACGAACCGGCCAAACAGCTGCTGTGCCAGGGTATGGTGCTGGCTGATGCGTTCTATTACGTTGGTGCAAACGGCGAGCGTAACTGGGTTTCTCCGGTTGATGCCATCGTTGAGCGCGACGAAAAAGGTCGTATCGTCAAAGCTCAGGACGCAGAAGGCCATGAACTGGTCTATACCGGCATGAGCAAAATGTCCAAGTCGAAAAATAACGGTATCGACCCGCAGGTCATGGTTGAACGTTACGGCGCTGACACGGTACGTCTGTTCATGATGTTCGCTTCTCCGGCTGATATGACGCTGGAATGGCAGGAATCCGGCGTTGAAGGGGCGAACCGCTTCCTGAAACGTGTATGGAAGCTGGTTTACGAACATACTTCCAAAGGCGATGTTGCTGCCCTGAACGTTGATGCGTTGAGCGAAGACCAAAAAGCGCTGCGTCGCGACGTACATAAAACCATTGCTAAAGTTACCGATGATATCGGTCGTCGTCAGACCTTTAACACCGCAATTGCGGCGATTATGGAGCTGATGAACAAGCTGGCGAAAGCACCGCAGGAAGACGAACAAGACAGAGCCCTGATGCAGGAAGCGTTACTGGCCGTCGTTCGCATGCTGAACCCGTTCACCCCACACGTTTGTTTCACGATGTGGGAAGCACTGAAAGGCGAAGGCGATATCGACAACGCACCGTGGCCGGTGGCGGACGAAGCCGCAATGGTTGAAGACTCGAAGCTGGTTGTTGTTCAGGTGAACGGTAAAGTCCGTGGCAAAATTACCGTTCCGGTAAATGCGACAGAAGAACAGGTTCGTGAACGTGCTGGCCAGGAGCATCTGGTGGCAAAATATCTTGATGGCGTTACCGTACGTAAAGTGATTTATGTACCGGGTAAACTCCTCAATCTGGTCGTTGGCTAAGCGCGGGAGGAAGCGTGCGACTTCTGACAACATTGTTGTTATCTCTGGCGGTGCTTGTCACCGCCGGATGTGGATGGCATCTGCGTAATACTACGCAGGTCCCACCCTCAATGAAAACCATGATTCTGGACTCTGGGGATCCAAACGGCCCATTAAGCCGCGCGGTTCGTAATCAGCTGCGTCTGAACGGCGTTACGCTGCTAGAGGACGGCTCAATGCGTAAAGATGTGACGTCCTTACGTCTGGGCGCGGTCAGCATATCGCAAGATACGGCGTCGGTATTCCAGAACGGTCAAACGGCTGAATACCAGATGGTGATGTTCGTGAGTGCTACTGTGCTGATTCCAGGTCATGATATTTATCCAATCAGTGCCAAAGTTTATCGTTCGTTCTTTGACAACCCACAGGCTGCACTGGCGAAGGATAACGAGCAAGAGATGATCGTTAAAGAGATGTATGACAAAGCGGCTGAACAGTTAATTCGTAAGCTGCCAAGCGTACATCTGGCCGATACTCTGTCATCCAATGCTGATGATGATGCTAAGCCAGCGGCGACAAAAGCCGCAGAGCCTGCGTCATCTCCGGCGCGTGTTTCCACCACGCTGGGTAACTGATGCTCAAGTTGTACCCTGAACAACTCCGCGCACAGCTCAATGAAGGGCTGCGCGCGGCGTATTTGCTCTTAGGTAACGATCCTCTCTTATTGCAGGAAAGCCAGGACGCTATCCGTCAGGCAGCAGCAACGCAAGGATTCGAAGAACACCACGCTTTCACCCTGGACAATAGCACCGACTGGGGAGAGATTTTTTCACTCTGCCAGGCGATGAGCCTGTTTGCCAGCCGTCAAACCCTACTTTTGCAGTTGCCTGAAAATGGCCCCAATGCCGCCATTAACGAACAGCTCGCTTCACTCGTCACACTGCTACATGACGACCTGCTGCTGATTGTTCGCGGCAACAAACTGACTAAAGCGCAGGAAAACGCCGCATGGTATACCGGACTTGCCAATAATGCGGTGCAGGTAAGCTGCCAGACGCCGGAGCAAGCACAGCTTCCTCGTTGGGTCGCTGCCAGGGCGAAGCTTAACAATCTACAACTGGATGACGCAGCCAATCAGCTGTTGTGCTATTGCTATGAAGGTAATCTGTTAGCGCTGGCGCAAGCGCTGGAACGGCTAGCGTTGCTTTGGCCTGATGGCAAACTAACGCTGCCTCGCGTGGAGAAAGCCGTTAACGATGCCGCGCACTTTACCCCGTTCCATTGGGTGGATGCGCTGCTGATGGGCAAAAGCAAACGCGCGCTGCACATTCTGCAACAGTTACGTCTGGAAGGCAGTGAGCCGGTTATTTTGCTACGTACGATACAGCGCGAATTACTGCTGTTGGTCAACTTAAAACGGCAGTCAGCCCATACGCCTTTGCGCTCGTTGTTTGATAAACACCGGGTGTGGCAAAATCGCCGGGGTATGATGGGAGACGCGCTAAACCGGCTGAATCCTGCGCAGTTGCGTCAGGCGGTAACGTTGTTAACGCGTACGGAAATTACGCTTAAACAAGACTATGGTCAGTCAGTGTGGGCGGAACTTGAGGGGCTTTCCCTTTTGCTCTGCCATAAATCGCTGGCCGATGTTTTTATTGATGGTTGATATGAAATCATTGCAGGCTCTGTTCGGTGGCACCTTTGATCCGGTGCATTATGGTCATCTTAAACCAGTTGAAATTCTGGCGAATCTGATTGGCCTTTCCCGGGTCATTATCATGCCCAATAACGTGCCGCCGCATCGTGCGCAACCCGAAGCGTCCGGCGAACAACGTCAACGCATGGTTGAACTGGCCATTGCCGATAAGCCGCTGTTCTCCCTTGATGAACGCGAACTGAAACGCGATACCGCCTCCTACACCGCGCAAACGCTCAAAGAGTGGCGCGAGGAGCAAGGACCGGAAGTACCGTTAGCGTTTATTATTGGCCAGGACTCACTGCTTACCTTTCCGTCCTGGCATGACTACGACACGATTCTGGGTAACACCCACCTCATTGTCTGCCGACGTCCGGGCTATCCGCTCGAAATGGCGCAGGAAAAGCACCAGCAGTGGCTGGAGGATCATCTGACCCATTCGCCAGATGATCTGCACAACTTGCCTTGCGGGAAAATTTATCTGGCTGAAACGCCGTGGTTTAACATCTCCGCCACGCTCATCCGTGAGCGTCTGGAAAAAGGCGAGCCGTGCGACGACCTGATGCCAGATGCAGTGCTTGACTATATCAATCAGCAAGGGTTGTACCGCTAAGCACCTTGCGTAAAGCCGCCAACAGGCGGTTATTCTCTTCCTGGCTGCGAACGGCTACCCGATAATAGCGCGCATCCAGCCCCGGATAATTAGCACAACTGCGAATCAAGACATGTTGCTCCAGCATTGCGCGTTGCAGATCAAAATCCGCCCGCTCGGAGCGCAATAAGCGATAATTTGCCCTGCCAGGATACACCGTCAGGCCGGGCAGTTCTTTCAACTGCCGATCAAACCTCGCACCCTCTTGCTCCAGCCACTTCCACGTTGCCTGCTGATATGCGCTGTCGTGTAAAATAATCTCGCCTGCCAGTGCAGCAAATGCGTTAATTGACCACGGCATTTGTCGACGGCGCATCTGTGCAACAGCCTGTTCATTACTGTTGACCAGATACCCCAACCGGAGCCCCGGTAT
Source organism: Citrobacter sp. Cpo142 (assembly GCF_030332425.1). Lineage (NCBI taxonomy): Bacteria > Pseudomonadati > Pseudomonadota > Gammaproteobacteria > Enterobacterales > Enterobacteriaceae > Citrobacter > Citrobacter sp. Cpo142. The sequence continues at coordinate 289,725 of NZ_JAOWHW010000126.1, forward strand.
CGCATAGAACTTGGTGAGAGAGCGCAGCACCCAAATATGCGGGTTATCACGAAGCAGCGGAATAAACCCCTGCTCCCCGGCAATAAAATCGATAAACGCTTCATCAAGGATCAGATTGATCCCAAGCAACTCACAACGCGCGGCTATTTCGCGCAGCAGGCGGTTATCTGGCAGCAAGCCAGTGGGATTGTTGGGCGTACAGAGAAACAGGCAGTCCAGCTCTGGGGTTAACGCATCGATGATTGCATCAGTAAGCTGCCAACCATCGTCTTCGCGTAGCGCAAACTCATGGATCGTACAGTCTCCCCATTGCAGCGCCCGACGATATTCAGCAAACCCGGGCGTCACGATCATCGCATGGCGTGGTTTAAGATCTTGCACCAAAGTGAAAATCGACTCAGTCTCGCCGCTTCCGGCAAGTATCCATGAGGCAGGAATCTGATGATGCTCCGCCAGCGCCGCATGCAGTTTAGCGTAATCAACATCCGGGTAATGCTCCGCGCAGTCTAGGTTGTCGACGATCGCGCGTTTTAAACTTGCCGGCATACCCAGCGGATTAATATTCGCGCTAAAATCCAACAATTGCTCAGGCGAGATGCCCAACAGTTCGGCGGCTTCTCGGGTATTGCCACCATGCGCGCTCTTCAATAAAGACATCGTGCCGCTCCACGCAAAAAAAGGTATTTTAGTGAAAAATCTCTGCGCAATCAGGGCAAACATCATGTTTTGTGCGAATAACCTCAAGAGGAAAAAATGAGACTCTGGTTAGTACGTCATGGAGAAACTGAAGCCAATGTCGCTGGTTTATACAGCGGCCACGCCCCCACACCGCTAACGGGACGGGGTATCGCTCAGGCGCAAACACTGGGTACGCTGTTACGCCATGTGCCTGTCGACAACGTTCTGTGCAGCGAGTTGGAACGTGCCCGCCATACAACGCAGTTGATCTTAGGCGATCGCGAGGTTCCTGTGCGCAACATGCCTGAGCTCAATGAGATGTTTTTTGGTGACTGGGAAATGCGCCATCATCGCGATCTGGCGCGAGAAGACGCCGAAAACTACGCCGTGTGGTGTAACGACTGGCAGAATGCGACGCCAACCAATGGTGAAGGTTTTCAGGCGTTTTCCCAGCGCGTGGAACGCTTTATTGCTCAGCTCGCTGATTACAAAACGTGCCAAAACCTGCTGGTGGTGAGTCATCAAGGTGTTCTGAGCGTGTTGATCGCCCGTCTGCTGTCCATGCCGGCTGCAGCAATGTGGCATTTTCGCGTCGAACAAGGTTGCTGGAGCGCAATTGATTTTTGCGACGATTTTGCGGTTCTTAAAGTGCTCAACAGCCGGGCAGTATGGCACGACGGGGAGTGAACGCACTGTTTTTTCTGCCGAAGGGCTTCTCTCCCATTGACACCCCATGACAGGCTGTTATTCTCCGCAACCTGACTTTTCCCGCCCTTCAGAGCTTTGCAGAAATTGTTTTACAAAAATGGCGATGCATTCTGCGGCGTGGGGTGGGATGATAGCGCACTTCAAAAGCGCTTTCGGAGACATTTGTCCCGATATCGCCTCTGGTTCAGGTATACTAACAGACGTTTTTAACTCTTTTCACCCAGGGGGAACACTTGCAGGGTAAAGCACTTCAGGATTTTGTAATCGACAAAATTGATGACCTGAAAGGTCAAGACATCATCGCCTTAGACGTTCAGGGCAAATCCAGCATCACTGATTGCATGATTATCTGCACCGGCACGTCCAGCCGTCATGTAATGTCTATCGCAGACCACGTTGTTCAGGAGTCCCGCACAGCTGGCCTGCTGCCGCTCGGCGTAGAAGGCGAGAACGTTGCAGACTGGATCGTCGTTGACCTCGGTGATGTGATTGTCCACGTGATGCAGGAAGAAAGCCGTCGCCTGTATGAACTGGAAAAACTCTGGAGTTAATGCGTGAAGCTGCAACTTGTCGCTGTGGGTACGAAAATGCCTGACTGGGTGCAAACCGGGTTTACGGAGTATCTCCGTCGGTTTCCGAAAGATATGCCCTTTGAGCTGATCGAAATCCCGGCAGGAAAACGCGGCAAGAACGCGGATATTAAACGCATTCTCGACAAAGAGGGTGAGCAGATGCTGGCTGCCGCAGGCAAAAACCGCATCGTCACCCTTGATATCCCTGGTAAACCCTGGGACACGCCGCAACTGGCGACTGAACTGGAACGCTGGAAACTGGACGGTCGTGACGTCAGTCTGTTGATTGGCGGGCCGGAAGGTCTCTCTCCTGCCTGTAAGGCGGCAGCGGAACAAAGCTGGTCACTCTCTGCGTTAACCCTTCCTCACCCTCTTGTTCGGGTTCTGGTCGCGGAGAGTCTGTACAGGGCGTGGAGCATCACCACCAACCATCCTTATCACCGTGAGTGATCATTGATTCTTGAGTAGATTAAGCAGCGGATGAAACTACAGAATTCTTTTCGCGACTATTCGGCTGAGTCCGCGCTGTTTGTGCGCCGGGCGCTGGTCGCTTTTTTGGGGATTTTGCTGCTCACCGGCGTGCTGATCGCCAACCTTTATAATCTGCAAATCGTTCGCTTTACTGATTACCAGACCCGCTCGAACGAAAACCGCATCAAACTGGTGCCTATCGCCCCCAGTCGCGGCATCATTTATGACCGTAACGGAATTCCGCTCGCCCTTAACCGCACCATTTATCAGATAGAAATGATGCCGGAAAAGGTCGACAACGTTCAGGATACCCTCGACGCGCTGCGTAACGTCGTAGACCTGACGGACGACGACATTGCCGCCTTTAAAAAAGAGCGCGCCCGTTCACACCGCTTCACCTCCATTCCGGTAAAAACTAACCTGAGTGAAGTGCAGGTGGCACGGTTCGCCGTTAATCAATATCGCTTTCCCGGCGTCGAAGTTAAAGGCTATAAACGCCGCTATTACCCCTACGGCTCTGCGCTGACCCACGTCATTGGCTACGTATCGAAGATCAACGATAAAGACGTGGACCGCCTGGACAAAGACGGCAAGCTGGCCAACTACGCGGCAACGCACGACATCGGTAAGCTGGGTATTGAACGCTATTATGAAGACGTACTTCACGGCCAGACCGGTTATGAAGAAGTTGAAGTGAACAACCGTGGCCGCGTCATTCGCCAGTTGAAAGAAGTGGCGCCGCAGGCCGGGCACGATATCTATCTAACCCTTGACCTGAAACTCCAGCAGTACATTGAAACGCTGCTGGCGGGCAGTCGTGCCGCGGTGGTAGTCACAGACCCGCGTACCGGTGGCGTTCTCGCACTGGTGTCCATGCCGAGCTACGACCCGAACCTGTTTGTCGATGGTATCTCGAGTAAAGATTACTCCGGGTTGCTCAATGACCCGAATACCCCATTGGTTAACCGCGCGACTCAGGGTGTCTACCCTCCTGCTTCGACGGTTAAACCTTACGTCGCGGTTTCTGCATTAAGTGCGGGCGTCATCACCCGCAATACTGGTCTGTTCGATCCGGGTTGGTGGCAATTACCGGGCTCTGAAAAACGTTACCGCGACTGGAAAAAATGGGGGCACGGCCATCTGAACATCACCCGTTCTCTGGAAGAGTCGGCGGATACGTTTTTCTATCAAATCGCCTATGATATGGGGATAGACCGCCTTTCAGAATGGATGAGCAAGTTTGGCTACGGCCAATATACGGGCATCGATCTTGCCGAAGAGCGCGCCGGAAACATGCCAACCCGCGAGTGGAAGCAAAAACGGTTTAAAAAGCCATGGTACCAGGGTGATACCATTCCGGTCGGCATCGGTCAGGGTTACTGGACGGCAACCCCTATCCAGATGAGTAAAGCGCTGATGATCCTTATCAACGACGGTTTGGTAAAAGTCCCGCATCTGCTGATGAGCACAGCAGAAAACGGCAAGCAAGTGCCGTGGATACAGCCACACGAGCCACCTGTTGGTGACATTCATTCCGGTTATTGGGAAATCGCAAAAGACGGCATGTACGGTGTAGCCAACCGTCCTAACGGTACTGCACACAAATATTTCGCTGGCGCACCTTACAAAATCGCGGCGAAATCCGGTACTGCACAGGTCTTTGGCCTGAAAGCCAATGAAACCTATAACGCACATAAGATCGCCGAGCGCTTACGTGACCACAAGTTGATGACGGCCTTCGCACCCTATGATAAGCCCCAGGTTGCTGTCGCCATAATCCTTGAAAACGGTGGCGCGGGCCCGGCTGTGGGTACCATTATGCGCCAGATCCTTGACCACATTATGTTGGGCGACAATAACACCAATCTGCCTGCAGAAAACCCCGCGGTTGCAGCAGCGGAGGACCAATAATCGTGACGGATAATCCGAACAAAAAAACATTCTGGGACAAAATCCACATCGATCCCACGATGTTGCTTATTTTGCTGGCGCTGCTGGTTTACAGCTCGCTGGTCATCTGGAGCGCCAGCGGCCAGGATATTGGCATGATGGAGCGCAAGGTCGGTCAGATCGCGATGGGCCTGGTCATCATGGTGGTGATGGCGCAAATCCCGCCCCGAGTTTATGAGGGCTGGGCACCCTATCTCTACATCTTTTGCATCATTCTGTTGGTGGCGGTAGATGCCTTCGGCGCTATCTCCAAAGGCGCGCAGCGCTGGCTGGATTTGGGGATTGTGCGTTTTCAGCCTTCCGAAATCGCCAAGATTGCCGTGCCGCTGATGGTCGCGCGCTTCATCAACCGTGATGTTTGCCCGCCATCGCTAAAAAATACCGCCATTGCGTTAGTGCTGATATTTATGCCCACCCTGCTGGTGGCCGCCCAGCCAGACCTCGGAACTTCAATTCTGGTCGCCCTTTCCGGTCTGTTTGTTCTGTTCCTTTCTGGTTTGAGCTGGCGTTTAATCGGTGTTGCAGTGGTCCTGGTTGCGGCGTTTATCCCGATACTGTGGTTCTTCCTGATGCATGATTATCAACGTCAGCGCGTCATGATGTTACTCGATCCGGAAACTGATCCGCTGGGTGCGGGTTATCACATCATTCAGTCTAAAATTGCTATTGGCTCCGGCGGTCTACGTGGTAAGGGCTGGCTACACGGTACGCAGTCGCAGCTTGAGTTTTTACCCGAACGTCATACAGATTTTATCTTCGCGGTATTAGCGGAAGAACTGGGTCTGGTAGGGATCTTAATTCTGTTGGCGCTGTACATTTTGCTGATTATGCGCGGATTATGGATCGCTGCCCACGCGCAAACCACCTTTGGTCGCGTTATGGCGGGTGGTTTAATGTTGATATTATTCGTTTATGTCTTCGTAAATATTGGTATGGTGAGCGGTATTCTGCCCGTGGTTGGCGTTCCTCTCCCACTGGTCAGTTACGGAGGCTCGGCACTTATCGTGCTGATGGCTGGGTTCGGGATTGTTATGTCGATCCATACCCATAGAAAAATGTTGTCGAAAAGCGTGTAAGGGGTACGCAATGCGTAAGCAGTGGCTTGGTATCTGCATCGCAGCAGGAATGCTCGCGGCGTGTTCGAGTGATGATGGTCAGCAACAGGGTGCTGTCGCGCCGCAGCCTGCGGTGTGTAATGGTCCGATTGTTGAAATCAGCGGGGCCGATCCGCGCTTTGAACACCTGAACCCAACGGCGAATCAGGACTATCAGCGTGATGGTAAGAGCTACAAAATCGTCCAGGACCCTTCCCGCTTTAGCCAGGCAGGGCTTGCCGCTATCTATGATGCGGAACCCGGAAGCAACTTAACCGCGTCTGGTGAAGTGTTCGACCCGATGCAGTTAACCGCTGCGCATCCGACGCTGCCAGTCCCAAGCTATGCCAGAATAACTAACCTGGCAAATGGCAGGATGATTGTCGTGCGCATTAACGATCGCGGCCCTTATGGCAACGATCGCGTGATTTCACTTTCACGTGCAGCAGCCGACCGTCTGAATACCTCCAACAATACCAAAGTGCGTATCGACCCGATCATCGTCGCCCAGGATGGTTCCTTGTCCGGGCCGGGAATGGCTTGTACCACGGTAGCGAAACAAACCTATGCCCTGCCCGCGCGTCCTGATTTAAGCGGCGGTGGCAATATGGGCAGCATGCCTGCGCCATCGGATGCGGGTCAGCCGCAAGGCGATATTCGTCCGATCAGCAATTCCACGTTGAAAAGCGATGATACAACCGGTGCGCCAGTGAACAGCAGTGGATTCCTCGGTGCGCCGACCACGCTCGCTGCAGGCGTGCTGGAAGGTAGCGAGCCGACTCCGGCTCCGCAACCGACCACCACCGCACCGGTAACACCAACCGCACCAGCAGCAACACCAGCCGCCGTCGCTGCACCTGCGCCAGCGGCAGTAGCCAACGGACGCTACGTGGTTCAGGTTGGCGCAGTCAGCGAGCAGTCGCGTGCGCAGCAGTATCAAAAACGTTTAAGCCAGCAATTTGGCGTCCCAGGTCGGGTGGTACAAAACGGCGCAGTCTGGCGTATCCAGATGGGGCCGTTCGCCAGCAAAGCTGAAGCCTCCACATTGCAGCAGCGTCTTCAAGCCGAGGCGCAATTACAGTCCTTCATCACCGGCGTGTAATAACGTAAATCAGGTATCTGAACTGTCAGTTTCTGTAAATGACATTAACAAAGTCACGCGGAAAGTCAGATGCCTGCCCGTTTTGCATTTGCTATAGTAGGGCACTTTTTTTAATTTCATCACGGACGTCGTAGTTCAGACCATGAAGACCACTTTTTCCGCTCGTTTCGTGCAGCGTATGGCGCTCACCGCGGCTCTCTGCGCAGCTTCTCTCTCTGCTGCCCATGCCGATGACCTGAATATTAAAACCATGATCCCGGGTGTTCCGCAGATCGATGCGGAGTCATATATCCTGATTGATTACAATTCAGGCAAAGTTCTGGCAGAACAGAACGCTGACACTCGCCGCGATCCCGCCAGTCTGACCAAAATGATGACCAGCTACGTCATCGGCCAGGCGATGAAAGCCGGGAAATTCAAAGAAACTGATCTGGTCACCGTCGGCAATGACGCCTGGGCTACAGGTAACCCGGTCTTTAAAGGTTCATCATTGATGTTCCTGAAACCTGGCATGCAGGTTCCTGTTTCTCAGCTTATCCGTGGTATCAACCTGCAATCCGGGAATGACGCGTGCGTGGCAATGGCGGACTTCGCAGCCGGTAGCCAGGATGCTTTCGTCGGTCTGATGAACAGCTATGTGAACGCGCTGGGCCTGAAAAACACCCACTTCCAGACCGTTCATGGTCTCGATGCTGACGGTCAGTACAGCTCGGCTCGCGACATGGCGATGATTGGTCAGGCGCTGATTCGCGACGTGCCTAACGAATACTCTATCTATAAAGAAAAAGAGTTCACCTTTAACGGCATCCGTCAGTTAAACCGTAACGGCCTGCTGTGGGATAACAGCCTGAATGTCGACGGTATCAAAACCGGTCATACCGACAAGGCTGGCTATAACCTCGTTGCATCCGCAACCGAAGGTCAGATGCGTCTGATCTCCGCCGTCATGGGTGGCCGCACCTATAAAGGTCGTGAAACCGAAAGTAAAAAACTGCTGACCTGGGGCTTCCGTTTCTTTGAAACCGTGAACCCACTGAAAGTCGGTAAAGAGTTTGCTTCAGAGCCCGCCTGGTTTGGTAATACCGATCGTGCATCGTTAGGCGTAGATAAAGATGTCTACCTGACTATTCCGCGCGGCCGCATGAAAGATCTGAAAGCAAGCTATGTGCTGAACACCACGGAACTGCACGCACCGCTGCAGAAAAACCAGGTTGTCGGCACCATCAACTTCCAGCTTGATGGCAAAACTATTGAGCAGCGCCCGCTGGTAGTCCTGCAGGAAATCCCTGAAGGCAACTTCTTTGGGAAAATCATTGATTACATTAAATTAATGTTCCATCACTGGTTTGGCTAAAAATCGAACACTTGAAAGTGTGATTTACGTCCCCATATACTAGGTATCCAGATAACTCCCACGCGCTGTGGGAGTTATTATTTATTGATGTAACGCCGGAGCTGACATGAAAACCAAACTTAACGAACTGCTTGAATTCCCTACTCCATTTACTTACAAAGTAATGGGGCAGGCGTTGCCTGAGCTGGTTGATCAGGTGGTTGAAGTGGTACAGCGCCATGCGCCAGGTGATTACTCTCCGACGGTAAAACCGAGCAGCAAAGGCAACTACCACTCGGTCTCAATCACTATTACTGCTACACACATTGAGCAGGTTGAAACGCTGTACGAAGAATTAGGCAATATCGATATCGTTCGCATGGTGCTGTAAAAACCTGTTGGTTACCCGCTGCATCCCCGCTCGGGTAACCCCTCCCTCCTGTGATATACTTTTTCCCCTCTTTTATATTCTCTACTCTATGTGAGTATCTACGGAGATGCCGTTTTGTATCAGGATAAAATTCTTGTCCGCCAGCTCGGTCTTCAACCTTACGAGCCAGTTTCTCTGGCCATGCACGAATTCACCGATACCCGCGATGAAAACAGTTATGACGAAATCTGGCTGGTAGAGCATTATCCTGTTTTTACCCAGGGTCAGGCAGGTAAAGCAGAGCACGTACTGATGCCGGGAGATATTCCGGTGATCCAGAGCGATCGTGGCGGTCAGGTGACTTATCACGGGCCGGGCCAGCAAGTCATGTATGTGCTGTTGAACCTGAAGCGTCGTAAACTTGGCGTTCGCGAACTGGTTACGCTGCTGGAGCAAACCGTTGTGAATACCCTTGCGGAAATCGGTATTGACGCCCACCCGCGAGCCGATGCGCCTGGCGTATACGTTGGAGAGAAGAAAATCTGCTCTTTGGGGTTACGTATTCGTAAAGGTTGTTCATTTCACGGCTTAGCGCTCAATGTGGATATGGACTTGTCGCCTTTCCTGCGTATCAATCCTTGTGGTTATGCCGGAATGGAAATGGCGAAGGTATCGCAGTGGGATAGCACTGCCACGACCGAGAGCATTCGCCCAAGGCTGCTAGCCAACATTCTGGCGCTGTTGGGTAACCCACCGCACGAGTACATTGCGGACTGAAAATACGCGCATACTTTGCCACGGCATATGTTGTGGCAAATGGCACAAAACAACAACTATTTTACATTTTGCCAGCCTGTCAGGCTGCTTTCTGGCCCGTTTCAATGATATACTGCGTATCACTAATTCAAAAATAGTTGATAAATGCAACATTCCCTTGAATTGAAACGCTTTCCTTCGTAATTCGCAACTGGAACACGCAAGCTATGAGTAAACCCATTGTGATGGAACGCGGTGTTAAATACCGCGATGCCGATAAGATGGCTCTTATCCCGGTAAAAAATGTGGCAACAGAGCGTGAAGCCCTGCTGCGTAAACCGGAATGGATGAAAATAAAACTGCCAGCGGACTCCACTCGCATCCAGGGCATCAAAGCGGCAATGCGCAAAAATGGCCTGCACTCTGTCTGCGAAGAAGCTTCCTGCCCTAACCTGGCTGAATGTTTCAATCACGGAACTGCAACCTTTATGATCCTCGGCGCAATCTGTACCCGCCGTTGCCCATTCTGTGACGTTGCCCATGGCCGTCCGGTTGCTCCTGATGCTAACGAGCCGTTAAAACTTGCTCAGACGATTGCTGACATGGCGCTGCGCTATGTCGTCATTACCTCCGTTGACCGCGACGATCTGCGTGACGGCGGCGCTCAGCACTTTGCTGACTGCATCACCGCTATTCGTGAGAAAAGCCCGTCGATTAAAATCGAAACGCTGGTGCCTGACTTCCGTGGTCGTATGGATCGTGCGCTGGATATCCTCACGGCCACCCCGCCGGATGTGTTTAACCACAACCTCGAAAACGTACCACGTATTTATCGCAATGTTCGTCCAGGTGCTGACTACAACTGGTCACTGAAGCTTCTGGAACGTTTCAAGGAAGCGCACCCGGAGATTCCGACCAAATCAGGTCTGATGGTCGGTCTGGGCGAAACCAATGCGGAAATCATTGAGGTCATGCGTGACCTGCGCAGCCATGGTGTCACCATGCTGACATTGGGACAGTATTTACAACCAAGCCGCCATCACCTGCCGGTTCAACGCTATGTAAGCCCGGATGAGTTCGATGAGATGAAAGCCGAAGCTATGGCCATGGGCTTTACCCATGCAGCCTGCGGTCCATTCGTTCGCTCTTCATACCATGCTGACATGCAGGCCAAAGGGCTGGAAGTGAAGTGATCGTGTAATACTCACTTACATTTCAGCAATAAAAAAACCGGCAAATTGCCGGTTTTTTTTCATGCAGAATATGCAGTATGAGCATCATGCTCCTGACATTACTCTTTATGAGAAAGCTTCTCAGCCTGAACGCTACCATCAGCATCTTTCTTAGCATCGGCATTATCGTCGTTCATTGCTTTTTTGAAGCCCTTGATTGCCGTTCCCAGGTCTCCACCCAGTGTACGTAACTTCTTGGTACCAAACAGCAGAACAACCAGTGCGGCAACCACCAGCAGTTTGGTAATACTAATCTCACCCATAGATACCTTCTTGACTTAAACCAGGCTGCATAAAGCGCCATATTAACCTGAGAATATTAACGGCCTTTCGACGCGCGCACACAATAGCAATCTGTAACAAGGTGAATCAAGCCTTGTTTAAAAAAACGTCATAATAATTGCGGTGGCGCAAAGCGTCGGTTACTTAACACCGGGAGTTGTGCCCTAACCTGCCTCACCCGCTCGGCGGAAACCTCGGCCATAATTAGCGTGGGCGTTTCTGCCGCAGCAGCAATGGTCACACCAAAGGGGTCGATGACCCTGCTTTGGCCGATATTCTTGTTACCGCACTCTCCCGCCGCAATCAAGTAACACGTCGCATCTAACGCTCTTGCCGCCAAAAGCGTAGCCCAGTGATGCTCTTTAAGCGATCCCCGAACCCAGGCTGCGGGTAAGACAAGAATTTCCGCTCCCTGCAATGCGTGCGCCAGCGCCAGCTCAGGAAAGCGCAGATCATAACAGGTCATTAACCCTACTTTTAACCCGTCTACGTCCAGCAGCGGCGCTATGGCGTCCCCTGCATCCACATTACGTGACTCCTGAATCGAAAAGGCATCATAGAGATGTAATTTAGCGTAATGGGCCACGACCTGACCTGCCCGTAGCGCCACCAGCATGTTAAACGCCCGGCCTGGCACAGAAGGAACATGAATTGTCAGGATTGTCGTCATCTCGTTTTGCGCGCTTTCTCGCAGCAAGCGCGTCAAAAATCCGCCCTCCAGCAGTTGAGCTGATTTCACTGACAGGTCTGGGTCCAGATCGTCACGGGCCAGAAGCGCCTCCGGTAATACCAGCAGCGACGCTCCCTCTCCTGCAGCCTGTGACATCAATAAGACGCAGGTTTCTGCATTTTTTTCCCATGAAGGTCCCACGGCAAATTGCCCTGCTGCAACGAACATATTTCCTCCAGAAAACGTTGTTAGGCTCGCCAACCACGATTATTCAGCGTTACACTCATCCTATATACAATCAAATAGCAGGATTATGCAGTGTTACAACTCCTTTTAGCGGTTTTTATCGGTGGTGGTACAGGTAGTGTAGCAAGATGGATGTTGAGCATGAGGTTTAACCCGCTCCATCAGACCATCCCATTCGGTACGCTGGCTGCAAACTTACTTGGCGCATTTATCATTGGTATGGGTCTGGCGTGGTTTAATCGCATGACTAACATTGATCCAATGTGGAAGGTACTGATTACCACTGGCTTTTGCGGGGGACTAACAACGTTCTCCACTTTCTCAGCTGAGGTGGTGTTTTTGCTACAGGAAGGACGCTTTGGTTGGGCTATGGTGAATGTACTGGTTAATCTGTTGGGATCATTTGCGATGACCGCCCTGGCATTCTGGCTGGTTTCGGCCTCTCCCGCGCACTGAAGCGAAAAAAAACCCGCAATTAAGCGGGTTTTGAATGCTTGCTGTCGTATGCTTACAGAGCGATTACGTTTGCAGCAGAAGGGCCTTTGGCACCGTTAGTGATTTCGAACTCTACACGCTGACCTTCAGCCAGAGTTTTAAAACCATTGGTCTGGATTGCAGAGAAGTGTACGAACACGTCTTTGCTGCCATCTTCCGGAGTAATGAAACCGAATCCTTTGGACTCATTAAACCACTTAACGTTACCTTTAATCTTAGACATCAAAATTACCTTTACATGAAAAATAGACACAAATGCTGTGTCGGGTATCAGTACAACAATTGTGGTGGACTTTGTCCAGTCGAACTTTATCAAAAAGTGATAAATGTCGCGTTATTTTTCAGTTAAAGTTAATATCACACTGTTTTTAAAAGACTTTTTAATAATCCACCTGACAATACAGGTAGTCCATCAAAACTGGAAACGCATCCATGCAAAGTAGACGTTACCGTTGTTGTACGTTCCCGGAATGTAGGTCATCTGGAACGTTGCCGGACCATACCCTATCGATGCCAGCGGTAACAGCACGGGTACCGGAATGTAGTTCCAGTTATCGCGCGCGGTAAAACCAGCGGTAAAACCGAGACCTGTATGGAAATTTTCATCTGCCAGCGGTCGCCAGGTTTTTTCCCAGCCATAACCACCAATGGGTTCCCATTTATTGTAGGAATCCTTAAAGGCCATTATATAAAGCCCGTGCCAGTTACCTTTATCATCCCAACGAGATTGACCAAAGCCCGCCCCCCATGGGCGTTCATTGTAGCGATCCGTTTTTTCTTTATCATAAGCAAAACGCGCATGCCAGGTAATAGCCGGCACGTACAGATCATAATGTTCTGGCTGCTGCCAGGTTTCACTGACATTGTCTTTAAAAGTAGCGAACCAACCTTTATCTTCAGCAGCGCCCTGGGGAATGAAAGCTAACTGAATAAAAAGAAATGAAAAAATGAGAAAATATCGTTTAGCGACAATCACAACTTAATTACCATCCTGGGATTTATTATTAATTGTAGCAAACCCAACCTTAATGTTAGCTTAACAAAAATGCGCAGCTAAAAAATCAGAATAATCCTCAGCCTATAATTTTTAAGATAAATATCCATGAATTTATTGAGTCATCTGATAGGAACTATTTTCTCTTTATTGCCATTAAATTGTTCTTTCCTGCGGGAAAAGTTAAATAACATTACAATAAATTAACAATTAAGAATCAATATCACCACAAAACACACACAGCGGCGCTGCACTTCACAGTTTTTTATTGTGAGATTCTTTTTTTAACCACGATGCTGAAAAATCGGCTTAGCCATCGCTTGAATCCGTATTTTTATTGATTTTAATCAGCAAGAGTTATCGGTTTATTAGGCACATTCTGTCACCACTTTTTACTTTTTTTAGTTTTTTTACTTTCTGGGCAGCAATGCGACAGGGGAAACGATGTTGACATTTATTGAACTCCTTATTGGGGTTGTGGTTATTGTGGGTGTAGCGCGCTACATCATTAAAGGTTATTCCGCGACAGGCGTACTGTTTGTTGGCGGTCTGGTTTTGCTGATTATCAGTGCGCTGATGGGGCATAAAGTTTTGCCGTCCAGCGCGGCGTCGACAGGCTATACGGCAACAGACATTGTTGAATATATTAAAATTTTGCTGATGAGCCGTGGTGGCGATCTCGGCATGATGATCATGATGCTGTGTGGTTTTGCCGCTTATATGACCCATATTGGCGCGAACGATATGGTCGTTAAGCTGGCCTCCAGGCCTCTGCAATACATCAACTCTCCTTACCTGCTAATGATTGCCGCCTATTTTGTCGCCTGCCTGATGTCACTGGCGGTTTCGTCAGCAACCGGTCTGGGCGTATTGCTGATGGCAACACTGTTCCCGGTCATGGTTAACGTAGGGATCAGCCGTGGCGCCGCAGCGGCCATTTGCGCCTCCCCTGCTGCAATTATTCTTTCACCAACATCCGGTGATGTGGTGCTGGCGGCAAAAGCTGCGGAAATGCCGCTGATCGATTTCGCCTTTAAAACCACGCTGCCAATTTCCATTGCCGCCATCATTGCTATGGCGATTGCCCACTTTTTCTGGCAGCGTTTTCTGGATAAAAAAGAGAACATTTCTCATGAAATGTTAGATGTAGCTGAAATCACCACGACTGCCCCGTCATTTTACGCCATTCTGCCGTTTACCCCGATTGTTGGCGTCCTGATTTTTGATGGTAAATGGGGCCCGCAGCTGCATATCATTACGATTCTGGTTCTGTGCATGCTCATCGCAGCTATTCTGGAATTCGTACGTGGGTTCAACACCCAAAAGGTTTTCTCTGGTCTGGAAGTCGCTTACCGTGGCATGGCGGATGCCTTTGCTAACGTGGTGATGTTGTTAGTCGCTGCGGGTGTTTTTGCCCAAGGTCTGAGCACAATCGGCTTTATTCAGAGTCTGATTTCTATCGCCACCTCGTTTGGTTCGGCGAGCATTATTCTGATGATGGTGCTGGTGATCCTGACTATGCTGGCGGCAATGACTACGGGTTCCGGTAACGCTCCGTTCTATGCCTTCGTTGAGATGATCCCTAAGCTGGCGCATTCCTCCGGCATTAACCCAGCTTACCTTGTTATCCCGATGCTGCAGGCGTCAAACCTTGGACGCACAATCTCCCCGGTCTCCGGCGTGGTGGTTGCTGTTGCAGGTATGGCGAAGATTTCTCCGTTCGAAGTGGTGAAACGTACTTCGGTTCCGGTTCTGGTTGGGCTGTTGGTTGTGATTATCGCAACTGAAGTGATGGTACCAGGCTCTTCTTCAGCCGTCGTTGGCGGCTGATACTCAGTGAAATGTAGGCCGGATAAGGCATTCACGCCGCATCCGGCATTTCGACTGCAACGTTGCCGGATGTCGATGCTAAAGCATCTTATCCGGCCTACGTCAGAAATTAGCATTTAGCCGCCGTGATAGATACGCTGCGGCCTACCCACCTTACCGTGAATAATCTCCGCAATAATCAAATGACGGCTGGCACAGTACTCCAGGTAGCGTCTGGAAGTCGTTCGGCTGATGGTGAGCGCCTGGGCGATCGTTTCTGCTGTATGGTGTACCGTCGGATCGGCGAATAATTTCAACACTGCATTCAGCGTTAACGCATCAATCCCGGTCGGTAAATCCCCTTTCGGCTCGCCCCGCGCGTAGGCATTAAACATCTCATCTATCTGCTTTTGACTGGCGCTATCATTACCGGCCAACATGCGTCGACGCTGTTGATAACGCGTCAGGGTCTGCCCCAGCCGCTCGTAGGCAATGGGTTTGACCAGGTAATCAAACGCGCCGCTGCGCACAGCTTCGGAGACTGTTTCCATGTCGCTGGCCGCCGTGGTAAACACCACACCGCCCGGATAACGCGCCTGGGTTAGCTCATGCAATAAGGTAATTCCCTTGCCGTCCGGCAAGTAGTTATCGAGCAGAATCAAACCGGGCTTAAAACGCTCAATCATCATCCTCGCCTGCTCAAGATTACCCGCCAGCCATATCTGGCTGAAGCCGGGTATATGGCGGATATATTCAGCATGCATTTCCGCCAGTAGCGTTTCATCCTCAACGATCAATAGCGTTAATGGTTCCGTCATTGTTTTTTTTCACTTTCGGAAGAAATAAAGAAAATAAGGTGCCGCAGGGGGAGTTATCTTCGAGCGTAATCACCCCGTCACAGCGCCTCACATAGCTTGCAATAAGATACAAACCGATGCCATGTTCACCTGGTTCATCGGTACGGGTGCTCACACCCTGTTCAAATATTTTTTCACGCAATGCTTCCGGCACACCGCATCCCTGATCGGCAACTTCGATGATCACGTCATCCCCTTCATCGCTCAAATAAAGCTCTACGACCTTGTTGCCTTGCTGGGTGCGCAAGCTCGCTTCAAATGCATTATCAAGCAGATTGCCAACAATTGCTGCAAACTCTGTGCTATCCAGCCCCTCGGGGAGTTGATGCAGTTGGCTGCCCGGAACAATAGTCATGGTGAGACCCAGTTCCCGCGCGCGCTGCACCTTGCCAAACAACAGACCGGCTACCTGACGATCGGCAAACGCGCCGCGCAGGCTGTCAATCAGTTGCTGTTGCGCCTGGGATTCTCCCTGCACCATGGCCAGAACCTTGTCATACTCTTTCATTTGCAGCAGACCATTGATGGTCGACATCCAGTTCAGGTGCTCATGACGCAGCGTTCTCAGGCTCTCTACATACTGTTTGATCTGCGTTAACTGCGCATTAAGAGTAGCAATTTCATCTTTACTACGAAAACTGATGATTGCCCCAAGCAGTTCGTCACCGGAGCGAATCGCCTCACGGTTGGCGATAACGCTCAGTCCATTAAAGTTGACCATCGCATCCTGTCGTTTTTCCGCAATCTGTTGGGTGAAAAAGTCCGCTGGCTGAACCACCTCACTCACCGGTTTTCCAAGCCACTTTCTCCCAGGTGAAGACAGCACCAGCATTTTCCTCGCACTGCGATTTATTGCGGTGATATATCCATCAGGATCCACGGCAATCAATCCTTCATATACCGAGCTAAACAACGCTTCCTGCTGACGCACCACCCGCGCAATTTGTTTCGGTTCCATACCCAACATCTGCCGACGAATATGGGCAGCGAAAAACCAGGAGAGCAGCATAAGTACCAGCAACAGCAGGATAAACACGCCGGCCATCGGAAGTAAGAAGTCCGATCGCCAGCTATCGATTTTGCTGATCAGATAACCAATTGAGACTACGCCAATGATTTTGCCATCGTCATCAAAGATGGGCGTTTTAGCGCGCATTGCCATCCCGATGGACCCTTTACCGGTAATAAAGTAGCTCTCCCCTTTTTCCAGCGCGCCGGGTTTGGTGAACTGCATCGGATAGCCAATCTTTTCCGGGTTCGGATGATATAGACGAATGGAGTTGGTGTCCCCGATAACCACATAGTCGAAGTCAGTTCCGCTCTGCAGTTTGTCGGCAATCGTCGCCAGCCGCTTGTAATCACGATGCTTAACCGCCGTGATGATACTGTCGTTAGAGGCGATGATTTTGGCCTGATTCATTGCCATATCGCGGACATGCGTTGCCAGATAATCTTCAAAGCTGGCGGTAAAGTATTGTGCCAGGGCGGCAATGATAAAAACAGAAACGACCAGAATAAGCAGAAAGATACGTAAAGGAAACGCCAGACTGCGGAAAAAAGGAAACCGTGTTTTATTTTTCTGTTCTGTCATCACATTTTTCCTCACAGACGTTAACTAAAACTAATTTCTCATTGTAGTTGTAATTAAAATGTTCTATTTACACGTTATGGTATAAAACATGATCGTTGCAGATTCCCCACCTTAAATCAATTAAACAAATTAAAACCACACCTTATTTTAGGGTTAAATTAATTAAAAAACTTAAAACCATAAAACACATTAAAACCTTCTAACTTATTGTGAAATAAATCAAAAATTACCTCCAAAATACCCCTTACGATGTATGCAGCAGGGAAAAAAAGAAATACTCCGTAATAAAAAACCATTCCCTTCAATTGCAAACAAAACGTTATCAGGTTGCTAAACAGAGCAACAAAAACAGAAACCCAGTAACAAATATAGCATCGGGGCTCTATTCACTATGTTCGGTAATAATATATTCACGCAAGTTAAACGCTCAGAAAATAAAAAGATGGCGGCTATCGCGCAATTTCTGAAAGAGAATGATTTGAGCGTAGATACGACCGTCGAAGTATTTATCACCGTCACCCGTGACGACCGTCTGATTGCCTGCGGTGGTATCGCTGGGAATATTATTAAGTGTGTCGCAATCTGTGAATCTGTCCGCGGCGAGGGTTTAGCGCTAACGCTGGCGACCGAGTTAATCAACCTTGCCTATGAACGCCATTGTACGCACCTCTTCATCTATACCAAAACCGAGTACGAATCGCTGTTTAAACAGTGCGGTTTTTCTACGCTCACCAGCGTTCCCGGCATTATGGTATTGATGGAAAACAGCACCACACGTCTGAAACGCTACGCCGAATCACTGGCAAAACAGCGTCATGATGGGAAAAAAATTGGCTGTATCGTCATGAACGCCAACCCCTTCACCAACGGACACCGTTTTCTGATCCAACAGGCAGCCGCGCAATGTGACTGGCTGCATCTGTTTTTGGTGAAAGAAGATACCTCACGTTTTCCGTATGAAGACCGCCTGGATCTGGTGCTTAAAGGAACAAAAGACATTCCACGTTTAACCGTGCATCGCGGTTCGGAGTACATCATTTCCCGCGCCACGTTCCCGTGTTACTTCATCAAAGAGCAGAGCGTTATTAACCACTGCTACACCGAAATAGACCTGAAAATCTTCCGCCAGTATCTGGCTCCGGCTCTCGGCGTCACGCACCGCTTCGTCGGTACTGAGCCGTATTGCACTGTCACCTCCCAGTATAACAACGATATGCGTTACTGGCTGGAGACCCCAACGCTTCCCGCCCCGCCGATTGAACTGGTGGAAATTGAGCGGCTGTGTTTCCAGGAGATGCCGATTTCCGCCTCCTGGGTGCGCAAGCTGCTGGTTAAAAAAGATCTCACGGCTATCGCATCCCTGGTCCCTGACGCCACGCTGCAGTATCTGCAAAGCATGGTTGAACGAGCCTCATCGGGTGCGGCAGTCCGCCAAAATACCCCCGCATTAGCAACAGGTGAAAAATGAAAATAAACCAGGCAGCCGTCGCAGGCACACTCGAGTCCGGTGATGTGATGATTCGCATCGCCCCACTCGATTCGCAGGATATTGACCTGCAGGTTAACAGTAGCGTCGAAAAGCAGTTCGGTGATGCCATACGGGCCACCATTCTGGACGTTCTGTCCCGCTACAACGTACGCGGCGTGCAATTGAATGTTGATGATAAAGGCGCACTGGACTGCATTTTACGTGCGCGACTGGAAGCACTACTGGCCCGCGCTGGCGGTATTCCGGCACTGCCATGGGAGGATTGCCAGTGATTTCCGAATCTTTGCAGCAACGTAAAACCCGTACTCGCCGCAGCATGTTGTTCGTACCGGGCGCCAATGCCGCCATGGTCAGCAACTCGTTCATCTACCCGGCAGATGCACTAATGTTCGACCTGGAAGACTCTGTCGCGTTGCGTGAAAAAGATACCGCTCGCCGCATGGTGTACCACGCGCTGCAACATCCGCTGTATCACGACGTTGAAACCATCGTGCGTGTAAACGCACTCGACTCCGAATGGGGAATCAACGACCTTGAAGCTGTGGTACGCGGCGGTGCTGACATCGTACGTTTACCGAAGACCGATACCGCGCAGGATGTCATCGACATCGAAAGCGAAATTCTACGTATCGAAAATGCCTGTGGCCGTGAGCCAGGCAGCACCGGTCTGTTGGCTGCCATCGAATCGCCGTTAGGCATTACCCGCGCGGTAGAAATTGCCCATGCTTCCGAACGTCTGATCGGTATTGCCCTGGGTGCGGAAGACTATGTACGTAACCTGCGCACTGAGCGCTCACCGGAAGGTACTGAACTGCTGTTTGCCCGCTGCTCTATTTTGCAGGCTGCACGTTCTGCCGGTATTCAGGCGTTCGACACCGTGTATTCCGATGCCAACAACGAAGCGGGTTTCCTGCATGAAGCCGCACACATCAAGCAACTGGGTTTTGACGGCAAATCGCTCATCAACCCGCGCCAGATCGAACTCCTGCACAACCTGTACGCCCCAACGCGCAAAGAGCTGGCTCACGCCCGTCTGGTCGTAGAAGCCGCTGAAGCCGCTGCTCGCGAAGGTCGTGGCGTAGTTTCCCTGAACGGCAAAATGGTCGACAGCCCGGTTATCGAGCGCGCCCTTCTGGTTATCTCCCGTGCAGAACTTTCCGGCATTCGCGAAGAATAAGGCAAAAAAATGACGCAGAAAATCGAACAGTCTCAACGCCAGGATCGCGTGGCGACCTGGAGCCGTCATGCAGAAAGTGAGCTTTCCGCTTACCAGAGCACCGCAAAAGTAGAATTGCAGGCGCAAAAACCGCGCGACAAAAAGCTGTGCGCTAACCTGGAAGACGCTATTCGTCGTTCAGGTTTACAGGATGGTATGACCATCTCTTTCCACCACGCTTTTCGTGGTGGCGATCTGACGATTAACCTGGTGATGGACGCCATCGCCAATATGGGCTTTAAAAATCTGACGCTGGCCTCCAGCTCTCTGAGCGACTGTCATGCTCCACTGGTTGAGCACATCCGTCAGGGCGTGGTTAGCCGCATTTATACATCCGGTCTGCGTGGTCCGCTGGCGGAAGAAATCTCACGTGGCCTGTTGGCCGAACCGGTACAAATTCACTCCCACGGTGGCCGCGTGCACCTGGTGCAAAGTGGCGAACTCAGCATTGATGTGGCGTTCCTCGGCGTGCCGTCCTGCGACCAGTTTGGCAACGCCAACGGTTATACCGGTAAAGCGTGCTGCGGCTCACTGGGCTATGCCCGCGTAGACGCCGAAAACGCGAAACAGGTTGTCCTGCTGACTGAACAGCTGCTGCCCTATCCGCATAACCCGGCCAGCATTACGCAGGATCAGGTAGATCTGATCGTGCAGATCGATCAGGTTGGCGATGCTGACAAAATTGGTGCCGATGCGACCCGCATGACCACCAACCCACGTGAACTGTTAATCGCCCGTAGCGCGGCTGAGGTCATTGCTAATTCCGGCTACTTCAACGAAGGCTTCTCACTGCAGACAGGAACCGGCGGCGCCTCTCTGGCCGTTACGCGTTTCCTGGAAGACAAAATGCGCAGCCGCGATATCCGTGCCGACTTCGCGCTGGGCGGCATTACCGCTACCATCGTTGACCTGCACGAAAAAGGCCTGATTCGCAAACTGCTGGACGTACAGAGCTTTGACCGTAACGCCGCGGAATCGCTGGCCCGCAATCCAAACCACATTGAGATCAGTGCCAACCAGTATGCCAACTGGGGCTCAAAAGGCGCATCCGTCGATCGCCTGGACGTCGTGGTGCTGAGCGCGCTGGAAGTTGATACCAGCTTCAACGTGAACGTTCTGACCGGTTCTGACGGCGTACTGCGCGGCGCATCCGGCGGTCACTGCGATACCGCGGTTGCCGCTGCGCTGTCTATCATCGTCGCGCCGCTGGTTCGTGGACGCATCCCGACGCTGGTTGATAACGTGCTGACCTGCGTAACCCCTGGCTCCAGCGTTGACATTCTGGTCACTGACCACGGTATCGCCGTCAACCCTGCACGTCCGGAACTGGCAGAACGTCTGAAAGAAGCCGGTATGAAAGTGGTGTCCATTGAATGGCTGCGTGAACGTGCACAGCAACTCACCGGTCAACCACGCGCTATCAAATTCACTGACCGCGTGATTGCCGTTGTGCGTTACCGCGATGGTTCAGTGATTGACGTAGTGCACCAGGTGAAGGAATAAGCCATGCACCTGCTCCCTGAACACGCCACCCAACACGCGGTTTCCATTCCCGAGCTGCTCGCCAGCCGTGATGAGAGACAGGCAAGGCAACAGGACTGGCTGACACGCCACTCTGCGCCGCTGGTCTCGTTTACCGTAGTCGCACCGGGTCCGATTAAAGACAGCGAATTAACTCGTCGCATCTTTAATCACGGCGTAACCGCCCTGCTCGCGTTGGCGGAACAATCCGCCTGGATTGTCAGGGAGCAAACAGCGCTGGTTTCTGCCAGCGGTCCGGAAGGTTTTTTGTCTATTGAGGCTCCGGCCCTCGACCTCAAGCTCGCCACAATTGAACTTGAGCATTCACACCCGCTGGGACGGCTATGGGACATCGATGTTCTGACCCCTGAAGGGGAAATTCTGTCCCGGCGTCATTTCGCACTCCCTGCCCGCCGCTGTCTGCTGTGCGGGCAAAGTGCTGCCGACTGTGCGCGGGGTAAAACCCACGCGCTTTCCGACTTACTCACTCAGATGGAGGCACTGCTGCATGATGCCGATTCCCGCAACATCAACCAATAACGCAGTCCTTCCTCTGGATCTGCCTGATGCTTACGCAACGCTTGCGTGGCGCGCCATGTTGACTGAAGTCAACCTGTCGCCCAAACCCGGCCTGGTAGATCGTATTAACAACGGCGCGCATAAAGATATGGCGCTGGAAGATTTTCATCGCAGTGCTGAAGCGATTCAGTCATGGCTGCCACGTTTTATTGAATATGGGGCGTTTAGCGCACAGCTGTCGCCTGAGGATGTATTGAAAGGACTGCGCCCGCTGGGCATGGCCTGCGAAGCCGATATGTTCCGCGCCACCGCCGGGGTGAACACCCATAAAGGGAGCATCTTTTCACTGGGACTGCTGTGCGCCGCCATTGGCCGCCTGCACCAGCTCCAACTCACTGTTACCGCTGAAACCATTTGCTCTACGGCAGCAACATTTTGCCGTGGCCTGACCGAGCGCGAACTGCGCCAGAACAATCAACAACTCACGGCTGGCCAACGTCTTTATCAGCAACTGGGATTAACCGGCGCACGGGGCGAAGCCGAAGCGGGATATCCGCTAGTCATCCAGCATGCCCTGCCGCACTACCGCGCACTGCTGACTCAGGGCCGCGACCCTGAACTGGCGTTACTCGACACATTATTGCTGCTGATGTCTATCAACGGCGACACCAACGTGGCTTCACGTGGCGGCGCAGAAGGTCTGCGTTGGCTACAGCAGCAGGCCACCGCCCTGATGCAGCAAGGGGGGATTCGTACCCCTGCCGATCTCGAATATCTACACCAGTTCGACCAACAGTGCATTGAACGCAACCTCAGTCCCGGAGGCTGCGCCGATCTGCTGATCGTCACCTGGTTTTTAGCTCAGATTTCACAAGTTCATCATTATCACAATTAAAGATCCTTTCCGGAGAATCACACACATGTCTTTAGCAAAAGATAAAATATGGAAGTTACTGGCCCCATTGGTCGTCATGGGTGTCATGTTTCTTATCCCCGTCCCTGATGGAATGCCTCCACAGGCCTGGCACTACTTTGCCGTATTCGTGGCAATGATTGTCGGTATGATCCTTGAGCCAATCCCGGCAACAGCGATCAGCTTTATCGCCGTAACGATCTGCGTTATCGGCAGCAACTATCTGCTGTTTGATGCTTCAGAACTGGCCGACCCGGCGTTTAAAGCGGGCAAGCAAGCGCTGAAATGGGGTCTGGCTGGCTTCTCCAGCACCACCGTGTGGTTGGTGTTTGGTGCGTTTATCTTCGCACTGGGTTATGAAGTCACCGGTCTGGGCCGTCGTATCGCGCTGTTCCTGGTGAAATTCATGGGTAAACGTACCCTGACGCTTGGCTATGCGATTGTTATCATCGACATTCTGCTGGCACCGTTTACTCCATCTAACACCGCGCGTACCGGTGGCACCGTATTCCCGGTAATCAAAAACCTGCCGCCGTTGTTTAAATCATTCCCGAACGATCCTTCCGCGCGCCGTATCGGTGGATATTTGATGTGGATGATGGTCATCAGTACCAGCCTGAGCTCCTCGATGTTCGTGACCGGCGCTGCACCTAACGTACTGGGTCTGGAATTCGTCAACAAAATTGCCGGTATTCAAATCAGCTGGTTGCAGTGGTTCCTTAGCTTCCTGCCGGTCGGTATTATTTTGCTGATCGTTGCTCCGTGGCTGTCATACGTTCTGTACAAACCAGAAGTTACTCACAGTGCTGAAGTTGCCGCTTGGGCCGGTGATGAACTGAAAGGCATGGGTAAACTGACCCGTAAAGAGATAACGCTGATCGGTCTGGTATTGCTCAGTCTGGGTCTGTGGGTCTTCGGTGGTAAACTGATTGATGCAACCGCAGTGGGCCTGCTGGCTGTTTCCCTGATGCTGGCGCTGCACGTTGTACCGTGGAAAGACATTACCCGTTATAACAGCGCATGGAACACTCTGGTTAACCTCGCCACGCTGGTCGTTATGGCGAATGGTTTAACCCGTTCAGGCTTCATCGACTGGTTCGCCAACACTATGAGCACGCACCTGGAAGGCTTCTCGCCTAACGCGACCGTGATCGTTCTGGTACTGGTGTTCTACTTTGCTCACTACCTGTTTGCCAGCCTTTCCGCTCACACCGCCACCATGCTGCCGGTTATTCTGGCCGTCGGTAAAGGTATCCCGGGCGTCCCGATGGAACACCTGTGTATCCTGCTGGTACTGTCCATCGGTATCATGGGCTGTCTGACTCCATATGCAACAGGCCCTGGCGTTATCATCTACGGCTGTGGTTATGTGAAGTCAAAAGACTACTGGCGTCTGGGTGCTATCTTCGGCGTTATCTACATCGCTATGCTTCTGCTGGTCGGCTGGCCGATTCTGGCAATGTGGAGCTAATCATCCCGGTTCACGCCTGATGAAAATGATGCCAGTCAGCTAAACCTGACTGGCATTTTTTATGATTAAATAGATGATATTCAGAATTTATATAAGTGTCCGAAATCATCATGACATCAACATGGCGTTATTCTTCGTTGCTGGCAGCACTCCTGCTGCCAGTTTCTGCAGCTCAAGCCGATGAACTTCAGGCAAAACAGTACGCTGATTTTGACAGCTACGTGCTGGCTCTCTCCTGGCAAACCGGATTTTGTCAGAGCCAACACGAGCGTAATCGTCAGGAGCCTGACGAATGTCGTTTGCAAAAAGAGAGCGCAGACAAAGCGGATTTCCTGACCGTTCACGGTTTATGGCCCAGCCTGCCTAAATCCATTGCCGCCCGTGGAGTAGACAATCGCCGTTGGATGCGTTTTGGCTGCGCGACTCGCCCCATTCCCAACCTGCCTGAAGCCCGCGCAAGCCGTAAATGCGCGGCCCCCGAAACCGGACTGTCGCTGGAAAGCGCGGCAAAACTCAGCGCTGTAATGCCCGGTGCTGGAGGGAGATCCTGTCTGGAACGTTACGAATATGCCAAACATGGCGCGTGTTTCGGTTTTGATCCCGACACATACTTCGGCACTATGGTACGGCTGAATAATGAGGTTAAGAACAGCGAGGTGGGCAAATTCCTGGCGGAAAACTACGGCAAAACCGTCAGCCGTAACGCATTTGACGCCGCCGTTGCCAAAAGCTGGGGCAAAGAGAACGTCAAAGCTGTGAAGCTAAGCTGCCACGGTAATCCAGCGTATCTCACTGAGATCCAGTTATCCCTGAAAGCCGACAACATCAACCAGACGTTATCTGCCCAGTCATTCTTACCGCAACCGCATCCGGGTAACTGCGGTAAACAGTTTATTATCGACAAAGTCGGATACTGAAACTTGCGACCGACGCTGCGAGCTGGCGTCGGTCCGTAAACTTAGCGTTTTGCACGGGCGTCCGGGCGAACTAAATCAAAACGGTGTGTTTCACTGATCGAATAATACGCCGTTGGCCCACCTGCACGCAGCACCGGCTTCGCTTTCGCCGTCTGATAGATGCCGTCTTCCAGGAGCGTTTCATCTATGTGAATGCCTACCACTTCCCCCAACACCAGCCAGGTATCAACCGGTGAGCCATCAGCAGTAGTTAGTTGCAGAGTTTGCGATAAACGACACTCAAAATTGACCGGGCTTTGCGCCACGCGCGGCACGTTGACTATCCGGCTATCTGCCTTGCTAAGCCCGGCGGCAAAAAACTCGTCCTCACCGTGCGGCAAGCT
Organism: Citrobacter sp. Cpo142; assembly: GCF_030332425.1. NCBI lineage: Bacteria > Pseudomonadati > Pseudomonadota > Gammaproteobacteria > Enterobacterales > Enterobacteriaceae > Citrobacter > Citrobacter sp. Cpo142. The sequence continues at coordinate 315,364 of NZ_JAOWHW010000126.1, forward strand.
GGCTGACGTTTCGTTCATCGCAGTGGCCAGCTCAAGAGTCGTCAGGTTCCAGACAAATTCACCGGTTTCGATAATATTCTGCACGCTGTCTTTCCAGCCGCTGCTGGCGAAACCGATAATCGGCGGGTGATAGTTGAAACAGTTAAAGAAACTGTATGGTGCCAGATTGTGCCGACCGTTGCTGTCACGCGACGCAATCCAGCCAATCGGGCGCGGTCCAATGATGGCATTTAGCGGATCATGCGGTAAGCCGTGTCCCTGTGACGGTTGATAGAAATACATAGCGTTCCCTGTTGAAGTTAACGTCAGCGCAGCACAAATTATGCTTCGCTCATCCCCCTGGAAAAAGAAGATCAGCGTAGAACAATCTGCCAACGATTACGACTGAATAAAGTTGAGCAGGTCACCGTTGATCTGTTGCTTATGGGTGGTGCAAATGCCATGCGAGCCGCCGACATATACCTTCAATTGCGAGTCCGGCAGTATTTCCGCCGCGACCTTTCCGCAGGTTTCAAACGGGACAATCTGATCGTCATCACCGTGGATCACCAGCGTCGGGATGGTCATCTTTTTGAGGTCTTCACGCATATCTGTTTCCGAAAACGCGTGTATACAGTCGTACAATGCTTTGATGGAACCTTGTAAACCTTGTTCAACAAAGCTTTCGCGAACGGCTTTCGACTCTTTTGCGCCAGGACGATTGTAGCCATAGAATGCAGCGGTCAGCTCATAGAAAAAGGCGGCGCGATCGTTCACAACCCCCTCACGGATGCCATCGAATACCTCTTTCGGCACGCCATTTGGGTTAAAGTCAGTCTTGATCATGATGGGCGTCACTGCGCCAATTAACACCGCTTTTGCCACCCGCTGCGTCCCATGCCGGCCAATATAACGAGCCACTTCCCCACCGCCGGTAGAGTGTCCAACATGTACGGCATCTTTAAGATTGAGATGCGCGGTAAGTTCAGCCAGGTCATCAGCATACTGATCCATATGATGACCATCCCAGGGTTGGGCCGAACGCCCATGTCCACGCCTGTCATGGGCGATCACACGAAATCCTTTCGATCCAAGGAACAGCATCTGATCTTCAAACGCGTCTGCCGTCAGCGGCCAACCGTGACTGAACACAATAGGTTGTCCACTTCCCCAGTCTTTAAAATGCAAATAGCTGCCGTCTTTCAAGGTAAGTTTGTCGTACTGGCTCATGAGATCTCCTGTCGCGGAACACTGAGTTGTTTGACGCGCCCGCAGCGAGCGCTTAAAAAGCATAATGCAAATTGGAGAACGATCACGTTTTTCGGCTAAAATCACACCATATGCGACAATATTGATGATTTACCTGAATGTGAACTAAATCACTTCAAACATGGGGTAAGTCTCAGTATCATCATAAAAGCTAAACCCTTGCCGCCTGACGGTGAGGGTTTTCTTTTGGGATTATTTACCTGCGCACCCGCAGTATCGACGACATGGAGTAATAAATGTCCAGACCAACTATCATCATTAACGACCTCGATGCAGAACGCATTGACCGCCTGTTGGAGCAACCTGCGTTTGCTGGTTTACCGATTGCCGACGCCCTTAACGCCGAGCTGGATCGTGCCCAAATGTGTTCTCCAGAAACCATGCCGCACGACGTCGTGACCATGAACAGCCGCGTGAAATTCCGCAATCTGAGTGATGGCGAAGTCCGTGTGCGTACCCTGGTGTATCCGGCCACTATGACTGACAGCAACACACAGCTTTCGGTAATGGCACCTGTCGGCGCTGCACTTCTGGGGCTGCGCGTTGGTGATACCATTCACTGGGAACTGCCAGGCGGGACCTCAACGCACCTCGAAGTTATCGAGCTTGAGTACCAGCCTGAAGCTGCAGGCGACTACCTGCGCTAACTCTGTCTTATCAAAGCCACTCGCTTTATCTTACAGGGGATGCATCCGCATCCTCTTTCCGGTTAGATCTCCCTGCTCCTCGCTTTCTTTCCTGTTCGCAAAACATAAATCTGTGTCGTGACTGACAGAATCGTTTTTAATACTATGCTGTCATGTGTTCATGTAATGACAAGGAGAATGTTTATGTACAACACAATCATAATGCCTGTTGATGTATTCGAAATGGAACTGAGCGACAAGGCTATTCGCCATGCAGAATTTCTGGCCCAGGATAAAGGGGTTATCCATCTGCTGCATGTGCTGCCAGGCTCAGCGAGCTTAAGCCTGCACCGCTTTGCAGCCGATGTCCGTCGTTTTGAAGAACATCTGCAACACGAAGCGGAAACCCGTCTGCAAACGATGGTCGGTCACTTCAGCATCGATCCTTCCCGTATTAAACAACATGTCCGCTTTGGCAGCGTACGTGACGTGGTCAACGAGTTGGGTGAAGAGTTGAATGCGGATGTCGTTGTCATTGGGTCGCGTAACCCATCAATCAGCACCCATCTGCTCGGCTCAAACGCTTCCAGCGTTGTCCGTCACGCGACTTTGCCAGTGCTGGTTGTTCGTTAACAGCCACTGATTTGATAAAGAAAACCCCTGCCAGGTTAACGCCTGACAGGGGTTTTTATAGTGCAGGTGAGTCTTACTTTTTTTATGCTACTGTCGTGCGAATCAGATAATCAAACGAACTTAACGAAGCCTTCGCGCCTTCACCTGTCGCGATGATAATCTGCTTATACGGTACGGTTGTGCAGTCGCCGGCAGCGAAAACGCCTTTCACGCTGGTTTCGCACTTGGCATCGATGATGATTTCACCCATACGGTTACGTTCAACGGCACCTTCCAGCCAGTTGGTGTTCGGCAGCAGACCAATCTGAACAAAGATACCTGCCAGTTCCACATTGTGAACATCGCCGCTCACACGGTCACGATACTCCAGGCCAGTAACTTTGCTGCCATCGCCTTTCACTTCTGTCGTTTGCGCATTCAGAATGATGTCGACGTTTTTCAGACTGCGAAGCTTATTTTGCAGCACCTGGTCGGCCTTCATTTCAGGAGCAAATTCCAGCAGCGTCACATGTTCAACAATACCTGCCAGGTCGATAGCCGCTTCAACGCCGGAGTTACCGCCGCCAATCACCGCAACACGCTTGCCTTTAAACAGCGGACCATCACAGTGCGGGCAGTAGGTTACGCCTTTGGTGCGATACTGATCTTCGCCCGGAACGTTCATGTTGCGCCATTTCGCGCCGGTGGCGATGATAATGCTGCGTGCTTTCAGCACCGCGCCGGAGGCCGTTTCAATCTGATGTAGACCGCCTTCCTGCGCTGCCGGGACCAGTTTGCTTGCGCTCTGGCTGTCGATCACATCAACATCATAATCATCAACGTGTGCTTTCAGCGCGCCTGCCAGTTTCTGACCTTCGGTTTTCGGCACCGAGATGTAGTTTTCAATATCTACAGTATCAAGAACCTGACCGCCAAAACGCTCGCCCATCAGACCGGTGCGAATGCCTTTACGTGCAGAGTACACCGCTGCCGCCGCACCTGCAGGACCAGAGCCGACAATCAACACGTCATAAGCATCGCGCTTATTCAGCTCTTCAGCCGCACGTTTTTCTGCGCCAGTATCCACTTTCGCCACGATCTCAGTCAGCGTCATACGTCCCTGACCGAACTCTTTGCCGTTCATAAATACCGCCGGAACGCCCATCACGTTACGATCGGTGATTTCGTTCTGGAATGTACCGCCGTCAATCGCCGTATGCTTGATACGTGGGTTCAGCACCGCCATCAGGTTCAGCGCCTGCACCACATCCGGGCAGTTATGGCAGGAAAGCGAATAATAGGTTTCAAATTCAAAATCACCGTCGAGATCGCGGATCTGCTCCAGCAACGTCTGCGCCTCTTTTGAGGGATGGCCGCCAGTCCACAACAGCGCCAGCACCAGAGAGGTAAACTCATGTCCCAGCGGAGAACCGGCAAAACGCGGTCCCTGGTGAGAACCGGGATTGGTAATAAGGAACGATGGCTTACGCACCGCCAGAGTATTGTCTTCTTTGAAGGTGACTTTTTCTGACAGTTCAGCAATTTCAGTCAGCAGTTCCTTAATTTCTGCCGATTTAGCGCTGTCATCCAGCGTCGCAATCAGCTCAACAGGTTTGGTCAGTTTCTCAAGGTAAGCCCTGAGCTGGGTTTTCATATTTGTGTCGAGCATTCTTCTTCCCTCTCTGAAAACATCATCATGCAAGCCGATTTTGCGGGACTGCATTAATGCAACTTGCGTCATGGTGCTGGAATGAAACAGGCGCAAATTTGCGCCTGTGGAATGCCGGATGCACTACGTTTATCCGGCCTACAAACTATGCGACTTAGATTTTACCAACCAGGTCCAGAGATGGCGCTAAGGTTGCTTCACCTTCTTTCCATTTCGCCGGGCAAACTTCACCTGGGTGGGAAGCGACGTACTGTGCGGCTTTGATTTTACGCAGCAGGTCAGACGCATCACGGCCGATACCTTCAGCAGTAACTTCGATTGCCTGGATGATACCCTGCGGGTCAACAACGAAGGTTGCGCGGTCAGCCAGACCTTCATCTTCACGCATGTTGTCGAAGTTACGGGTCAGGGCGCCAGTCGGGTCGCCGATCATCGCGTATTTGATTTTCGCGATGGTTTCAGAGCTGCTGTGCCATGCTTTGTGGGTGAAGTGGGTGTCGGTAGACACGGAATACACATCTACGCCCAGTTTCTGCAGTTCTTCATAGTGGTCAGCCACATCGCCCAGCTCGGTCGGGCATACGAAAGTAAAGTCAGCCGGGTAGAAGAAGAAGACGCTCCAGCGACCTTCGGTATCTTTCTCGGTTACTTCGATGAACTCACCGTTTTTGAACGCCTGGTTTTTGAAAGGTTTAATTTTGGTATTAATCAAAGACATCTGTACTTCCTCCGTGTTTTCGTTGAGAGATAAGTTAACGAAAATCTCTTCGCAGGGCTAATGCGTTTCCTTTATCAAATCAATAAGCGTTAACTAACAACCCACTCAAACTCATGTTGTGAACCTAAAGATAAAAGTAAAAAAGGCCCCCTTTGCAGGGAGCCTCATTACCCGAGCTACCCGCAGGTAACGTCAGTGCCAGCAGGGCTGGCTATGTGTTGCGCTCTACATTACCTTAACAAAGGTCGTAACAGCGATGGGGATTACATCACCCAACTCAAGAAAGGGCAATCGACAGACCGTCGATCTTACCTATGGCTGTGATAGGTTTTGCAATCAAGCCCCCTTTCCTGCTGATTTTATAAGGAAAATCAATGTTTAAACGCACCTTACTCTTAACTCTTCTCCCCGCTATCGTGCACGCAGAGGAGCTCCCTGCCCCAGTTAAAGCCATTGAGAAACAGGGAATTACCATCCTGAAGCCCTTCGACGCGCCGGGAGGAATGAAAGGCTATCTGGGAAAATACCAGGACATGGGGGTCACTATCTATGTCACACCTGACGGTAAACATGCCATCTCCGGCTACATGTATAATGAAAAAGGCGAAAACCTCAGTAATGCGCTCATAGAAAAAGAGATCTATGCCCCTGCCGGACGTGAGATGTGGCAGCGAATGGAAAAAGCGTCGTGGATTCTGGACGGGAAAAAAGAGGCCCCGGTCATCGTCTACGTGTTTGCCGATCCCTTCTGTCCTTATTGCAAACAGTTCTGGCAGCAGGCGCGCCCATGGGTAGATTCCGGTAAAGTTCAGTTGCGTACATTACTGGTTGGCGTCATAAAACCCGAAAGCCTGGCCACCGCTGCGGCAATTCTGGCAACCAAAGATCCGGCTAAAACCTGGCATGACTATGAAGCCTCCGGCGGGAAAATGAAGCTGGAAATCCCGACTTCGGTCCATCCTGAACAGATGAAGGTACTGAATATCAACCAAAAACTCATGGATGATTTAGGTGCTAATGTGACGCCCGCGATCTACTACATGAGCAAAGACGATACGTTACAACAGGAAGTGGGATTACCCGATAAAGATAAATTAAATATTATTATGGGAAATAAATAAAGGTAACAGAATGAGTGATTGTTATGGTTCTCATTTCAATCACTCTTTTAAATGTATTTTTATCGTAACCATCACGCAATCTGTGTTATTTTAGTTTAAGTTAATTATTCATTAAGTACACAAGCATAAATTTTAAGAATGATTAGAATTTAAATTATTCAATAATTGAATTATTCAACATATTACCATCACGGGAAGGTATGCATGGCTAACCTCTATGACCTCAAAAAATTCGATCTTAACCTGTTGGTAATTTTTGAATGTATTTATCAACATTTGAGCATCAGTAAAGCTGCGGCCACACTGTATATCACCCCTTCAGCCGTCAGCCAGTCATTACAGCGACTGCGGACACAGTTTAACGACCCCTTGTTTATTCGCTCCGGCAAAGGCATTACGCCCACGGTCACAGGGGTAAATCTTCATCTTCACCTTGAAAAGAATCTTAATAATCTGGAACAAACCATCAATATCATGCACGGTTCCAGCCTGAAAAATAAATTTGTAATCTACAGTCCGCAAATTACAACCAATCTGAATGTGACATCTTTAATTAATAACCTCAGAGAAAACTCAGATATTGAAATTGAGCATCATGATATATTGATGTCAGCAGAATCGGCTGAAAATATCCTTGCCTATCGTAAAGCCGATCTGGTTATTTCAATAACACCGATCCACAATCGGTCTATTGTATGCACTCAGTTCAAGACCATTGAGTGTGTTTTAGTATGCAGCGGCAACCACCCCAGAATAAATGAAGCGAGTACGCTCAAACAAATTCAGCAAGAGCAATTTACATATTTTTCCTCTGAAGATCAGGGGATTAAAGACTATCGTTCCCGTGCCAGTGAATCGATGGCATTCCATAAAGTGGGGTTTAGTAGCGACTCCTTACTCTCAATTGCTAACGTTATCGCCACTACGGATATTATTGGTGTAATCCCCAAACAAATTTATGAACTCTATCAACCAGCATTGAAATTTAAAGAAATTAAAACCGATTTTGAATTGCCAAAAATCAAATTATTCATCATGTATAACCGCGCATCACTGAATAATAAAGCCTTTGCAGATTACATAAACAAACTGTCTTTAGATAGTTAATGATAACGCATTTAAATTCACATGAATTATACAACAGCACAATAGCATACAAATAATTAATACATTTAAATATTGCATGCCGCAAGAAAAAGCCTATTTTATTACGGACATTTATTATGGTTGCAAATAATAAAAATTCGATATAGGTTTTGTATGTCTGTTTATAAAATACCGCTGGATAAAAATGTTCTGCAAGCTGCGCAGGAACGTATCGCATGGACACTTGAAACCTTGCCGCGTGTCTGCGTTTCTTTCTCTGGGGGTAAAGATTCAGGGCTAATGTTGCATCTGACCAGCGCCATTGCCCGTCAGTTACAGAAAAAAATAAACGTCTTATTTATCGACTGGGAGGTTCAGTTTTCCTGCACTATCGATTATGTCCAGGCGCTACGCGAGAGTTATTCCGATGTCATTGAAGAATTTTATTGGGTCGCTTTGCCGCTGACGACGCAAAATTCACTGTCACAGTTTCAGCCTGAATGGCAATGCTGGGAACCGGGCACTCAATGGGTGCGCCAACCGCCTGCAGATGCCATTACCGATCCCGAATATTTCTCTTTCTACCAACCCGGTATGACTTTCGAGCAATTTGTTCGCGAGTTTGCTGAGTGGTTTTCGCAGAAACGACCGGCCGCCATGATGGTCGGGATCCGCGCCGATGAGTCATATAATCGCTTCGTCGCCATTGCGAACTCGAATAAACAGCGTTTTGCCGATGATAAACCCTGGACCACCAGCGCCCCCGGCGGGCATACCTGGTATATTTATCCGATTTATGACTGGAAAACTGCAGACATCTGGACGTGGTTTGCGAAGTCAAGACTCCCTTGTAATCCCCTGTACAACCTGATGTATCAGGCGGGTGTTCCCACACGATATATGCGCATCTGCGAACCCTTTGGACCAGAACAACGCCAGGGACTGTGGCTTTACCATGTTATTGAGCCTGAACGCTGGGCGATGATGTGCTCCCGCGTCAGCGGGGTAAAAAGTGGCGGGATATATGCTGGTCAGGACAACCATTTTTACGGTCACCGCAAAATATTAAAACCCGAACATTTAAGCTGGCAGGAATACGCCATGCTGTTATTGAAGAGTATGCCGGAAACGACCGCTGAACATTACCGCAATAAAATCGCCGTCTATTTACAGTGGTATAAGAAAAAAGGCATGGAGAATATCCCACAAACCCAGGAAAGAGATATTGGTTCAGTGGATATTCCGTCGTGGCGGCGTATCTGCAAGGTCCTGCTGAATAACGACTATTGGTGCCGGGCACTCTCATTTAGTCCAACGAAACCCAAAAACTATCAACGTTACAATGAGCGCATGAAAACAAAACGCCAGGAATGGGGACTCTTATGCAACAACGATTAACTCAGGAACTCCTCGGCTTTCTTTCTGGTTTATCAGAACCAGAGAGAATTGAAGCCATAAATGAATTCAGAAAAGCAATACACAGCGTCAGTCCCTTCCGCGAGGAGCCCGTAGATTGCGTACTTTGGGTTAAAAATGATCATATTTCACCCAATGACTACAACCCCAATAACGTTGCGCCACCGGAGAAAAAGCTGCTGCTGAAGTCCCTCGAGGCTGACGGGTTTACGCAGCCCATTGTAGTGGTTCACTCAACGGCTGAAGAATACGAAATTGTCGACGGTTTCCACCGCCACGAGTTAGGTAAAGCCAAAGCCTCACTGAGGCCCAGGCTGAAAGGATATCTGCCGGTTGCCTGTTTAGAACGCGAACGCCATGAGCGAATGGCGGCAACCATTCGCCACAACCGCGCTCGCGGGCGTCATCAAATCCACGCCATGTCCGAGATTGTCCGCGAGCTATCGCAACTGGGATGGAGTGAAGAAAGAATTGGCAAGGATCTCGGTATGGACAACGACGAGGTGTTACGCCTGAAGCAAATCAACGGCCTGCAAGCGTTGTTTGCCGACCGTCGATTCTCCAAAGCCTGGACCGTGAAATAGCTACAGCGAAACCAGACGCTCGGCTGCCGCTAACAGCGTCGATTCTTGCTTGGCAAAACAGAGGCGAATCAGTTTATGCGGGAAAGGATCGGCGCAGAACACCGACAGCGGGATTGCCGCAACGCCCACTTCAGTGGTCAGCCACTGGCAAAACTCCACGTCGTTAAGCGAGGAAACGGCGCTGTAATCGACCAGTAAAAAGTACGTGCCTTCACACGGCAGAATTTCCAGTCGGCTGTCACGCAACGCGTTCACCAACACGTCGCGTTTTTTCTGATAAAACGCGGGCAGTTCGCGATAGTGTGCAGGATCTTCTCGTAGCATATCCGCCAGTGCGAGCTGAGCCGGCGTGTTGACGGAAAACGTCAGATACTGGTGCACTTTTCGTAGCTCAGCGCTAATGGCGGCTGGCGCAACGCAGTATCCGACCTTCCAGCCGGTCATGTGGTAGGTCTTACCAAACGATGAAACAGCAATAGCGCGTTCCCGCAGCTCTGAATGTGCCAGCACGCTGGCATGCCCCTGTTTGGCGAAACAGATATGCTCATACACTTCGTCGCTGATGACAAAGATCTCGCGTTCTTTAATCGCCTGCCATAGCGCGTCGAAATCGGCGTGATGCCACACAGTGGCAGAAGGGTTATGCGGCGTGTTCAGGATAACCAATCGGGTACGGTCGCTGAGTAAGGCACCAAACGCCTGCCAGTCGACGCGAAAAGCCGGTGGTTGCAGGGCGATACGTTTAACCACACCGCCGGATAATTCAACCGCAGGCGCATAGCTGTCGTAGCTCGGGTCAAAACAAATCACCTCATCACCAGGGCGCACCAGCGCAGTGATCGCGGCATACAATGCTTCTGTGGCTCCCGCCGTGATGGTCACTTCACTATTCGCGTCAGGTTTATAGCCGTACAGGTCTGCCGTTTTATCCGCGATAGCTTCGCGCAGCGGCTGCACGCCCGTCATCGGCGCATACTGGTTTGCGCCATGCGCGACGTGATACGCCAGACGCTCTTGCAAAAAGAGTGGACCGTCAAAATCAGGAAACCCCTGCGAGAGGTTAATGGCCTGATGCTGCTGCGCCAGCGCACTCATTTGCGTGAAGATAGTAGTGCCCAGATTAGGCAGTTTGCTTTGCGGAATCAGCGGGTTATTACTCATTATTGTTATCCCAGCGTGTGATGTTGTGGTTGAAGCCACTATAGCACGATGCTAGTATTTGGCAATCAAGACGTTCAGACGTCTATATAAAAATAACCAGCCTGGACAGGACAGCCAAAAGGACAACACAACATGAGTAATACCGAAATTCGCGTCGTCACCGGCCCGGCCAACTATTTTTCCCATCCCGGCAGCCTGGTAAGACTCAACGATTTTTTCTCTGCCGACCAACTTTCACGCGCCGTGTGGGTTTATGGTGAACGCGCCATCGATGCAGCCCGCCCTTACCTGCCAGAGGCTTTTCATCTTGCCGAGGCTAAACGCCTGCTGTTTACGGGACATTGCAGCGAAACCGATGTTGCTCAACTGGCAAAAGAGTCGGGAGAGGATCGCAGTGTGGTGATTGGCGTGGGAGGCGGTACATTGCTCGACACCGCTAAAGCGTTGGCCCGTCGTCTGGATCTGCCGTTTGTCGGTATTCCTACGATTGCGGCGACCTGCGCTGCCTGGACGCCACTCTCCGTCTGGTATAACGATGCGGGCCAGGCTCTACATTTCGAAATTTTCGCTGACGCGAATTTCCTCGTGCTGGTCGAACCCGAGATCGTTCTCAATGCGCCAGAAGAATACTTACTGGCGGGGATCGGCGACACGCTGGCAAAGTGGTATGAAGCCGTCGTGCTCGCACCTCAGCCGGAAACACTGCCATTGACAGTACGTCTGGGTATTCAAGCCGCGCAAACCATCCGCGATGTCCTGCTGGAAAGCAGCGAGCAGGCGCTGGCAGACAAACAACAAGGCACGCTAAGCCGCACGTTTTGCGATGTAGTAGATGCAATTATTGCCGGAGGCGGCATGGTTGGTGGTCTGGGCGAGCGCTACACCCGCGTGGCGGCGGCGCATTCTGTTCACAATGGCCTGACCGTCCTCCCACAAACTGAGAAGTTTTTACACGGCACCAAAGTGGCGTACGGCATCCTGGTGCAGAGCGCGCTGCTGGGACAAGATGATGTGCTGGCGCAGTTAATTACCGCTTATCAGCGATTCAACCTGCCAACCCGATTAGCTCAACTGGAAGTGGACATCAATAACCGCGCCGAAATCGACAAAGTGATTGCGCACACTCTGCGCCCGGTGGAGTCCATTCACGCCCTGCCGGTAACGTTAACGCCGGAGACACTGCGCGCAGCATTCGAAAAGGTAGAGTCGTTTACGGTGTGACTAGGGTGCGGGTTGCCTGATGACGGCTTCGCCTTATCAGGCCTACGACGACAAATTACGCCAATACAATGTTGTAGGCCGGATAAGCGTCAGCGCCATCCGGCAAAAAATCAACAGCACTTCGCGCCACCTTTCCCGCCATAGCGCGCATCCTGGCGCTCACGGAAAAATTCTTCGTAGGTCATTGGCGTCTGGTCCGGATGCGTGACGCGCATATGTTCAACATAGTTGTCGTAATCCGGCACACCTATCATTAATCGGGCGGTTTGACCTAAATACTTCCCGGCTTTGGCGAGTGTTTCAAACATAGTGTTTCCCTGTCGTACAAACGCCCTCCCCGTTCAGGAGAGGGCTGGTTGGTTAAGAGAATATTAGTGCGCACCTTTCGCCTGCGCCACGATCTCTTCGACATTCTCAGGCATCGGCTCGTACGGTGTCTCTTTCGAAGTTGGTTTGTCCTCTTTCAATGCTGCCATCGCAGTTTTGATGGAGAACAGACCCAACACCACAACGACGACCATGAAGAAGATGGTGAGACCCGCATCCAGGCGGTTGTTAAACACCAGTTGCGTCAGCTGCGACTGGGTGTACTGCGCCGGAATGTTACCGCTGTCGATCATCGCCTGGAACTTGTTGGCGATAGCCAGGAAGCCGATTTTCGCATCCGGGCTAAACGCTTTCTGCCAGCCAGCGGTCAGGGTACAAATCAGCAGCCAGGCCGTTGGCACCAGCGCCACCCATGCGTAGCGCTGGCGTTTCATCTTGAACAGCACCACAGCACAGAGCATCAACGCCATACCGGCCAGCATTTGGTTAGCGATACCAAACAGCGGCCACAGGGTATTGATACCGCCCAGAGGATCAACCACGCCCTGGTGTAAGAAGTAACCCCAGGCCAGCACACACAGCGCTGTAGCCAGCAGGTTTGCAGGCAGCGAATCGGTACGTTTCAGGCTCGGTGATACCACGCCCAGCAAGTCCTGCAGCATAAAGCGCGCGGCGCGTGTACCGGCATCTACCGCCGTCAGAATAAACAACGCTTCAAACAGAATGGCGAAGTGATACCAGAACGCCACATCCATCATGCCGCCCAGCGCGCCGTGCAGAATGTACGCCATCCCGACGGCCAGCGTCGGCGCACCACCTGCGCGGGAGATGATGGATTGCTCACCCACTTCATTGGCGATTTGATGCAGGGTGTCTGGCGTAATGGCAAAGCCCCAACTGCTGACTACCTGTGCCGCAGAAGCCACTACGTCCACCGTCCCCGCAGGAGCCAGCACCGCCATCGGGCTGTTCATCGCAAAGTACACGCCCGGATCGATGATGCACGCGGAAACCAGCGCCATAATGGCGACAAAGGATTCCATCAGCATTCCGCCGTAGCCGATAAAGCAGGCCTGCCCTTCATTCGCCAGCATCTTCGGCGTGGTTCCGGAGGAGATCAGCGCATGGAAGCCAGATACCGCACCACAGGCAATGGTAATAAACAGGAACGGGAACAAGTTACCGGTCCAGACCGGGCCAGTACCGTCAACAAACTTGGTCAGCGCAGGCATGGTCAGCGTCGGACGCATGATCAAAATCCCTACCGCCAGACCAACAATGGTGCCGATTTTCAGAAAGGTAGAGAGGTAATCACGCGGGGCCAGCAGCAGCCACACCGGCAGGACGGCGGCAACAAAACCGTAGCCCACCAGCATCCACGTCAGCTGTACGCCGGTAAAGTCAAAGTACGGTGCCCAGGTCGGGCTTTCAGCCACCCAGCCGCCGGAAATAATGGCAAACACCAGGAACACCAGACCGATGACCGACACTTCGCCAATGCGGCCCGGGCGCAGATAGCGCAGATAAATCCCCATGAAGATCGCCAGCGGGATGGTGAACGCCACGGTGTAGGTTCCCCACGGACTGTGGGTCAGCGCTTTCACGACGATCATCGCCAGTACCGCGAGAATAATCACCATGATCATAAAACAGGCCACCAGCGCAATAACGCCCGCCGTTGGGCCCATCTCTTCTTTCACCAGTTCGCCAAGGGAACGACCATCGCGACGGGTAGAGACAAACAGCACCATGAAGTCCTGCACCGCACCCGCCAGTACCACCCCGGCGAGCAGCCAGATCATCCCCGGCAGATAGCCCATTTGCGCCGCCAGCACCGGTCCAACTAACGGACCCGCTCCGGCAATTGCCGCAAAATGGTGACCAAACAGCACTTTTTTATCGGTGGGAACATAATCCAGACCGTCGTTATGGCGCACGGCTGGCGTCATACGCGTCGGGTCAAGCGCCAGTACATTTTTCGCGATGTACAGGCCGTAGAAACGATAAGCGATAAGGTAGACACAGACCGACGCCACGACTATCCACAACGCGTTGATCTGTTCACCACGATTTAATGCGATATAGCCGAGGGCAAATGCTCCCATAACGGAGAGCACTGTCCAGACGAGGTACTTCCCTGATTTGTTCATAGTTGTTATCCGTTGTCCGATCCAGAGAGATGTTACATTTTGTTTCTATAACATCTTTTTTGAATTTAACAACCTGACAACCATACAAACCCGAAGTATCACTGAGTATTTACATTGCATTGTTAACTAGATCACTTCATTCACCTGTTAACTCTGCAATTTCATTTTACTTTGCCGGGTGACCTCACCCCATCACCGCAGTGCCTAAACGGCAGGTGCAACAGCGTCGTCCCTGCTCATCAAAGATAACAATTTCCCAGCTTTGATTTTGACGCCCAAGGTGCAGCGGCTGACAAACGCCGCGCACTTTCCCCTGCGATACCGCCCGATGATGCGTGGCGTTGAGTTCCGTCCCCACCACGCACTGCCCGTCGCGCGTCATCAGATAACCCGCCATCGAACCCAGCGTTTCCGCCAGGGCCGCGGATGCGCCGCCGTGCAGCAGGCCAAATGGCTGATGCGTACGGCTATCCACTGGCATTTCGGCTTCCAGCACATCATCACCCAGCCGGGTATAGACCATGCCTAAATGCGCCACCATCGTGTTCTGACTGGTGGCATTGAGTTCATCCAGCGTTAAATGACGCTTCCAGATCATCGTCATGCCCCCAGCGTGGAACCGCCGTCCACCACGATATCCTGTAACGTAATGTGGCTGGCCAGATCAGAGGCGAGGAATAAAATAGTGTTAGTGATCTCTTGTGGCCGGGCAATTTTCCCCAGCGGAATCCCGAGCTTAAACTGCTCGCCAAATCCACGAATACGCTGTTGCTCCGCGTCATCGCTAACCCACAGCGTGCGCTGCATATCGGTGTCGGTCGAGCCTGGCGACACCACATTACAGCGCACACCGCTACCCGCCAATTCAAGTCCGACGGTCAGCGCCAGACTTTTCAACGCGGCCTTTGACGCACCGTAAGCACTCATGCCGATACGCGGCGTGTGCGCCGCATCCGACGCGACTGTCACGATCGCCCCGCCCTGCTGGCGACGAAACTGCGCCATCGTCTGCTGAAACAGATTGAACGCCCCACCAACGTTAACCGTAAACGTCTGCTGCCACTCCTCAACGCTCAACGCATCGGTGGCCCCCATACGCAAAATACCTGCGGCATTGACCAACACATCCAAACGCTCGCGCACTTTGAGGACGCGCTGGCACACCTCAGCCACCTGTCCGGCATTTGCCACATCCAGCACTTCGGTCGCAAACGGGTAGTTATCCTGAGGAAATTCGCGATCGAATCCTGTCACCTCAGCACCAGCCTTCGCAAATGCCAACGCCGTGGTGTAGCCAATCCCTTTACCCGCGCCGGTTACCCAGACGGTTTTCCCGGCAAAATCAAATCCAGCCATTACTTCACCTCACGGGAGAGCAGTGCCCACCATGCGTCAATGGTCGGTTTTTTCGCCAGCATCACGAAATCAATGTCACCATGAACCTTACGCCAGCGCGCCGCCAGCGCCATCATGCGCACGGAATCCAGCCCGTAGTCGATCAGGTTTTCGTCATCCATCGGCTCTTCGGACTCATCCAGCAGCGGCAGAATAACGCTGCGCAACGCATCTTTACTGGCCGGGACCGGCGTCGGCAATAATTCTTGGGTCATTACCACACGCCCAGAGCGCCCCGCCACGTATTTCAGCGACATCAGGTGTTCGTCACGGCTAAAGTCCGCCAGCGCATCGGCAACCATAAACGGCTTGATATCACGCATGAAGGCGTCCGTTGCGGTGGTCATACAGCCAATATGTGCATACACCCCGGTAATGATCAGTTGATTACGTCCAGTTTCCTTGAGCATCTGTTCCAGCGGGGAGCGATGAAATGCGCTATAACGCCATTTCACCAGAATGGTATCCGCTTCATCCGGCGCCAGCGCCTCAACGATCTTTTGTTGTTCCGGCGAACGCGTCAGGCCCGGTCCCCACATATCATTGAGCAGAGCACGATCTTCATCACTCTGTTCTTTCGGCTGAGCGGTGTAATACACCGGAATGTTATGCTCTTTGCAGTACTGGCGCAGCGCGGCGATGTTCGCGATGACCTGCTCCATCATCGGGCAGTTATCGCCCCAAAAGCCGATAAAATAATCCTGCATGTCGTGGATCAGCAGCGCGGCGCGTTCAGGGTCAAATGCCCAGTCGACTTTGTTCACCGGAACATCGAGCGCCGTTGGTAGCGCATAAGCCTGCAGTTTAGGAATTGCCATTTCTATTTCTCCTTCAGGCCAGTGAACGTGATGCCAGCCACTGACGTAATTGTTTTTTATCTACCTTCCCCACTGGAGTCAGCGGTAATGACTCAACGCACTCAACACGATCGGGTAATTTGAATTCCGCTATGCCCTGTTCGCGTAGAAAACGGCGCACCTGCACCGCGCGCAGCGGCTCTTTCACCACCAGCCAGGCACAGCTTTTCTCGCCCATCAGTTCATCATCCATACTGACCAGCGCGGCATGGATCACCATTGGATGGCGCAGTAGCAGGTTTTCAATCTCTTCAGCGGCGATCTTCTCCCCGCCGCGATTGATCTGATCCTTTTCACGCCCCTGAACGGTGATGTAACCATCCGGATCGATAGCGATCAGATCGCCGGAACAGTAAAAGCCGTTGGCGTCAAAGGCGCTGGCATTATGCTCAGGACTTTTGAAATAACCGCGGAAGGTGTACGGACCACGCGTCATCAGGCGTCCGGTCTCTCCCTGGGCTAAAGGGTTGCCGTCAGCGTCTGCTACCCAGACTTCATCATCGGGACACATCGGGCGACCCTGGGTATTGATGATGCGCTCAGGACTGTCGTCCAGACGGGTGTAGTTCACCAGCCCTTCCGCCATGCCGAAGACCTGCTGCAACTGGCAGCCAATCTCGGCTGGAATACGTGCCGCAAGCGTGGCGGAAAGTCTCGCGCCACCGACCTGAAGCAATTTCAGCGAAGCCAGTTGCGCATTGCTGCCCCACTCCGCAATCGCCTGCAACCACAGGCTCACCGCAGGTGGCACCAGCGCCGTGACGTTAACCTGATGCTGTTCAATCAGCGGGAAACACAGAGTGGCACTCGGGTCAGCCGCCAGTACCACGGTGCCGCCGGCCAGGAACACGCCCAGCGCGCCAGGTGAGCTCATGGCGTAGTTATGCGCCGCCGGGATCGCGCACAAATAACGCGTTTCCCCGGTGAAGCGGCAAATCTCATTGCTGCGACGCACGCTGTAGTAGTAATCGTTATGAGTGCGAGGAATCAGCTTTGGCGTCCCGGTCGTCCCCCCAGAAAGCTGGAAGTACGCCACCTCATCAGCAGGCGATGGCGTGGCGCTAAAATCAGTCGCAGGCTGGTTTATCGCCGTTTGCAGATTGTGTTCACCTTCATCATTGCGCAGTTGCACCACGCGCACTGAATTGTGTTCAGCCACAAAAGCGTTAAGAAAATCGTCCCCGCTAAACAGCGCATGCTGGCGATCGGCAATCAGCAGCGCCGGTTCAATCTGTTTGGCATAGGCGTTGAGTTCGTTACGCTGATGGCTGAATAACGCCAGCACCGGGGCTACGCCCAGCTTGAGCAGCGCAAAGAAGGTGATATACAGCTCAGCCACGTTGCCCAGTTGCAACAGCGCGGTTTCGCCGGGTTTGATCCCCTGACGACGCAGGCTGCAGGCAAGATTATCAGCGGCCTGATTCAGTTGGCGATAGCTCAGATGGCGTTCACCATCAATTACCGCCGTATGCTCGCTGTCGGCGTGACGGGTCAGAATGTCGGTCAGCGGCAAATCCTGCCAGTAACCTTTTTCACGATAGCGGCGGGCAAACTCTTCCGGCCAGCGGGTGAAAGGAATACTCATTATTGCTCCTTAAAACCAGTCTACAAGGCTCTTAATGCAGTCCAAAAACATTCAACATCGTGGAGAGCTTAGCCCCCGTTTCACGCCATTCCGCAACCGGGGAAGAGGCTGGAACAATTCCGGCTCCGGCAAAGAAACGTACCTGATTGCGCAGCAGCTTCGCACAGCGGATCGTCACCACCCACTCACCGTTACCTTCGGCATCACACCAGCCGACAATGCCGCCGAACAGTTCGCGATCGAACGGCTCCAGCTCAGCGATAAGCTTGCGCGCAACCTGATGTGGGAAGCCGCTCAGCGCAGGCGTCGGATGCAGCAGGCACGCCAGCGTCAGGGCGTTTTCCTGCGCGTTGGCTTTACCTTCAAACGGCGTGCCGAGATGCCAGAGCGTCGGCGTGGTAACCAGCTGCGGAGAAGAAGGCAGTTGTAGTTCACGGCTGCGATCGCGCAATACCGTTTTCATCGCTTGCGTCACCAGTTCGTGCTCATGGCGGTCCTTCTCAGATGCCAGCAGGCGGATCCCTGCTTCGCGATCCAGCACATCATCAGGCTGACGACGTGCAGAGCCCGCCAGCGGCAGAGAACTGAAACGATCGCCTTCTTTGCGCAGTAACAGTTCCGGGCTGGCACCAATCAATACGCCGCCGTCTTCAATCGGTACATGGAAGTTGTAGCTCGCCGGATTTTGCGCCACCAGGCGCTCCAGCAGCGCACCGCTGTCAATGTTGGCATCGGTGGTGATATCGATCAGGCGTGACAACACCACTTTGTCGACTTCCGGAGTGGACGTCAGCGCAGCCGCCCGGGCGACCATATCTTCAAAAAAGTCCTGTTCCGGGATCGATTTACGTTCAACGACGTTCAGCGACTGATGCGCGGTAAAGTAACGTGATGATTGCTGCTTCGCCGTACGAGAGAAGCTCTGCCATGATTGGGGAATAAACAGCGATGATGGCTGGCGGGTATCAAAGGGAATCGCCCCGACCATGACAGGGTTCGCGATGCCCTGAGATTTGGCATCAGCAAACAGTGCGTTCATTTTTTGTTGGAAAGGGCTGTCTGGCGAATCGCCATCAATTGCCGGTTCCGCATAGCGGGCGAAGCATCCTGACGTCGTAAAACTACGGTACGGCGACATAAAGAAAAAACTGTCGGGAGCGAGCGTCGGCATAGTCTGCGTTTTTTCCTCGGCCAGTGACGTATCCATATCATCCTCCAAAAATGATAAAGGCTCTAATAATGATTATCATTTATATTTTCGGTCGCTAACCTAAAAGTAAAGCGGCGGTATGTCAACTCTTGTGGTAGCACAATGTGCGACTTTGGCTTGCATCCTTGCTCGCTAACAATGAAAATGAGAAGCATTACTCATACAGATAACAGGAAGCCGATTCGTGAGTCTCCCCTCTTTTTGCCGCACCGTGTTCTTACTGGCAGGTTTATCTCTTTCAGGAATTTCTTCAGGTCACGCCGCCGACTGGCCGCGTCAGGTTACTGACAGCCGCGGCACGCATACGCTGGAACATAAACCACAGCGAATTGTCTCCACCAGCGTGACCCTCACCGGCTCGCTGCTGGCGATTGATGCCCCGGTCATTGCCAGCGGTGCCACTACGCCGAACAATCGCATCGGCGATGCGCAGGGCTTTTTACGCCAGTGGAGCGAAGTGGCAAAAGAACGCAAACTGAGCCGCCTGTATATCGGCGAACCGAGCGCCGAGGCTGTCGCAGCTCAAATGCCGGATCTGATTCTGGTTAGCGCCACCGGGGGAGATTCTGCCCTCGCGCTATACGATCAGCTGTCCACCATTGCGCCAACGCTCATCATTAATTACGACGATAAAAGCTGGCAGTCGCTGCTGACCCAGTTAGGTGAAATTACCGGTCAGGAGCAACAGGCAGCTGCGCGAATTGCCGAGTTTGATAAGCAACTTCAGGCGGTTAAGCAACATATTACCCTGCCACCACAGCCGGTCAGCGCGCTGGTATATACCGCCGCGGCGCACAGCGCCAACCTGTGGACGCCTGAGTCAGCGCAAGGCAAGCTGATGGAGCAGTTAGGGTTCACGCTGGCAACGCTGCCTGCCAACTTGCACACCAGCCAGAGTCAGGGCAAACGCCACGATATCATCCAGCTTGGCGGTGAGAACCTGGCGGCAGGCCTGAACGGTGAAGCGCTGTTCCTGTTTGCTGGCGACAGCAAAGATGCCGACGCTATTTACGCCAATCCGCTTCTGGCGCATCTGCCTGCCGTGCAGAATAAACGCGTTTACGCCCTGGGTACGGAAACCTTCCGTCTCGACTACTACAGCGCCACGCTGCTGCTGCAACGTCTGTCGGCTCTCTTTTAATTGTCAGCGCCGGATGCGGCTCACGCCTTATCCGGCCTACAACCGTAGAGCACAACGCGATCAGACATTCACAGGGACTTGCCGGAATCGGCGCACTTCTCCCAACAACAGCAGCAGTAGCAGACCGACAATCACCAGCCCAAACCCACTCACGCTTGCCGAAGCAACCGGCGTCATCATCGCGCCCAGACCACCTAACAACGCCGCGCCAATCGCATCGCCGGTGACGTTCTGTGCGGTCCACAAACCATTAATTCGCCCGAGCATCGCTTCCGGTGTCTGCGTCTGTAACAGGGTGTACTGCAACAAAGAGCTGACCGCGCTCAACCAGCCAAACAGCGCCAGACAAACCACACCAAGCTGCCAGACGGGCATCAAGCCAAACAGGCCGATAGCCAGAAATGAAGCCACGGTCGATGCCAGCATAATCAGTCCCGGGCGAACGCTGTGCGCCAGTTGTCCGCTAGTCAATGCGCCCACGGCTGCCCCTAGCGGAATAGCCGCATACAACAGGCCAATTTGCGCACTCGACATGTGCCAGTTAATCGCCAACGCCGGATACAGCACACGCACGGCGCTCGCCATGGTTAACAGACCACCGAGCAGCGCAATGCCGCCAATCAGCGGGCTGGCAAGCAGAAAGCGGAATGCCGCCAGCAGCGATTTCAGCGGATGCTCGCGCGGCTGCGGCGGAGGCGGCAACGCAGGAAGGCTCAGCAACGGTAGTAAGGTAATGAAGGTTCCCGCTGCCGCCAGTCCGTAGTTCCAGGCCACGCCGCCAGTCGCGAGCAGCACCCCGCCAAGCATCGGTGAAATTACCGATCCCAGACGCACCGTCAGCATGGTAATCGCCCCAGCCTGCATCAAATTCTCGCGCCCAACCAGCGCTGGCGTCGCAGCCAGCAATGCGGTCACGCCCAGAGAGGCAAAGAAACCGTCCCATAAGCCAAGCAGATAAATCGCCAGCAACGACGGTTCGGGCAGCAGCGCATTCAGACACAGGCCAATAAAGCCAATACCACAGGTTCCACGCACCAGCAGGATCACTTTTTTACGCTCATAGCGGTCGGCCAGCACTCCGCCCACCATCAGGCCAATAAACATTGCGCTACCGGTCAACGTCACCGACAACCCCACCTGCCAGGTCGACTGGGTCATCATCTGGATCTGTACCGGAACCGCCACGCCGAGTAGCCCCAGAGAGACAATGGAAATAAAACGGGCGAGGAAGACAGCGCGAAATGCTGGGTGGGTCTTTAACAGGCTGAGATTGAGCAGCCAGGATTGTCGATTCATTACAGAGCCTTACCAGGTACTTTTTCAATATCCATTCGATGGCTGCACATGCTAACATATCCAAATAAGATCGATAACGATAATTACTATCATTATCAGGGATGTTGATATGTCATGCTCTGTTTCCGCGACACGTGCCTTCGCCGTGCCCGGACTATTGTTGTTACTTGTTCTCACCACGTTATTAAGTCTGGTTATTGGCGCCAAGTCGCTACCTGCCTCCGTGGTGCTGGATGCGCTCACCGGCAGTTGTCAAAGTGCTGATTGCACCATCGTGCTGGACGCGCGCCTGCCGCGCACGCTGGCGGGGCTGCTCGCCGGTGGCGCGCTGGGCCTGGCTGGCGCACTTATGCAAACGCTCACGCGTAACCCTCTCGCCGATCCCGGCATTCTGGGTGTCAACTCCGGCGCCAGCTTCGCTATTGTGCTGGGGGCCGCGCTGTTCGGCTTTTCCTCTGCGCAAGAGCAGCTGCTGATGGCCTTTTGCGGTGCGCTGGCTGCGTCGCTGATCGTAGCTTTTACCGGCAGTCAGGGCGGCGGGCAGTTAAGCCCGGTACGTCTGACGCTGGCGGGCGTTGCGCTGGGCGCGGTGCTGGAAGGATTATCCACCGGCATCGCCCTGCTCAACCCGGACGTTTACGATCAGCTGCGTTTCTGGCAGGCCGGCTCACTGGATATCCGCAGCCTGCAAACGCTGAAGGTTGTGCTGGTACCGGTACTGATTGCCGCGGCTGTCGCACTGTTCCTCAGTCGCGCCCTGAATAGCCTGAGCCTCGGCAGCGACACCGCTACCGCGCTTGGCAGTAAAGTCGCTCGCACGCAGTTTATTGGCCTGCTGGTTATTACCGTACTGTGCGGCAGTGCGACCGCGATTGTCGGTCCTATCGCCTTTATCGGCCTGATGATGCCGCACATGGCACGCTGGCTGGTGGGGGCGGATCACCGCTGGTCACTGCCCGTAACCCTACTGGCAACGCCTTCTCTGTTACTGATTGCCGATATAATCGGTCGCCTGATTGTCCCCGGCGAGCTGCGCGTGTCGGTAGTCAGTGCGTTTATCGGTGCACCGGTGCTTATCTTTCTGGTACGCCGTAAATCGCGCGGAGGTGGCGCATGATGCACCTCTCCCGCCGCCTGATAATCAGCAGCCTGCTGCTGGTTGCAGGTTGTCTCGTCATGGGTTTGTGGAGCCTGCGTAGCGGCGTTGTTACGCTGGAAACCCAGCAAATTATTGCCGCCCTGCTCGGCGATGCGCCGCGCAGTATTACGCTGGTGGTGACCGAATGGCGTTTGCCACGCGTGCTCATGGCGCTATTGATTGGCGCAGCGCTCGGCGTGAGCGGCGCAATATTCCAGTCGCTGATGCGCAACCCGCTGGGCAGCCCGGATGTGATGGGTTTCAACACCGGGGCCTGGAGCGGTGTGCTGGTGGCAATGGTGCTGTTCGGACAGCATCTCACCGCTATCGCGCTGGCAGCCATGCTGGGTGGGATCCTGACTTCTCTGGTGGTCTGGGCGCTCGCCTGGCGCAATGGTATCGACACCTTCCGGCTGATTATTATCGGTATCGGCATTCGCGCCATGCTGGTGGCGTTCAACACCTGGCTGCTGCTGAAAGCATCATTAGAAACCGCGCTGACGGCTGGGCTGTGGAACGCCGGATCGCTCAATGGCCTGACCTGGGCCAAAACCTGGCCGTCTGCCCCGCTGATTATCATCATGCTGGTATGCGCCGCGCTGCTGGTACGCCGGATGCGCTTACTGGAAATGGGTGATGACAGCGCCTGTGCGCTTGGCGTCAGCGTTGAGCGTTCACGTCTAATGATGATGCTGGTTGCGGTGGTACTAACCGCTGCCGCAACCGCGCTGGCCGGTCCTATCTCGTTTATTGCTCTTGTCGCGCCGCATATCGCGCGACGTATAAGCGGTACATCGCGCTGGGGATTAACCCTGTCGGCGCTGTGCGGCGCGTTGCTGTTGCTGATGGCGGATTTATGCGCCCAACAGCTGTTTATGCCTTATCAGCTTCCGGTGGGCGTTGTCACCGTAAGCCTCGGCGGTATTTATCTTATCGTCTTGTTAATTCAGGAGTCCCGCAAAAAATGATCGAATCAGTAGCCCGTTTGCGTGGCGACCAGTTAACGCTGGGTTATGGCAAATTTACCGTGGCGGAAAACCTCAATGTGTCGATTCCCAACGGCCATTTCACCGCGATTATCGGGCCAAACGGCTGCGGGAAATCAACATTACTGCGCACGCTGAGTCGTCTGATGACGCCCGCGCACGGCAAGGTCTGGCTCGACGGCGAGCATATTCAGCACTATGCCAGCAAAGAAGTCGCCCGTAGAATAGGTTTGCTGGCGCAAAACGCCACCACGCCGGGGGATATTACGGTACAGGAGCTGGTTGCCCGCGGACGCTACCCGCACCAGCCGCTGTTTACCCGCTGGCGGCAAGAGGATGAAATTGCGGTCTCAAACGCCATGCAGGCGACGGGTATCACCCACCTGGCATCACAAAGTGTGGATACCCTTTCCGGCGGACAACGTCAGCGTGCATGGATTGCGATGGTGCTGGCGCAGGAAACGTCGATTATGCTGCTCGATGAACCCACCACCTGGCTGGATATCAGCCATCAGATTGATCTGCTGGAACTGCTGAGTGAGCTAAATCGGGAAAAAGGCTACACGCTGGCCGCCGTTTTGCACGACCTGAATCAGGCCTGTCGTTATGCAACACATCTGATCGCGCTGCGTGACGGAAAAATTATTGCCGAGGGTGCACCGAAGGAGATCGTCACCGCGCAGCTTATTGAAAAAATCTATGGACTGCGCTGTATGATTATCGACGATCCGGTTGCCGGAACGCCGTTGGTGGTGCCGCTTGGACGCAACAAATAACACGCGTTACAGTATGGCGGCCAGCTTGCCGCCATACGACAATTCATCACACCATTTGCTGATCAATAAACGTCATTTTTTGCTTACGCGACATCATGGCATGGTTCAACAGAACACCACCACACGCCACCATTCCCCCCAGTAATGCGGCCAGAATAACGATCATTGATTTAGCCGGACCATCTTTTTTCACCGGCAGCGAAGGTGAAAGTTGATATTTAAACGGTGTGAATTTTACGTCGCTCACATTCATCGCTAACAGCTGCTCAACGTGATATTGACGATTACGTAATTCCCCGTTAATTTCAGCAACATCCGTTACTGATTTTTCTATTTCTAATTTACGTTCGATGCCGTCAGCACCCAGTGAAATAGAGAAATCGGGGTCATCTTTCACAGCCTGACCATTACTATAAACCGGTTTTTTAATCCCGGCAGCATTGGCGATCTCCAGCGAGTAGTTCAGTCGCTGGATATTTGCTTCCAGCTGGTTTTTGAGCCTGACGCGATCCATCTCCAGTCTCTCTTTCTCATAACTGGTTTTGATGGACAATTTATTGCGAATATCTTCCAACGTTTCCTTCACCACAAGGGCAGAAATATACTGGATATATCCCTTCAGCACTGACTGGGCTTCTTCGGCCTGAGGTGCGGTAAAACTCAGCGTCCATGAGGTATACAGCGAAGTTTCGTTCTTCTTACCCAGGTTAGTATCAACCGCTTTCATTTTCTCACTGAGCCTGACAATTGCCTGATGCAACTCCATTTCGTCGATATCAGCACCTTTCAATTGATCCATTACGTAAGGCGAAGAGCGCAGATATTCTTCTAACAATGAAGGCGACTGGAATTTTTTGATAAACAGGTTAAACACATCACCACTGCTAACGCTAATATCCATATCCAGCACGCGCAATTTGGTCAGCGTATTCTCTAATCCCTGCCATTGAACCGCTTCCGCTGGCGTCACGATGGCCTGACTGGTCCATTTTTGTGGCAGCAGAAAAGAGACCAGAATACCCACACAGGCAAAGGCGAAAACGGTCGCTATAATTTTCGTTCTTGCGCGCCATAAGATTTCGATTAGATTCACTAAATCGATTTCATTTGCGTTTGCCGTTGGCTGAGGATACCCAGTAAATTCCGAAACGTTATCTTGCTTTATATTTAATGATGACATGTTGCGTGACCTGAAAACTTTCCTAAAAGAAAAACATTCCTGTGGGAGAAGTCTACCAGTTAGTCAGAATTATCCGAAACATTCTTTGTGCTTGTTGCCCTACCAAAAATTATATTCGGAATTTATTCACCCCTTTCATCACCTTGCACCGCACAAAAAAGAACAATTCCATAACATATTTTTTACATTATGGAATTGTTCGATCACCGCGATAGCAATATTCGTCTTGTTACACAGATTTATTAATCAGTGTATTTATTACAGGTCCTATCACCTCAAATGCGGTGGGGGAAATAATATCAACATGCGCGCAATCCTGGCGGTAAACATCCAGACTGGATATCCACGGCGACCAACTGCGCTCAGGACTCACACCCGGTACTAACGTGCGCTCAGCGACGAAAAGCGTGGCGTGACCTGCAAACGGCACGCTGTGCGCCGTGGTAAGCAGGCGAACCGCATCGGCGTAGTTGCCTTCGATTGCGTTAAATAAAGCCTCTGACGCATTCCCCTGCTGCGCCGCCAGAAACGCTTCGCGTTCACGCTCGATCTCCGCCAGTACCGCTGGATCCAACCCATTAGCCTCTTTTTCTTGCCAGTTTTGCGTTTCCGGCGGCCAGGTATCCAACAGCCCGAGGAATGCAACCGTCTCTCCTCTGGCATGTAAGCGCGCGGCGATCCCCTGTGCCAGCGTGCCGCCCAGCGAATAACCTAATAAATAGTAAGGTCCGTGAGGCTGTTGACTGAGCAACGTTGCCAGATGATGTTCGCATACCGCGTCGAGGTTTTCCGCCGTCTGCATAGGCCCATCCGGTCGTGGCGACTGAATACCTATAATCGACCACTGCGGGCTGAGATATCGCGACAGCACGCTAAACTGCCAGGCAAAACCCGACGCCGGATGAAAACAGAACAGCGTTGGGCCGTGACTTTCACGCAGCGGCAGCAGTGCCTCAAATCCCAGACGCTGCGACTGTTCATCATCAGTGCTCTCCAACAGAGCGCTCAGTTGTTCAACGGTAGAGGCCACCATAATCTGCCCCGGCGTCACCTGACGCTCAAAAACCCGGCTCAACTGTGCTGCCAACTTCATCGCCAGCAACGAATGTCCGCCAAGCGCAAAGAAGTCTGCCGCCACGTCATTCACCTCGCAATTCAGTAAAGCCGCAAAAGACTGCGCGATGGTGGTTTCAGTCCCTGCTCGCGGTGCGCGCCCGGAAACACGCGACGTCAACTGTGGCATCGGCAGCGCTTTACGATCCAGTTTACCGTTCGCGCTAAGCGGCAGCTCCGCCAGTTGCAACAATACTGTCGGCACCATATGCGCAGGCAGTTTTTCACGCAGCTTTTCCCGCAACGCGGACGTATCCAGCGGTAAACCCGATTGTGACACCAGATACCCCACCAGTTGACGCGCATCGCCGCCTGTCGCCGCCGCCTGGTTGAATACGCAGGCGTGGGCAACGGCATGCTCGACATCTGGCAATTGCTGCATCACCCGGTCAATCTCGCCGAGCTCAATGCGTTGTCCGCGAATTTTAAGCTGGTCATCGCTGCGCCCAAGGTATTCCACAGCGCCATTTTCCAGCCAGCGAGCCACATCCCCGGTACGGTACATGCGTTCGCCAGCGTTAAACGGATCGGCGATAAAACGGCTTGCGGTCAAATCCGGACGGCCCAGATAACCTTGCGCCAGTTGGATCCCCGTCAGATATAAGTCACCAGCCACGCCGAAAGGCACCGGGCGCATCATGGCATCCAGAATACGTAAACCGGTATTCCATACCGGATAGCCAATCGGCACGCTGTTGCCGGTTACATCAGCAAGGTCTTCCCCCCAGGCCGGATACCAGCTCACATCAACCGCCGCTTCCGTTGGTCCGTACAAATTGTGCAGTGGCGCATGAGTTAACTGTTCCCACTCACGGCATAAATCTGCAGGCAAGGCTTCGCCGCTGCAAAATACCCGTTTCAGCGAGGCACAACTCTCCCGCGCGGTTTCCGGCGTCAGTGAAGCGACAAAAGCGGCCAACATAGAGGGAACAAAGTGCGTGGTCGTCACCCCATATTGGGCAAAGAACTGCTGCATCGCCAGCGGGTCGCGGTGCGCCTCAGGCTCTGCCATTACCAGCTTTGCCCCGGCAATAAACGGCCAGAAAAACTCCCATACCGAGACGTCAAAACTGCACGGTGTTTTTTGCGCCACCACATCATCCGCGGTCAGCGGATAGTGATTTTGCATCCACAGCAGACGGTTAACGATGGCGGTTTGCCCAACCATCACCCCTTTTGGTCTACCGGTAGAACCGGAAGTAAAAATGATATAGGCAGTATGATTGGGCTGAGATACTGCCAGCGGAGCAGCATCTTCTGCTGGCAGGGGTGAGTCATAGCACAGACTTTCCAGCCCAGGAATATCGCTAAAGCGCGCCAGTTGCTCATTGGTCGCGATCAACAATTTTGGCTTCGCGTCTTCGAGCATCATCCGCAGGCGATCGTCCGGGTATCCGGTATCCAACGGCAGCCAGGCTGCACCGGCTTCAACAATACCGTGCAGCGCCAGCGTCAGGAACACGGAACGCGGTAATGCCACGGCGACGCTGTCGCCAGGCTTGACGCCGCGTGCACGCAAAAGGCTCGCCAGCGCCACGACCTGCTGGCGCATTTCGCGATAGCTAAACTGATAGCGGGCATCGGCCAACGCCGGGGCATCCGGCGTTTTATCGGCCTGCGGTGCCACCAGCGCGCTCAGCGTAATGAACGGGATCTCGACGATCGTGTCGTTAATCTTCGCCAGCCGCTCATGTTCTGTTGGCAACAGCATCCCGGCGTCGCCGCAGCATAGCGCCGGATTGTCGGCAAACTGCTCGATAAGCCCGATTAAACGCGAGGCATGCTGCGCCAGCATTTCTGCATCGTAGCGCTGTTTATTGGCCAGAATTTCAATACTCAGCCCACCGTTTTCATCCGGGAATAACGCCAGCTCAAGATCGTTCACCGGCCCTGTCGCCAGCGTGTGGGTTTGTGCCTGAACGCCGGGAATATTCAGCTGATAGTCGAATATTTTCACGTTCAGCACCGGGCCAAACAGCGGCTCGGCACCGGCTGCACGCCCGCTGTCGCGAACGATTTGTTCGGCATCATAACGTTGATGCCGACGCATTTTCTTCAACTGTCCGGCCAGTCGTTGTGCAAGTGCAGGCAAGCTTTCTGCCGCATCCAGCCTCACACCAAATGGCAGTACGTTTAAAACCGGTCCAGTGGAGGTCAACGCCGCCGACCCCATACGCCGCATAAAGATAAACCCGGCGGCATAATCCATTCGGCTGCATAAACGTCCCAGCCACAATGCCACCAGCGCGAGGGCCAGATCCGCACGCTGAACGTCAGGCATACGTGCCGCAAGCCGACGAAACGCCCCTTCAGGCGCGGTTAACTTCATACGAATAATATCCGCGCTGGCCGATCGTCCCGGCAACGGATTGTTCGACAGCGAGGCAGGAGGCGGGAGTTGCTTTCGCTGCTCGCGCCAGAAAGCGCCGTCGCGTTGCCAGGCATCGCTTTGACGGTACTGTTGATACTCTTCCACCACCTCGGCGAACGGCGTAAAAGGCGAGTCAGGCGTAGGCTCGCCGTGTAGCCATGCGCGATAAATTGCGGCTATCTGGCGGGTAATGGCTGGAAAACTGAAGCCATCGACCAGCAAATGATGGTAACGCTGATACCAATACCAACGCTTTTCTCCCACCTGTATAAGCAGGTGAAAAACCAGCGGCTTATTGCCATCAGCACGTATGTCCTGCTGCAGGTCTGCCTGCATCAACGCACGCGCCGCCTCATGTGGATTGGCTTTTTCGCGCAGGTCGATAATTTCAGGTTGCGCAAAGGCGAGCGCAGAATCCACCCATTGCCAGATCTCACCGTTATCTTCGCTAAACCGCATCCGCAGAGTATCGGCCTGCTCCAGGCCAGCCACAACTGCTTTCGCCAGCAACGACGCGTCCAGTTCGCCAGTTAATTCTACGTAGTGCGCCACGCTCCACGCCGAGGGCAATGTGGAGAGTTTTTCCGCCATCCAGATCCCCGGCTGAGCCGCCACTAACGGTAAACGCTGAGTCATGGAGCCTCCTGCACATCGACGTAGTTCGTTGGCGTCAGCGTGGTCCAGTTTGCATCCAGCCATTGCTGGCAGGCTTCCTGGGATTGAGGTTCGCAAGCAATTTGCCAGCCAGCAGGAAGCGAGCACTGCTGCGGCCAAAGGCTAAACTGACGTTGGGGATTTTGCAGAATGTAAAACTGGCCCTGCGGATTATCGAAGGGGTTACTGAATTCCATACTCAACTCCTGTCGTGGAACATCGTCCGGTTAAATCGTGTCGGTAAGCGGTTGCCAGAGCGTCATTAGCCCTTGCATCAGACCGCCGCGCCAGCAAAGCGCATCGTGTCCGCCATCAACCTGACGCCAGAAAATAGACTGTGGTGCAGAAGGTAACTGGGCATATAACGCCTGATTAGCGCGATAAATAATGGGCTCGCGGATCCCCGTTTCCAGGACAATACGCAGCCCCTGAGCGCTGACGGTCCCGGTCTTCAGTTGCTCGACGATCGCCCCGTCCTGATGACCACCACGATGCGGCCACCAGTAAGAACCGGACTGGCTAAGCACACAGCCAAAGCGCGCGGGCCAGTTCAGCCCGGCATACAGCGATGACAACCCGCCAAAACTTTGCCCAGCCACCACGGTGCGCTGCGGATCGTCACTAAACGCGGTCGTTGTCTTCACCAGTGGTAATAGCTCCTCCTGCACCGCCAACCAAAAATCCGCATTACACGGTAGCTCATGGCTGCGGTGAGCCGTATCAATGGCATCAATCAGAATATAAACGGCAGAAGGAAGGTGTCCGCGATGCGTGAGTGAAGTCAACGCAGGCCAGACCGGCATACTCTGTGCCCAAAACTGCCCATCCAGCAGGATAGCCAACGGACGCGTTTCGGGTTGAGCATCACCGGTGGTAAACACCCATACGCGACGCGTATTGCCGAGCCTGGCGCTATGCCATTGCAGGCAAACTGCGGGTGAATCTGGGTTTTCAGGTCGATCCCATCCAGGCTGTACGGGTGCCTCCGGCATTTCCAGCGCAGACACCGCGTGGCCACGACCGCCCCGCCAGCTCTGCGGATTAAGGGGATCGGCAATGGCCTGCGGCAGCAATTGCCGCCAGCCTTCACGCAGGATGCTTCGGTCAGGCGCAGCGTCCGCCGCCAGCGAGGAGAAGATATCGTTTCGTGCTGTTGGGATAAAACAGTAGCTGCCACGCCAGTTGGCGCTGAGGGAAACACTCCAGCACCAAACATTTGTTCCATCAATGCGTCGCATCGACTGAGGGATGGCATTTTGATGGTGGTCGGTGACGCCGGTGATATAAACCCAAACGCGATGAATGGCTGACTCTTTTTCCGTTCCCCGTGGGTCACGCCACCAGAAGGTTACCCGATAATTTCCGTTGTCTTCACGCTCCCACTCCGGGCCTTTTTTCGACTGCCACCACGCCTCGCTTCCCATCTTTAACGTCGTCACAGCCATAACCCCATGTTTATTGTGAAATTTTATGATCTAGCGTGAAATATATTGATAATATTATTGATAACTATTTGCATTTGCAATAGCGTATTGTCGCGCTGTGGGAAGCGCGTACAGTTTTTCACCACTTATAAACCGACCTGGCGCTGCGTACTTTTTCTGGAATGGATAGTTTACGCAGATGCGGGCGACATCAGGCCAAATGCCGCACCACGGCACATTGGTACTCGTGGCTAAAAGAACAGCAGGACATACAATGAACAACAAGATTCATTCACTGGCCTTATTGGTCAATTTAGGGATTTACGGGGTAGCCCTGCCAGCAATGGCAGAAGATCAAACCGATAGCGTCGCTGTCTCTCATGAAGACACCATCGTCGTTACCGCCGCCCAGCAGAACCTGCAGGCGCCGGGTGTTTCAACCATTACCGCTGATGAAATTCGTAAGAACCCTCCCGCTCGCGATGTGTCGGAAATCATCCGTACCATGCCTGGCGTTAACCTGACCGGCAACTCAACCAGCGGTCAGCGCGGCAACAACCGCCAGATCGATATTCGCGGCATGGGGCCAGAAAACACCCTGATTTTGATCGACGGTAAACCGGTTACCAGCCGTAACTCCGTACGCCAGGGCTGGCGCGGCGAGCGTGATACCCGCGGCGATACCGCCTGGGTTGCTCCGGAAATGATTGAACGTATTGAAGTGCTGCGCGGTCCTGCCGCAGCACGCTATGGCAATGGCGCAGCTGGCGGTGTGGTGAATATCATCACCAAGAAAGGCGGCGATGAGTGGCATGGTTCCTGGAATACCTATTTCAACGCCCCGGAACACAAAGAGGAAGGTTCAACCAAGCGTACCAACTTTAGTCTGAATGGACCGCTGGGCGGAGATTTCAGCTTCCGCCTGAACGGTAACCTCGACAAAACCCAGGCCGATGCCTGGGACATTAACGACGGTCACCAGTCAACACGTACGGGCGATTACGCAGATACGATGCCTGCGGGTCGTGAAGGGGTAAAAAACAAAGATATCAACGGCCTGCTGCGTTGGGATTTTGCCCCAATGCAATCGCTGGAGTTTGAAGCTGGCTACAGCCGTCAGGGCAACCTGTATGCGGGTGACACCCAAAACACCAACAACGATAACAAAACCAACGGACTGGTGAAAAAATACTACGGTAAAGAAACCAACCGTATGTACCGCCAGAACTATGCGCTGACGTGGAACGGCGGCTGGGACAACGGCATTACCACCAGCAACTGGGCGCAATACGAACACACCCGTAACTCCCGTTTGGGTGAAGGTCTGGCAGGTGGCCTTGAAGGGTTATTTAACAGTAATCAATTTACCGACACTGACCTGGCGGATGTCACCCTGCACAGCGAAATTAGCATTCCATTCGACCTGTTAGTTAACCAGAACCTGACGCTCGGTACCGAATGGAACCAGCAGCGTATGAAAGACATGAGTTCCAATACCCAGACCTTTATGGGCGGGAACATACCTGGTGCCAGCAGCACCGATCGTAGCCCGTATTCGCAAGCTGAAATTTTCTCCCTGTTTGCTGAAAATAACATGGAGCTGACCGACAGCACCATGTTGACGCCGGGTCTGCGCTTCGACCACCACAGCGTCGTTGGCGACAACTGGAGCCCGTCCCTGAACCTGTCCCAAGGTCTGGGCGACGACTTTACGCTGAAAATGGGTATCGCACGGGCCTATAAAGCACCTAGCCTGTACCAGACTAACCCGAACTATATTCTGTACAGCAAAGGCCAGGGCTGCTATGCCACCGGATCTGCGACGGGCATTGGTTGCTACATGATGGGCAACGATGACCTGAAGGCCGAAACCAGTATCAACAAAGAGATTGGTCTGGAGTTCAAACGTGACGGTTGGCTGGCCGGCGTCACCTGGTTCCGCAACGATTACCGTAACAAGATCGAAGCGGGGACTGTACCGCTAAGCAGAACGTCAATTACCCAGAAAAACCCGACTACGGGTAAAGAAACAACAACCTACACCGATATCTATCAGTGGGAAAACGTACCTAAAGCGGTGGTGGAAGGCCTGGAAGGGACGTTAAACGTACCGGTTAGCGAAACCGTTACCTGGACCAACAACATCACTTACATGCTGCAAAGTAAGAATAAAGAGACCGGCGAACGCTTGTCGATTATTCCTGAATACACGCTGAACTCAACGCTGAGCTGGCAGGCGCGTGAGGATTTGTCACTGCAATCCACCTTTACCTGGTACGGCAAACAGCAGCCGAAGAAATATGATTACCAGGGTAAACCAGTGACCGGCAGTTCAGCCCAGGAAGTGAGTCCGTACAGCATCGTCGGCCTGAGCGCGACCTGGGATGTGACGAAAAACGTCAGCCTGACCGGCGGCGTGGATAACGTCTTCGACAAACGTCTGTGGCGTGAAGGTAATGCCCAGACCACCAGCGACAACAAGACTGGCTATTATATGGCGGGCGCTGGCGCGTACACCTATAACGAACCGGGTCGGACGTGGTTCATGAGCGTTAACACACACTTCTGATAACGCTTTCCCTCTCCTCGCTGCGGGGAGAGGGAAATCATAACTATGATGCACACCACGCACACACCGCTCACTTTCGCAGACCACACGCTGCACATTGTCGAGTTCGATCCCGACAGCTTCCATGAGCACGACCTGCTCTGGCTCCCCCACCACTCTCAGCTTCAATCCTGTGGACGTAAGCGTAAAGCTGAGCACTTAGCAGGGCGTATTGCCGCAGTACACGCTTTGCGCGAATTTGGCCTTAAAACGGTACCCGGCATCGGTACACAACGCCAACCGGTATGGCCGCAGGGGCTGTTTGGCAGTATCAGCCATAGCGCATCAACTGCGCTGGCGGTGGTATCAAGACAGCCGGTGGGTATTGACATAGAAGCCATTTTTACGCCACAAACGGCAACCGAACTGGCAAGTAGCATTGTCACTCATGCTGAGAAAGAATTGTTGGCAAACAGCGGCTTGTCTATTGAACAGGCGCTCACCCTGGCGTTTTCCGCCAAAGAGAGCGCTTTTAAAGCAACCCGGACATCAAGACAAGCAGACGCCGGGTTTACGCAATATCAAATCGTGGTGTTACAGCGTAACCAGATGATCCTCCGCGCGCACCACCAAACGTATCGTGTGCAATGGCGTTTTTCGGACAACGCTGTAATCACACTGGCAACAGTATAGAATTCAAAGCAGTTCGCGGGCCAGAGCCGCGATGGCTGCGGCGTCAAAGCCATGGTGCTGGCGTAACCAGCCTCGATCCGCCGCCGCCGCGTACTCCCCATCCGGGATGCCTAAACGCTTCAAAATTGCCCCCATTCCGGCCTCTGCCAGCACTTCGGCCACCAGGCTTCCCAACCCGCCATTAATATTATGCTCTTCCACGGTAATCACCGCTTTACAGCCTTGTAACGCAGATAACAGGGCTTTGGTATCGCAGGGGCGAATTGAAGGCACACTGACCACCTTCGCCTGAATTCCCGCGTCAGCTAACAGCGCGGCGGCATCAACAATTTCATGAACTGTCGAGCCCGTTGCCACCAGCGCCACATGCTCCCCCTCACGCAGCGTCAACACCGCCCCCGGAACAAAACGGTAACTCTCGTCATGAAGTTCCGGCAGAGCTTTTCCATCAAGACGAATATATACCGGTCCCTGATAGCCAATCGCATAATCGATAATCTGTCGGCACTCTCGTGGCGAAGATGGGGCGAAAATCTGGATATTGCCGAAGCCTCGCATAATGGCAATATCATCGATCGAATGGTGAGTGCTCGCCAGCGGGCCATAGCTGGCACCAGCATTAAGACCGAATAGCTTCACATTGGTATTGTTGTAGCAAACATCGACTTTAATTTGCTCATTGGCACGGGAGATAAGAAATGGCGCAGCGTTACAGGTGACGGCGACCTTACCGCCAAGTGCAAGTCCTGCCGCCGTTCCAACCATGCTTTGTTCGGCAATACCTACGTTG
Organism: Citrobacter sp. Cpo142; assembly: GCF_030332425.1. NCBI lineage: Bacteria > Pseudomonadati > Pseudomonadota > Gammaproteobacteria > Enterobacterales > Enterobacteriaceae > Citrobacter > Citrobacter sp. Cpo142. The sequence goes on from NZ_JAOWHW010000126.1 coordinate 350,460, forward strand.
ACCAGGCGACCGGGAAACTGCTTTATAAAAGGAGCAATTTTCGCGGTTGATGTCGAGTCCGCTACGACCGGCACCAGGTCAACACCTTGTTCCACTGCATCAATGAACGCCTGAACCATGACGTTCGCGAGGTGTTCTGCATTACTCATCTTTTAATTCCTCCAGAGCCAGTTCGATCTCTTCACCTTTTGGCACCCGATGGTGCCATTCAGGGCGCCCCTGGATAAAAGATATACCCGCGCCTTTCGTGGTATTGGCAATGATGACGTTAGGTTTGCCATCCTGCTTAAGTCCTTCCAGCGTGGCGACAACCGACGCCATATCATTCCCCTGACACTCAGTCACCGTCATACCAAATGCCTGCCATTTTGCGGCAAGCGGATCGGTATTCATGATTTCGCGAGTCGGTCCGGCTAATTGAAGATTGTTCTTGTCATTAATAATGATCAGGTTATCGAGGCCATAATGAGCAGCAGCCAGCGCCGCTTCCCAGTTACTTCCTTCGGCCAGTTCGCCATCGCCTGTGATTAAAAAGATGCGGCGTGAACTGTTACTTTTCTTCGCAGCCAGAGCCAGTCCCACCGCAACAGGTAAACCGTGGCCCAGAGCACCGGTATTCAGCTCAATACCCGGCGTTTTCTGGCGCACCGGGTGTCCGGGAAGATGTGAATTGGCATGTTGATAGGTTTCCAGCCAGTCAACGGGAAAAAAACCCGCCTCCGCCAGAACGCAGTAGTAACAGCCTACCGCGTGACCTTTAGACTGGATGTAGATATCCCGAGCCTCATCAGCGATACGCTCCGGAGCGACATTGAGTATACGAAAATAGAGTGCCGTCAACAGCTCAACTTGAGACAAGTCCGCACCAGTATGCCCACCCGCAGGGCTGTTAGCATTTAATCTAACAATGTGACGGCGAACCGCCCGCGCTTTGCGCTCAAGAGTCTGGATATCATAGTTCCAGGGATTCATTTAGCACCTCTGAATTTATTTTCAATATGGAATATTTATTCCGCATGGGACTAAAAAAACCAGAATTTCCCATACGTCACATCTTCAGGCTTACGCCGTTGTATCATACTCAGGAACATTCTGCCTCCTTACCGCGACCACACTGACGCTGGTAATAATAAGTTGACCTGTAACCATCATGAATATATATTCACAAATGATTCTTTATTCAATTATGCAACCTAATTTTCGTATTTGTCCATAGCTGTTTTGGAGGATTGGTTAAAGTTAGAGCTTTATCACACTTACCTGTCTTCAATTTTCGCGTATGATAAAACGCATTAAGATAATGGCGGTACGTAAATGATTTTCGAGGAAATATATGGCTAAGCAGGACGAACAACGGCTATTGGTTAAAATCGCTACCCTTTACTATCTTGAAGGACGCAAACAGTCCGATATTGCTCAACTTCTCTCGCTTTCTCAGTCGTTTATCTCCCGCGCCATCACCCGCTGTCAGAAAGAAGGGGTGGTGAAAATCAGCGTTGTCCAGCCCTCAAATATCTTCCTGAATCTTGAAAAAGGGATCGAGGAACGTTACGGCATTAAGCAGGCCATTGTGGTTGATACCGAAGAGGATGCCAGCGACCACACCATCAAACGCGCCATTGGTTCTGCCGCAGCCCACTATCTGGAAACCAGGCTGCGCCCCAAAGATCTGGTGGGCGTTTCCTCATGGAGTTCGACTATCCGAGCGATGGTGGATGAAGTCCATACGCAGAACCTGAAGGCCGGCGGCGTAATTCAATTGTTGGGCGGCGTGGGTCCCAACGGCAACGTACAGGCCACAATTCTGACGCAGACGCTGGCACAACATCTGAATTGTGAAGCCTGGCTGCTTCCTTCGCAGAGTATCGAAGGCTCGGTTGAAGAGAAAAACCGTCTCGTTGCCAGCAAAGATGTCGCCGATGTGATTTCACGCTTTGATAATGTAGACATCGCCATTGTTGGCGTCGGGATCCTCGAACCGTCCCAATTGCTGAAAACATCAGGCAACTACTACCACGAAGATATGTTGCAGGTACTGGCAGATCGCGGCGCGGTCGGAGACATTTGCCTGCATTACTACGACAACAAGGGCCAGCCGGTATTGCAAGATGACGAAGATCCAGTGATTGGCATGGCCCTGGACAAGGTAAAAAAATGCCCGAATGTCGTGGCGCTTGCTGGCGGTACAGACAAAGTCGCGGCAATTAAAGGGGCGTTGAACGGAGGTTATATCGACGTGCTCATTACCGACTATCCTACGGCCCGCATGCTGGTCACCTCCTGATCCTCAATTCGCTGATAGCCTTTGCACGAAAGATAAAAAGCAAAGGCTGTGACTAAAATCCATATATTTCAATAGACTGAATGGTTTCACCTCGCCTTAATTTACTCTTTTTTCTGTTATTGTCCCGTCTGTGTAAGTGTGATTCTCAGCACAATTGATGATTTTTTCTGTAGCCCAACGGAAAGATTGTGGCTAAGGTATTAAATAAATAATCACTATCGAATATATATTCAATAATTGAAAAGCGATGTCACAGCCAGGCCTGATGTAGTAATGACGCGACAATGAGGGGGCTTTATCCTCCAAACCGGGACGCAATGTGACTCAGGAGATAATCTATGTGTGCAGCGAAGAAAGAGTTCATCATTGCGCTGGATGAAGGCACAACTAACGCCAAAGCGGTTGCGCTTGATGCACAGGGCAATGTGGTGGCAAAGTTTTCTCAGCCACTGGCGATTCAGACCCCTCGGGATGGCTGGGTTGAACAATCTGGCGAGGTGTTGATTGATGCTTCTATTGGTGTCATTGCCAAAGCTGTGAATCATGTTGGTGCTGAAAACGTCGCAGCACTGGCTATCAGTAATCAGCGTGAAACCGCCATAGGCTGGTATCGCCAGACTGGCAGACCGCTAAATTCCGCAATCACCTGGCAATGTACGCGCAGTGCGGCTTACTGCGAGGAACTGCGGCATGAAAATAAAGAACAACTAATAAAATCAACCACTGGTCTGCCAATCGCACCACTTTTCTCCGCATCAAAAATGCGCTGGCTACTGGAATCCGTGACCGATGGCCCACAGCTGGCTGCGCAGGGACAAATTTGCCTGGGAACGATCGACAGTTGGTTGCTATGGAATTTAACCGCTGGTGAAGCCTTCTGCTGTGACTATTCCAATGCCGCCCGCACACAGTTGCTAAACCTGCACTCTGGAGAGTGGGATGAAGCCATGCTGGCACTCTTCCACATTCCGCGCGCCGCCTTACCGGAAATAAAACCCTCCAGTGGATTATTTGGTCATACTCGTGGACTCAATGGCATCCCAGACGGCATTCCTGTGATGTCGATGGTGGGTGACTCACATGCCGCTCTGTTTGGCCATGCTCTTGGCGAAATGGGATGCGTTAAAGCAACTTACGGTACCGGGTCATCGGTGATGGCGCCGGTCAAATCAGCCCAATGCGATATTGACGCACTGGCTACAACCATCGCCTGGCACGATGGAAACAGCATCATATACGGACTGGAAGGCAATATCCCGCACACGGGTGATGCGGTGGCATGGATGGCAGACAGTACGGGTCTGAGCGAACTTTCGGATGCCGAACTGACCTACGAACTCAACACCCTTCCCGCCTCCGTTGATTCAACCCTCGGCGTTTATTTTGTGCCAGCACTGACCGGGCTTGGCGCACCGTGGTGGGATGACAGTGCCCGTGGAGTCATCTGCGGACTCAGTCGGGGAGTTAAACGAGCACATCTCATTCGTGCCGCACTTGAGTCGATTACCTATCAAATCGCCGATGTTGTAGTTGCCATGCAGCAGCACGATGATTTCAAGTTAACTGCATTAATGGTTGACGGTGGCCCCACCAAAAACGACTGGCTAATGCAATATCAGGCAGATCTGCTTGGTTATCCGGTTATGCGTAGCGATGTGCCAGAACTTTCCGCCATTGGCGCGGCATTACTGGCGCGTAAAGCGCTTTACCCTGGCTCACTGACTGATTTAAAAGCTTTTTTAACCGTACATAGCACATTTCAACCCGACATGGATCGCCACCATCGGTTGCAAAAAAGATGGCAGGAATGGCGCCATGCGGTAAACAGAACATTATGGAAACCGGCCCCGTCCGCCTGATGCCTCACCTGGGAAAACGCGCGACGTTATTTACCACATATACAGGAGGACACCGGACCATAAGAAATTCAAGCTTTACGTTGTTTCACCGTACCCGACAATAACAACACAGAGAGAACATTGTCATGAAATTACGTTTAACGCTGTTAACTGCTGCAACCCTGACTGCTTTGTCTTTTACTGCTCATGCAGCGGAAAAAGGGACAATCATGATTATGGTGAATTCACTGGATAACCCGTATTACGCCTCAGAAGCAAAAGGTGCCAGTGAAAAAGCCAAGGAACTGGGCTACAAAACCACAATTTTGTCGCACAGTGAAGATGTGAAAAAACAGAATGAATTGATTGATACGGCAATCGGCAAAAAAGTCCAGGGTATCGTTCTGGATAATGCAGATTCAACGGCCAGCGTCGCGGCAATTGAAAAAGCGAAAAAAGCTGGAATTCCCGTCATATTAATCAACCGTGAAATTCCCGTTGATGATGTTGCACTGGTGCAAATTACCCACAATAACTTCCAGGCGGGTTCCGAAGTTGCAAATATTTTCGTCGAGAAGATGGGCGAAAAAGGTAAATATGCTGAACTGACGTGTAACCTTGCGGATAATAATTGTGTTACGCGCTCCAAATCCTTCCACCAGGTTATTGATCAGTTCCCGGATATGGTTAGTGTCGCCAGACAGGATGCCAAAGGTACGCTTATCGACGGTAAACGTATTATGGACAGCATCCTACAGGCCCACCCGGACGTGAAAGGTATCATCTGCGGTAACGGTCCTGTTGCACTGGGCGCTATTGCTGCATTAAAAGCGGCGAACCGCAGCGACGTGGTAGTGGTCGGTATCGACGGCAGCAACGACGAACGTGATGCGGTGAAAGCAGGCACTCTACAGGCAACCGTCATGCTCCAGGCTCAGGCTATCGCAGCACAAGGGGTTACCGATCTGGATAACTACCTGCAAAAAGGCATAAAACCCGAAAAGCAACGCGTCATGTTCCGCGGAATTCTTATCACTAAAGAAAACGCAGATAAAGTGCAGGATTTCAATATCAAGTCCTGATCCCGGGTTGTTGCGCCTCTCAGGAGGCGCAGAGGAGAACATTATGTCTAAAAAAGCCTGGCTTGCGCTGGCCTTGTTGACCGTGGGCGGATGCCGCATCGTCTCGCAGCAGGAACTTGCGGACCTCAAGTCGCCACCGAATCCACACATGGCCAATATTGATCAAACGTGGCAAAACAAAATTGTTCCGCAAATTGTCGGGCAGGCTCGTCCGGTGGCCGATTTATTAATGGCCTTGCATGCTGAAAAAGATTTTGATAGCGCCTGTAAAAATCTCGGCTACCGTTCTCAGGAAGAGAATCCCTGCATCTTTTACGTACAAGTAGAAGGAAAAATTAGCAATCTTGATACCGCCTCTCGTAGTGGAAAAATGACTATCGCCGATAAAAGCGGCAACAGCATTATTGTGCAGATTGGTCCGACGCTGCGCGGCACACAATTACGCGATGCCTTTAAAGGCACAAGTTATAGTGATTTCAATGACCAGGTATTATTTGGTGAATATGGTCGAGGAATTAACGAACAAGCAATAAAGATGATCCAATCTGCGCAGCTTAAAACCGGAGAATCAGTACACGTTTATGGTGTTTTTTCTGAGTGGGAGATACCAAAATCCATCCCGGTTATTACACCAGCGAAAATTGAATCTGTAGGAGGACAATAACATGCAGCAGCAAGATATCGTCACTCCTCATTCCGTCGAATCTGAAGTTATTATCGAAACACACGATTTATCGCGTGTTTACCCTGGGGTAGTGGCATTAGATAGCGTCAACTACCGGGTATATCGGAATAAAGTAAACGTGCTGATCGGAGAAAATGGTGCGGGTAAGTCCACCATGATGAAAATGCTTGCTGGTGTCGAAAGTCCCTCTTCCGGACAAATTATTATGGATGGCATACCCGTCACATTAAATTCGACCCATCAGGCCGAAAAACTGGGTATCAGCATTATTTTTCAGGAGTTGAATTTATTCCCAAACATGAATGTCATGGATAATATTTTCATGGCTAACGAGTTCTTTCAAAAAGGGAAAATCAACGAAAAATACCAATACGCACTAGCAAAATCCTTACTGGAAAGACTCGAGCTGGATGTTGATCCGTATACACCTCTGGAGGAACTAGGGATCGGTCATCAGCAACTGGTCGAAATTGCTCGTGCGCTCTCCAAAGATACCCGCGTTTTAATCATGGATGAACCAACCTCCGCACTCAGCCAGTCTGAGGTGAAAGTGTTGTTTAACGTCATTGAGCAACTTAAACGGCGCGGTGTCACCATCATCTATATATCTCACCGTCTGGAAGAGTTGATGGAAATTGGTGATTACATCACGATTTTCCGCGACGGTCGTTTTATCAGCGAACGCCCAGTCAATGATGCCAGTATTCCGTGGATCATTGAACAAATGGTGGGTGACAAGAAAAAACATTTTGATTATCAACCCGCACCAAAAGGTGAAACGGTTCTATCCGTACAGGGTCTCACAGCCCTTCATCCGAGCGGCGGCTATAAGCTTAATGACGTGACGTTTAGCCTCAGTAAAGGCGAAGTCATCGGAATCTATGGTCTGCTGGGCGCTGGACGCACGGAACTGTTCAAAGGTCTGGTGGGACTTATGCCCTGCCAGAGTGGGAGCGTGCAGCTTAACGGCGAATGCATTGATAAAGCCCATTTTCAGTCACGTCTTAAAAAGGGGCTGGCGTTGGTGCCTGAAGACCGTCAGGGCGAAGGCGTTGTTCAGATGATGTCGATTCAGTCCAACATGACGCTGTCTGACTTCAGCCTGCAAGGCTTTCGCCGTGCCTGGAAATGGCTGAACCCGCACAAAGAGCAGTCCAGTGTGAAGGCAATGATCCAGCAACTGGCTATCAAAGTGAGCGATCCCGAACTGCCTATCACCTCATTAAGCGGCGGTAATCAGCAAAAAGTGGTGCTGGGTAAGGCATTGATGACGCAACCGCAGGTGGTTTTCCTTGATGAGCCCACCCGAGGCATTGATGTGGGTGCGAAAACCGACGTGTATCACCTTATTGGCAAAATGGCGCAGCAAGGGCTGGCGGTGATGTTCTCTTCATCAGAGCTGGACGAAGTGATGGCGCTGGCGGACCGCATTCTGGTGATGGCCGATGGCCGAATCACCGCTGATGTCCCCCGTCATGCGGTTACCCGCGAGACATTAATCGCGGCTTCTACACCTCAAGATTAATCAGGCTGGAATCCATCATGAACCAGAAATATATGATTTATATGTACCTCCTGAAGGCCAGAACGTTTATCGCACTGCTGCTGGTTATCGCATTCTTTAGCGTGATGGTACCTAATTTCCTGACCACCTCTAACCTGTTGATCATGACCCAGCACGTCGCCATCACGGGCTTACTGGCAATTGGTATGACGCTGGTGATACTCACTGGCGGTATCGATCTGTCCGTCGGGGCGGTAGCGGGTATTTGCGGCATGGTTGCAGGCGCCTTGCTTACCAACGGTCTGCCCATCTGGGGTGGCAACATCATCTTCTTCAACGTACCAGAGGTCATAATCTGTGTTGCCCTCTTCGGCGTTGTCGTTGGTTTTGTCAACGGTGCCGTCATCACGCGTTTCGGCGTTGCGCCGTTTATCTGTACGCTCGGCATGATGTACGTTGCCAGAGGATCTGCTCTTCTGTTTAACGACGGCAGCACTTACCCAAATCTTAACGGCATGGACGCGCTGGGCAATACCGGTTTTGCCACGCTGGGTTCAGGTACTTTGTTGGGGATTTATCTCCCTATCTGGCTGATGATTGCCTTCCTGCTGCTGGGCTACTGGGTAACCACCAAAACCCCACTTGGCCGCTATATCTACGCGATTGGAGGGAACGAGTCAGCCGCACGTCTGGCGGGTGTCCCTATCGTAAAAGCGAAGATCTTTGTGTACGCCTTTTCCGGCCTGTGTGCCGCTTTTGTTGGGCTGATTGTGGCTTCACAACTGCAAACCGCACATCCGATGACCGGCAATATGTTTGAGATGGATGCCATTGGCGCAACTGTGCTGGGCGGAACTGCGCTCGCGGGAGGACGCGGACGCGTCTCCGGCTCCATTATCGGTGCCTTCGTAATTGTCTTCCTCGCCGATGGCATGGTGATGATGGGCGTCAGCGACTTCTGGCAGATGGTTATCAAAGGTGTGGTTATCGTCACCGCCGTTGTTGTCGATCAGTTCCAGCAAAAGCTGCAGAACAAAGTCATTCTTATGCGTCGCCATGAAGAAAAGTTGGCGGCAGCACCTTCAGTAAATACCGTATCCAGTTAAGCAGCAACATTCCGCCGGGCATCTTTTGCCCGGCCTATACAGGGGATAAAAATATGCAACGTGATTTTCATGGTAAGACAATTGTCATCACTGGTGCTTGTCGAGGGATTGGCGCAGGTATCGCCGAACGTTTTGCCCGCGACGGCGCAAACCTGGTGATGGTATCTAATGCAGAGCGCGTCCACGAAACAGCGGAACAGCTTCGTCAGCGCTATCAGGCAGATATTTTATCTTTGCAGGTGGATGTCACCAATGAGGCGCAGGTGCAATCTCTGTACGAGCAGGCCGCAGCGCGCTTCGGCACCATTGATGTCTCGATTCAAAACGCGGGTGTTATCACCATCGACTATTTCGACCGCATGCCGAAAGCCGATTTCGAAAAAGTCCTCGCCGTAAATACCACTGGCGTATGGCTCTGCTGTCGGGAAGCAGCAAAATATATGGTTAAGCAAAACCAGGGCTGTCTGATTAATACCTCTTCCGGTCAGGGACGCCAGGGTTTCATCTATACCCCACACTACGCCGCCAGCAAGATGGGCGTAATTGGTATTACGCAAAGCCTGGCGCATGAGTTGGCACCGTGGAATATCACCGTCAACGCCTTTTGCCCAGGGATAATCGAAAGCGAAATGTGGGATTACAACGATCGTGTCTGGGGCGAAATTCTCAGCACAGATGAAAAACGCTATGGCAAAGGTGAACTGATGGCGGAATGGGTTAAAGGCATCCCCATGAAACGCGCGGGCAAACCTGAGGATGTCGCCGGACTGGTCGCTTTTCTCGCCTCTGACGATGCGCGTTATCTCACCGGACAAACCATCAACATCGATGGCGGCCTGATTATGTCTTAATGCCCACCAGGGTATCTGTTAAGAGAGTCATCACTATGATTACAAAAGATTTTGCTCAACAACTGTTTAATCTTGAGGGGCGCGTCGCTTTCGTTACTGGCGCAGGTAGCGGCATCGGTCAGACTATCGCCTGCGCACTTGCCAGCGCGGGCGCGCACGTGATCTGTTTTGATTTGCGCGAAGACGGCGGGCTGAACGCGACCGTTGATGCTATCACCGCTATTGGCGCCCAGGCTGCGCTCTATACGGGCGATGTCCGCCAGCTTAGCGACCTTCGCGCCGCGGTAGCCCTGGCGAAGGAACGCTTTGGTCGTCTGGATATTGCGGTCAATGCCGCAGGCATTGCCAACGCCAACCCTGCGCTGGAAATGGAAAGCGAGCAGTGGCAGCGCGTTATCGACATTAACCTCACTGGCGTGTGGAATTCCTGTAAAGCCGAAGCCGAGCTGATGCTGGAATCCGGTGGTGGCTCGATTATTAACATCGCATCCATGTCCGGGATTATTGTTAACCGAGGCCTTGAACAAGCCCATTACAATAGCGCTAAGGCGGGGGTGATTCATCTGTCGAAAAGCCTGGCGATGGAGTGGATTGGAAAAGGAATACGCGTGAACTCCATCAGCCCGGGATATACCGCCACGCCGATGAATACTCGACCGGAAATGGTTCATCAGACGCGGGAGTTTGAAAGCCAGACGCCAATTCAGCGCATGGCAAAAGTGGAAGAGATGGCGGGCCCGGCACTCTTTCTGGCCAGCGATGCCGCTTCATTTTGCACCGGTGTAGACCTGGTTGTAGATGGCGGATTTATCTGTTGGTAAACAGCAATACGCCCGCAGCCATTGTTAGCTGCGGGCGTTAATTTATTCGCGGCTACAGGCAGCCAGCGTTTTTCGTTGCCGCCCGTGTTCATCAAAGTTCCCTGCGGCCAACCAGCGCTGTAACACGGCGTCACACTGGGGCCATTCGCTATCAATCATTGATAACCAGTCGCTGTCGCGATTACGCCCCTTGCGCACAATCTTCTGGCGAAAGCGACCTTCGAAGATAAACCCAAGGCGTTCCGCTGCCCGTCGAGAAGCGGTGTTCAGAGAATCGCATTTCCACTCCACGCGACGATAGCCCAACGCAAATGCCTGGCGCAGCAGCAGCCAGATGCTTTCGGTGCCAAGAACCGTATTTTTCATACGCGGTGACCAGGTCACATGACCAATTTCGACCGAACCGTGCTCTCGTTCAATCGCCATAAAGCACACCAGTCCGACAGCTCGTCCTGAACGCTGTTCAATGACGGCATAGGGAACCAGAGATGCATCAGTAACTTTCCCCTGCACCCAGCAAACTGCGGCCTCGACGCTTGTGGGGCGAGAGCTTGCAAGCCAGGTCCAGTCGCGATCGTCCGGCGCCTGCGCGTAAGCATCAAACAAATCGGCGGCATGGCTGTCGGCATCCAAGGGAACCAGTCGACAATATTGCCCTATCAGCGTTTCCCGTGGCAGTACGGCAACGCCATTCCAGTCCGGCACGACATCGCCGACGGTCTGCCCATAAAGATTTATTTCCGGCACGATTCAACCCCAGTAGCGAAGTAAAAAATAGTTATAACACTGGCCATTACACCTTCAAAGCGTCGCAAGGGTGATTTTGACGACGAACAGAAAATCAGCAGTCCTTCTATACTGATTAAAAATCAACGCGGAAGAGAGCCTTATGCCACTACCTGATTTTCATGTTTCCGACCCTTTTACGTTAGGCATTGAACTGGAAATGCAGGTGGTCAATCCGCCAGGTTACGACCTGAGTCAGGATTCTTCCCGGCTGATTGACGCCGTAAAACCGCAGCTCACCGCCGGAGAAGTGAAGCACGATATCACCGAAAGTATGCTGGAGATGGCGACCGGAGTTTGCCGAAATATCGACCATGCTGATGCTGAATTGTCCGCTATGCAGCAGATAATTATGCGAGTTGCTGCAGAGCATCACCTCGCCATTTGTGGCGGTGGCACACATCCATTTCAAAAATGGCAACGTCAGGAAGTCTGCGATGACGAACGCTATCGGCGCAACCTGGAAAATTTTGGCTATCTTATCCAGCAAGCGACGGTATTCGGCCAACATGTGCATATCGGCTGCGCAAACGGCGATGATGCCATTTACCTGCTACACGGCCTGTCGCGATTTGTCCCCCATTTTATTGCGCTCTCGGCCGCCTCACCTTATATGCAGACGTCCGACACGCGGTTTGCCTGCGCGCGCCTGAATATTTTCTCCGGATTTCCCGATAATGGCCCGATGCCATGGGTGAATAACTGGCAGGAATTCGAGGGGCTATTCCGTCGACTGGCTTACACCAGCATGATTGATAGCATTAAAGATTTACACTGGGATATCCGCCCCAGCCCGCACTTTGGCACGGTAGAGGTTCGGGTAATGGATACGCCGCTGACCCTTGATCATGCGGTCAATATGGCAGGACTTATTCAGGCTACCGCCCACTGGTTACTCACCAAACGCCCGTTCAAACACCATGAGCGTGATTACCTGTTGTATAAATTCAATCGTTTTCAGGCCTGTCGCTTTGGTATGGCGGGAATCGTCACCGACGTCAATACCGGCGACGGCTGCCGCCTGTCAGAAGACACATTGCGATTACTGGAGAATATCGCTACCTCTGCGGGTAAAGTGGGCGCAACCAGCGCGATTGAAGCTATACATCTGCAGGTTAAAAATGGTCATGATGAAGCACAAAACATGCGTGACTTTGTCGCCGAAGGCGGGTCACTGAGTGGCCTGGTGAAAAAACATTGTGAGATTTGGGCGGGGTTGTAAGCGTGGGTATTTGCGTTGCCCGCTGAGATCCCGGACAATAGCTTTTTAACTCAAGTTTAACAATGTCATGAAACACCCGCTTGAATCACTGATGACTGTCGCAGGGATCCTGCTACTGGCTTTTTTGTCTTGCCTGCTGCTGCCCGCCCCCTCGCTTGGCCTGGTGCTGGCGCAAAAACTCGTCGCCATTTTTCATCTGATGGATCTCAATCAGTTTTATACTTTGCTGTTTTGCCTGTGGTTTTTACTGCTAGGCGTGATTGAATATTTGGTGCTGCGCTTCATCTGGCGGCGCTGGTTCTCGCTGGTGGATTAGGCCCGCGAGAACCCCTCTGCTGTTAATGCGTTCGGCTATGATTTTCTTTGCGATAAGCTCCCGGCGGCTGGCTGAACGTACGGGTGAAAATACGCGTAAAGGTCTGCTGCGAATCGAATCCGTATTTCAAACAGATGTCGTACACTTTCTGGTCGGTATCGCGTAGATCGCGCGCCGCCAGCAGCAGCTTGCGCTCGCGGATGTAACGCCCAAGACTTTCGCCTTTGTACTGCATAAAAAGACGCTGCAGGTGCCATTTGGAATATCCCGCATGGCGTGCAATATCATCAATGCGCAATGGCTGATTCAAATTATCATCAATCCATTCAACAATCGTATCAATTACCTGAGCAGAAATCGTCATCATGCTCTCCCCTGTATTCATTGAGTCACCTGTTGCCACCAGGCCGTAAACGGTTGGTCCGGTTCGGACAGTATTACCGGTTCACCCAGCATTGGCGTCAGCAGTCGGTAATCCTGATGACGGCTGGCAAGCGCCAGTCGTTTGTATGGATCATCCCAGGTATGTTTCGCCAGAACGAAACGGCCGGCATGCCCTGGCAACACAGCCTTCGCATGTAGATCTGCCGCAGCCTGCGCCGTCTCTTCCGGCATCATGTGAATAAACTTCCAGTCCTGGTCATACTGACCGTTCTCCATAATCGCCAAATCGACAGAGCCAAACTGCTCGCCGATGGCTTTAAAATGCGGTCCATAGCCGGAATCGCCGCTGTAATAAACGTTCTGCTCCGGCGTTTCGAACATGAAGCTCGCCCATAGCGTTTGGTTGCGTTTGATACCGCGTCCCGAGAAATGACGAGCAGGCAGCACATGAACGATCAGCGAATCCGTCACTCTGACGGACTGATTCCAGTCCCGTTCTTCGATTATCTCGCTGCGCATTCCCCAGTAACGCAGATGCGACCCGACGCCAAGCGGTGTAATCACCCGCTTAATTTTTGGCATTAGCGCCTTGATAGTGGCGAGATCCAGATGGTCATAGTGATCGTGGGAGATGATGAGCAAATCAATCTCCGGCATCGTCTGCGCAGTCCATGGATAATCACCGGCAAAGGCCTTGTTCAGGAACGAGAACGGTGCGGCATAATTGCTGAACACCGGATCAATCAGGATACGTTGACCCGCCAGCTGTAAATACCACGAAGAGTGGCCCAGCCAGACCAGGGTATCCTGCTGCGGCGAAAGCCCGGCGAGATCGGTCGCGACCATAGGTAACGGCTGCGCTGGACGTGCATTTTCACGCTTAGCGACCAGAAACTCCCACCAGGCCGCCAGCATACCTTTGTTGCCGGTATAGCCCGGTGTCGGCACCTGGTTATGAAACTGTCCATCACGATAGTGCGGTGACTGTTCAACCTGACTCAGCTGTGCCCCTTGCGGTGCCTGACCAAACCCGGCATTGAGTACAAACGGTAAACTTGCAGCTGCGGCAATAAGCATAATAACAACCACACAAACTGTGAGACGCTTCATATCCTGACCTTAAACGCGCCCCCTTTCCGCTGGTTTGCGCGACTGACTCTTGATTATGAGTGAGTAAGCACTCATTATAGAAATCGAAAGTTCTCCGTCAAGATGATTTTCAATCTTTGACATTCGCCGTTGCGGCGCAGCAATCGCCGTGATTCAATCATGTTTTTTACAGACTTAAGGGTAAAGTGTAGTGGCTCGTCCGAAGAGTGAAGACAAAAAACTGGCATTACTGGAAGCTGCAACCACAGCATTTGCACAATCAGGTATTGCGGCGTCTACCGCCGTGATAGCCCGCAATGCAGGGGTTGCGGAGGGAACGTTGTTTCGCTATTTCGCAACCAAAGATGATTTGATCAACGAGCTTTACCTCTTTTTAAAGCAAGACCTTTGTCAGTCGATGATGGCAAATCTGGATCGCTCAGTGACCGATGCCAAATCCATGACTCACTACATCTGGAACAGCTACATTAGCTGGGGCCTGAACCACACCTGCGGGCATCGCACGATTCGCCAGTTAGCCGTTAGCGAGAAAATCAGCAAAGAAACAGAACAGCAGGCTGACGATATGTTCCCGGAACTGCGCGATCTTTGTCATCGTTCCGTACGACCCGAGTTTATGTCTGACGAATATCGCGCCTTTGGCGACGCGCTGTTTCTTTCTCTGGCAGAAACCACCATGGAGTTCGCCGCCCGCGACGCTGCCCGCGCAAATGACTATATTTCGATGGGATTTGAAGCCATGTGGCGAGCACTGACCCGCGAGGAACAATAATGGACGGCCAGACCCTACCTGCCTGTGCGAAACGCCTTGCGCTTGAACTGCCTTTTACCGAACACTGCTGGCCATTTGGCCCGGAATACGATGTCTTCAAGGTTGGCGGTAAAATTTTTATGCTGGTCACGGAGCTTCGCGGACGGCCGCTTATTAACCTGAAATCCGATCCGCAAAAATCACTGTTAAACCAGCAGATCTATCCCAGCATTAAGCCCGGCTATCACATGAATAAAAAGCACTGGATCTCGGTCTATCCTGGTGACGATATTACCGAGTCATTACTGGCAGAGCTGGTGAATGATTCCTGGCACCGCGTCGTCGACGGCTTGCCGAAGCGGGATCAAAAACGCCTGCGTCCAGGTTGATTTATCGCTAACCCCGATAAGTGTTTTTGCATTTTCCTGTCTTATCTTTTTCCTGCTAACCCTGTACCCTGCTGAAACAAAACGCACCCGCAGGGTATGAAAAATCACCAGGAGTAGTTATGGATATTGTTTCTGTCGCCTTAAAACGTTACTCCACTAAGGCATTCGATCCGAATAAAAAACTGACCGCTGAGCAGGCCGAAAAATTAAAAACGCTGCTGCAGTTTAGCCCGTCCAGCACCAACTCTCAGCCATGGCACTTTATTGTCGCCAGCACTGACGAAGGTAAGGCGCGTGTGGCTAAATCCGCAGCCGGCGGCTTTGTATTCAACGAACGTAAAATGCTGGATGCTTCCCACGTCGTGGTGTTCTGCGCCAAAACGGCGATGGACGATGCGTGGCTGGAACGCGTGGTGGATCAAGAAGAAAGCGATGGTCGTTTCGCCACGCCTGAAGCGAAAGCCGCAAACCACAAAGGCCGCACTTTCTTTGCCGACATGCATCGCAAAGAACTGAAAGATGACAACCACTGGATGGCAAAACAGGTGTACCTGAACGTCGGTAACTTCCTGCTGGGCGTTGCGGCGATGGGTCTGGATGCTGTGCCGATCGAAGGCTTTGATTCAGCAGTCATGGATGCAGAATTTGGCCTGAAAGAGAAAGGTTTCACCAGCGTAGTGGTGGTTCCGGTGGGTCATCACAGCGTAGAAGATTTCAACGCCGCGCTGCCGAAATCTCGTCTGCCGCTGGAAACGACGCTGACGGAAGTCTAATCCTCCGCATTTGCATAAGCTCCGCACAGCGGTCATCATAGACCGCTGTTTATTAAGGAGACATTATGCAGGAATTGATATCTCAGGTAGAAGAACTCGGCATTGAAATAAATCACACCACCTCGCTGGTGATGATTTTTGGCATTATTTTTATCACCGCCATTATTGTTCACGTTATTTTGCACTGGGTGGTACTACGCGCATTTGAAAAGCGCGCCAACGCCAGCTCCCGCCTGTGGCTACAAATCATCACGCAGAACAAGTTATTTCACCGGCTGGCATTCACCCTGCAGGGTATCATTGTCAATATACAGGCTGCACTCTGGCTACAGAAAGGCAGCGAAGCCGCAGAAATATTAGTAACCTGCGCACAGCTGTGGATCATGATGTACGCCCTGCTGTCACTGTTTTCTCTGCTGGACGTTATTCTCAATCTGTCACAAAAACTCCCTGCTGCGTCGCAACTGCCGCTAAAAGGCATATTCCAGGGCATCAAGCTAATCAGCGCAATCCTCGTCGGAATATTGATGATTTCCCTGCTGATTGGCCAGTCACCGGCAATACTGATAAGCGGTTTGGGTGCAATGGCCGCCGTGTTAATGCTGGTATTTAAAGATCCAATTCTCGGACTGGTGGCCGGAATACAGCTCTCCGCCAACGATATGTTAAAGCTTGGCGACTGGCTGGAAATGCCGAAATACGGCGCAGACGGTGCTGTTATCGATATTGGCTTAACCACCGTCAAAGTGCGCAACTGGGATAACACCATCACCACGATCCCAACCTGGTCACTGGTATCAGACTCTTTTAAAAACTGGAGCGGAATGTCGGCTTCGGGTGGTCGGCGAATTAAACGCAGCATCAGCATTGATGCCACCAGTATCCATTTTCTTGATGAGGATGAGCGTCAGCGGTTGCATAAAGCCCACCTGCTGAAACCGTATTTAACCACACGTCACCAGGAAATCAGCGAGTGGAATCAGCAATTAGATGCGCCTGAATCGGTCTTGAATCACCGCCGGATGACGAACATTGGCACCTTTCGCGCTTATCTGAATGAGTATTTGCGTCATCATCCGCGTATTCGCAAAGATATGACATTAATGGTGCGCCAGCTTGCGCCAGACGATCATGGTTTACCGATTGAAATTTATGCCTTTACCAATACGGTGGTCTGGCTGGAATATGAAAGTATTCAGGCTGATATCTTCGACCATATATTTGCCGTAGTCGAAGAGTTTGGCTTGCGCATTCATCAGTCGCCTACCGGAAACGATATTCGCGCGCTGTCTGGCGCGTTTCAGCGATAAAGCTCAGGTACTGGCGCGTGAAATATAGCGCCAGTCCATCATCACCCTTTCCGTCTGCGCGTCAGGATTTTCTATTTTATTCAGCAACAATCCTACCGCTTTGCGGCCTATATCCCGTGAGGGCTGCTCAATGGTTGAAAGCTGTGGAGAAACCATTTCTGCCAGTTCCGTACCGTCGAAACCAACAACGGCGATATCCTGCGGGATCTGTAATCCGGCATCGAAAATAGCGCGCATCGCACCAGCGGCTAGCGTGTCCGATACGGCAAACACCGCGTCGGGTTTCACCTCTGCGGCAAGTAGTGTTTTCATCGCCGCAATTCCTGCACTGGAACTTAATTCACTGGCATATTCCACAGCCTGATATTCAAGCGACAATGCATGCAGCGCCGCTTTATAGCCGCGTTCGCGCAAACGAGCATATTTATAACTCAGGTCATGATTGATTAAGGCAATTCGTCGGTAGCCCTTATCCACCAGGTGAGATATCACCGACTGTGCGGCGTCAACATCGTTAATCCCCACGCAGGAAACCGCGCCTTTGTCAGCATATTCCGCGCACTGAACCCAGGGCGCATCGCCAATCAGCGTAGTCAGTTCCGGTAATTTTGAGAATGCATCCATGGTGATAATGCCATCGACGATTTTCCCCGACAGGAGCTTCAACGCCGATTTTGAGCGGGCTGTATCCGAGCCGGAATTACACAGCAAAATGCGATAGCCATTCTTCTCCGCCTCCTCTTCAATGCCTTTAACAACCTCTGCACAAAAAGGGTTGGCAATGTTGGAAACCATCACCAAAATCATCGAACTACGTGCCGTACGCAGCTGACGCGCCAGCAGGTTGGGCTGATAATTGCTTTCTTTAATAGCCTGTAGCACACGCTCGCGATTTTTGGCTTTGACGGTATCACTGTGATTCAGCACACGCGATACCGTCGCCACCGACACACCGGCAAGCTGGGCGATTTTTTGAATAGACATAACGACGACACATCCTGCGGTTTACGCTTTGCGTTGAGGCTACCATAAAATCGCCGACTGGCGAACCGGATGCGTGTTTAGCGCTGTACTGATATCCAACGCTGCTGCTGATGGCTTTTTATAATTGCATCAATGATATACATCACATCCGCACCATCAGAAAAAGACGCAAATCGACGCTCTGCCGTCGCGGGCATTTTGCCTGCCAACACAGCCTGATAAAACTGCTGCATCATATTCTTGAACGCATCCGGCCAGCCCTCAATATGCCCGCCCGGAAAGTGCGCACTGGCAGCTACATCAGCATTCATCAATCCAGGGTCGTCCGTCAGGATCTGGTTCGCCTGCTGACGGTGCCCGACCCAAAGCTGTTGCGGCGTTTCCTGATCCCAGTGCAGTGAACAGTGGCTACCGTTAATTTCAAAGCTCAGGTGATTCTTGCGCCCTGCACTCACCTGCGAAACGCTAAAGCAGCCTTTGCTGCCATCATCAAAACGTACTAGCACCGATCCACGATCTTCCGTCGTAACCGCTTTATCCTCAAATTGCACATCAGCCGTTTGCTGGCCAAACGTAGCGTTACTGGCAATGCTGGCTTTACGTACCGGCCAGACGATAGCCAAATCGGCCATCACCTCGACAATACGTTTTCCAGTCACGAATTGCACCGTATCACACCAGTGCGAACCGATATCCGCTACCGCCCGCGAATCCCCACCCTGTGCGGCATCGACCCGCCAGTTGTAGTCAGTCTCCAGCAGCATCCAGTCCTGCAAATAGCTCCCCTGAACGGCAAACAGACGGCCCACGCTGCCGCTTCTGACCATACTGGCCGCCTGCTGCACCATTGCAAACTGGCGATAGACAAAGCTCACGCCGTGCACCACTCCCGCCTGCTGTGCCAGCGTTTCCAGTTCACGAGCCTCATCCGTCGTCATACACAGCGGCTTTTCTGAAAACACGTGCAGGCCCGCGCGTAAAATCTGCCGATTGATGTCGGCATGCAGATGATTCGGCGTACAGTTATGCACTACCCGCAGTCCGGGATGCGCCAGCAGCGCCTCAACGCTGCCGTACGCATGAGGAATATGAAGAGCATCTGCGCGTTCCTGGGCAACCGCCAGCGAGCTATCACAGAGCGCCACCACGTTCACACCGCCGAGTCGACGCAATGCCTCAATATGTGCAGGCCCAATAAATCCGCTGCCAATAATGCCAACCTGTATCATTTGCGTACCTCATCGCCAGCGGCGAAATCATCAAATGCGCGTGCAGAAACCGGAATAATATGGCGGCGTATAAAATCGCTCCCTTCACGCGCCCCGGTTTGCGCGTCTTTCAGGCAACACTCCCATTCCAGTACCGCCCAGCCAGGGAAATCATATTGTGTGAGCTTGCTGAAGATCGATTTGAAATCAACCTGCCCGTCCCCCAGGGAACGGAAACGCCCAGCGCGATCGAGCCACGGCTGATAGCCGCCATAGACACCGCTGCGGCTACTGGCGTGGTACTCAGCGTCCTTGACGTGGAACGCTTTAATACGCGAGTGGTAGACATCGATAAACCCAAGGTAATCCATCTGCTGCAATAACAGATGGCTCGGGTCATAGAGAATGTTGCAGCGAGGATGATTATCAACCAGTGCCAGAAAACGCTCGAACGTCACGCCATCATGCAGATCTTCGCCGGGATGGATCTCAAAGCAAACATCCACCCCATGATGATCAAAGCGATCGAGAATCGGTCTCCAGCGACGTGCCAGCTCCAGAAAAGCCTCTTCAAAGCGCTGACGATTATGCGGTGGCCACGGGTAAAAGAAAGGCCATGCGAGCGAACCTGAAAACGTGGCATGTGCCGTCAGCCCCAGTCTTTGTGAAGCCGCAGCAGCCTGGTGTAAGGTTTCGATGGCCCACGCCTGTCTGGCCTGCGGATTAGCGCGTACAGACGGCGGAGCAAATCCGTCAAAAGCGTCATCATAAGCCGGATGGACGGCAACCAGTTGACCTTCAAGATGGGTAGATAATTCGCTAATCACTAACCCATGCCCGGCCAGCATTCCGCGAATATCATCACAATAGGCCTGACTTACAGCAGCTTGTTCGACATCAAACAGCGACTTGTGATTACACGGGATTTGTAATGCCTTATAGCCCAGCTCCGCCGCCCATTTTGCCACGCCCTCCAGGGTGTTAAATGGCGAGCGATCCCCGATAAATTGCGCCAGAAAAATGCCAGGTCCCTTGATGGTTTTCATAACCCCTCCTGAAAATTACGCCTGCTCTTTGTCGTCATACTTGAAAGAGAAAAGGAAAATCACGGCAATCACTGCGGCAGCGACTGCCGGGATCCACCAGAATGTAGTCCACGCCTGAGGCACGGTTTGCCCCGCCACCAGCCGGTTGTAAAGTGCGCCTGAAATTTGCGAGCCCAGCAGCATACCGATCCCATAGGTAAACATGACGATCATGCTTTGCGCCTGACCTTTTACTTTTTCCCCGGCGATACGATCGGTGTAAATAAAGCCGACCACGAAGAAGAAGTCATAGCACACACCGTGCAGCAGAATGCCGAGATACAGCAGGAATCGGCCCTCTTCGCTGATGCCGAGGGCAAAGAAGGCATAACGCACGAACCAGGCGCACATCCCGATTAACAGCATGTATTTCACGCCCAAACGTCTGAACAGTAACGGGATCACCAGCATGAAGAATATTTCAGACATCTGACCAAACGACATCGCCGTACTGACGTCGCCGACGCCCGCATCAGCAAGAAACGACGCGGTATACGCGTAATAGGTTCCCAACGGTACAGAGATAAGCGTCGCGCAGAGCGAGAAGACAAAAAAGTGACGGACCTTGAGTAAGGCAAAAGCATCCGCACAAAACAGATCACGAACTTTCACCGGCAGTCCTTTCGCCGGTGCAGGCGTGTTGGGCAGCGTCAGGCTGTAGAGCGCCAGAATCACAGAGATAATCGCCGCCAGCGTAAAGATGCCGGTGGTGTCCGAAATTCCGGTTACACCGATAAAGATCCCCGCGACAATCCAGCCAATGGTGCCAAACACCCGTACCACAGGGAAGGTTTTGTCCTTATCCGACAGGCTATGAAAAGCAATATTGTTGGTAAGCGCCAGCGTTGGCATGTAGCACAACGTGTAGCCAAACAGCAGACCAATCAACAGTGCACCGTTTTGCGCCATCAATGCCTGCGGAACAAACCACAGGATTGCCGCGCCAGCAAGGTGCATCACCGCCATCACCTTTTGCGAGGCAAAAAAGCGGTCTACCAGCATCCCTAAGACGAATGGCGACAGAATAGAGGCAATGGGCCCGGCTGAAAACGCATCGCCAATCAACAGCGACATGTTGTGCTGGCTCATCACCAGCCCCAGCGTGACGGACCAACTTCCCCAGATAAAGAACTGTAAGAACATCATTAGCGACAGCCGGGGCACCAGCAGCCGGTACTGTACGCTCTGTTTTCCACTACTTTCGGTTGTTGACACCATTTTTGCCCCACACTTAAAAAGTAATCGATTACAAAATAGATTCAATAGAAAAGTAATCGATTACAAAATAAAGATCCTGTCAGCAGCAACAAAATTGCGAGAACGGTCACGATAAACGTTGAGTGAGGATCCGATCCCATCCTGACGATGGGATCGGTAATAACAAGATCGGTAGAAACTTAGCGGGACTTACGACGCAGCAGTTTGAAGGCAACAAACAGGAACAGGATCCACACTGGCAGCAGGATAGCTGACAGGCGCATCTCATCCATCGTACACATCAGCACCAGAATCATGCCAAGGAAAGCAATACACAGGTAGTTCCCTGCCGGATATAGCAGCGCTTTAAACTGCGTGTCACGTCCCTTACGACGCATCGCCGCGCGGAATCGCAGATGTGCCAGGCAGATCATAATCCAGTTCAGCAGCAGCGTCGCCACCACCAGCGCCATCAGTAGGCTAAAGGCCTTTTGCGGCAGCACATAGTTGATGAGTACCACCAGCGACGTAATAGCACCGGAAAGGATCAGTGAGTTCACCGGTACGCCGCGACGGCTGACGCGGGTTAAGAACTTCGGCGCGTTCCCCTGAACCGAGAGACCAAATAGCATACGGCTGTTAGAGTAGACGCCGCTGTTATACACCGACAGCGAAGCCACCAGGATGACAAAGTTCAGCGCAGAAGCCACCACGTTGCTGTCAAGATTATGGAAAATCATCACGAACGGGCTGCTATTGGATTTCACTTCCACCCACGGGTACAGAGCCAACAGCACCACCAGAGAACCGATGTAAAACAGCAGAATACGGTACACCACCTGGTTTACCGCTTTCGGAATGCTTTTTTGCGGATCCTGCGCTTCTGCGGCAGTAATTCCGATAAGCTCCAGCCCGCCAAAGGAGAACATAATCACCGCCAGCGACAGAATTAATCCGTTCCAGCCGGTAGCAAAAAAGCCGTTGTAACGCCACAGGTTATCGATGCTTGCATGTTCCCCGCCGTTACCGGAAAACAGCATCCACACACCAAAACCAATCATGCCGATAATAGCCAGCACTTTAATCAGCGCGAACCAGAATTCCGTTTCGCCATACAGGCGTACGTTGACCAGATTGACGGCGTTGATGATCACGAAGAATGCCGCGGCCCAAATCCAGGTCGGGACATCGGGCAGCCAGTACTGCATATAGATCCCGGCCGCTGTCAGTTCCGCCATGCCGACCAGCACAAACATCACCCAGTAGTTCCAGCCGGAGAGAAAACCCGCGAACGGTCCCCAGTATTTATAGGCAAAATGGGCAAAGGATCCGGAAACGGGTTCTTCCACTACCATTTCGCCCAGTTGACGCATAATCAAAAAAGCGATGATCCCGGCAACACCGTAACCCAGTAACACCGCAGGTCCCGCCATCTGAATCGCCGGGCCAATGCCCAAAAACAGGCCGGTACCAATTGCACCGCCCAGTGCAATTAACTGAATATGGCGGTTTTGCAACCCCCGCTGAAGCGTCGGCTCATTCGTTGACGCGGCATCAGACACGCTGGTGTCAGATGCAGTTGACGCGTTTTTCACGCCCTTCCCCTGTGTCGTTTTTATTGAAGGGGCTTCTTTTAACATTTCAACCTGGTTGTCGCAAGGCGCAATAATCGATTGGATGCGCCGGGCTTCCTTGCCCAACGCACCGAGGCTCGGGAGAAAAATCAGAAGTCGTAACTGACGGAAACCTTCAGCGTGCGCGGCTCACCCTGGAACAGATAAGTCCCGGTATCATCAATACCTGACCAATAATTCTCGTTGGTGACGTTATCAACCCCTGCACGCAAAATCATCTGATTCTGGTTTTGATTGAGTGACATACGGTAACGCACACCTAAATCCAGTGTGGTAAAACTGTCGAGTTTCTTGGTATTTGCCGCGTTGGCATATTGAGCACCAGAATGGTTCAGCCGCGCCGTCGCGGTGAGTCCTTCAACAGGTTTAATATCATATTCAGCACCCAGCACCGCATAGAAGTCCGGTACGCCGATTGCCGTCTTACCGTCGTTGACACCGTTTTGATTTTTACTGAGCGTCGCATCCAGCCACGTTGCACTGGCATTCAGCCGCAGTCCTAACATCGGCTCACCAAAAACATTCAGCTCCACACCACGGTTACGCTGCTCGCCGTTGATTGCGTAATACCGGGTCTGGCTATCCAACTGTGCGACCGGCATTTTGATTTCAAACAGCGCCAGTGAACCGCCTACACGTCCAAAGTCTGTTTTGACCCCAACCTCATTCTGTTTTGCATGGATGATTCCGGTGCTTTGACCGTAGTTCACTGCACTGCTTGGCGCGGTGCTGCCTGGCTGTAACGATTCGGTATGGTTCGCGTATAGGGAGAGTTCCTGCCACGGCTTGTATACAACACCGTACGTCGGCATCCAGCGGCTGTCGTCAAAACTGTTCTTAACGTTTTCAGCGCCAGTTTCTTTGTTGTAATCACGCACCACGACCTTTTGGTGGCGCGCGCCGACGGTAAACAGAAGCTGATCATCAAGCAGACCCAACGTATCGCTGAGTAACCACCCCTGACTACGCGTACGCCCACTGGTTAGCGGATCGCTATAGTTGCCTCCCGTCGCCGTCACCGCCGGTTTTGGTACATTCTGCGTATCGTAGATATTGACGTCCGGGCGCGCGGCACGTGACCCCATGCGCCAGGCGATTTTGTCTTCTTTAGTGACGGCGGAATAACCTACGTTAACCTTATGCGACACAAAACCCGTATCAAAATTCCCGCGCAGTCCTGCCATCCCGCTGAACGCATCAATAATACGATTGGTATCTAAGCGTCCGGCTTTCGCATCACCGGCCTGGTTGTATATTTCCGGAGCGCTGTACAAGCCAATCTCATGCGCGTGCTGCGCACCTAAACCGGCATAAGCGGTCCAGTTCTCGGTCAGATCATATTCCGTGCGCGCCATCCCGAACTCATTCTCAATATCGCTATAACCCCATCTCTGGCTATAGTTGTGCGTATTTTTCGGTAGATCGGGGACAAATGGCACATAGTAAATATTGATCCCCATGTTGCCACCGTGAAACGTCTTTTTCTGATACCCAACGTCTAATGAACTGCGGAAACGGTCGCCGCGGTAATCCAGTCCCAGCGATGCCAGCGTGGTACGACGTTTATCGTCATCAACCGCCCCCTCCCCTTCACGATGCAACAGATTCACACGGGCACCGAACTGGTTATTGTCCCCAAAACGGCGTCCGGCATCGAGCGACGTTCCCACCTGTGAGTCACTGGTGTAATCCATACCGAGGCGTGTGATCGGCGTATCGTCTGCATGCTTGGGTTCAAGATTAATCATTCCGCCAACGCCGCTACCGGCAGCGCCATTGAGTAATCCATTCGCGCCTTTAAAGATTTCAACACGATCGATCATCTGCGTATCCACCACCTGACGCGGCAGCACACCAGATAATCCACCAAAGGTCATATCATCGCCGTCAAGTTTCAGACCGCGAATACGGTATGTCTCTGCATAGTTACCGTAGCCTTGTACCGCCTGCACGCTCGCGTCATTGGCGACAACATCGGCAACGGTCTTAGCTTGCTGATCTTCGACCAGTTTTGAGGTGTAGCTTATAACGTTAAATGGTACATCCATGGCATTTTGCTGACCAAGCATCCCCAGCCTGCCGCCATTAGCAACCTGACCGTCGAGAAAAGCGGGCAGTAACGTATCTCCACCGGGTTTAAAATCACTTCTCTCTGCAGCCTGTACCACAATGGTCTCTTCCGCTTCTGTGGGGGTCTCAGCAGCATTCACCGTGCCGGAAAGCGCGCCAATAGTAGCGGCCAGCACAGTTTTTCTCATTAAGTGTGCGTATGTTTTAGTGTTGTCCATAGCCATGCCATTAAAAGTCTGACGACGTTGCCGGAGGGCCCCCCGGCAACATGTTGTTATTATTTATTCAGATCGATACGCACCACGTTATCTGGCGCAGAGGTGGAGTGGTCTTTATTAAATTTCTGTTTCACGGTAACAAACAGGGTTTGCCCATCCGCCGAGAGCAGCAGGCTGTTAGGGTTAGGCGGTAAGTCCCAGCTTTTCTTCACGCTGTAATCGGTCGCATTCAAGCTGAGTAATTTCCCTGAATCACGCTGGGTAATATAGATTTCGTTGCGTTTTGCGTTGAATTTCACCGCCAGCGAATCACCCACATCCAATTTTTTCAGCAGGTTACCAGTATGGATATCCAGCACCAGGGTAGTCTTCGCTTTCGAGTTGTCGGTGACAAACAGGCGACCCGTTTGTGCGTCCTCCGCCATATTCAGCAACAGCGCAGGTTGTTCTCCCAGCGGTTGCCAGCGTTTTTCTACGCGCTGATTACGCGGGTTGATAACGAGAATTTCACCGCCGCCGTTAGCTGCATAAATTCGCTGCGTCACTTCTGAATAATGCAGTCCGGTCATCCATTTGCCCGTATTTTTAATGCGGGTTTTTAGCTTCAGGGTTTCAGCGTCAACCACCCAAATCACCGCCGGATCCGCCACGGCACCAATATAGAGCAAACCGTTATGCAGCAGCACCTGGCGCGCACCATACGGGAAACCTTCTGGGTTACGTTCCGGGAACAGTACGCGATTTTTCACTTTGCCGTCAGCGGTATTCAGCGCGCTCAGGCCACCATCCAGTGAGTTGGTGACATACACTGTTTTACCGTCCGGCGAGATAGCCATACCAAAGTTTTTCATATCGGTATGACTCAAGCCGAGCGTTTTAAGCGTTTTTGGATCCAGCTTGTAAACCACGCCGCCCTGCACATCTTTAAATCCTTCGGCGCTGGCAACGTACAACGCATCTCCTGCCGGGCTAAGCGCCATTTCATATAACCCATCCGCCAGCGCGCGTTGTTGCACATCACTGACGGCAGGTTGCGCTGTTTTTTCCGTAACGCTGGCGTTGCTGGCTGGCGTGGTATGCGCCGCACAACCGCTTAACGCCGCAGCAATCAGCAATGCCAGCGCGGATGTTGTTTTTTTCATTGTCGGGATCCTTACCAGAAGTAATACAGGGAGTTAATAACAAAAGAGAATGAGAACTATACGCATTATCTTTACTGAATCAAGAATAATTACCCGAGAGTAAAAAACATGAAACAGAGGTTTGAAGATGCAGACAGGTGCGCGCGACTTCCGGTTTTTCATAATTACAGTGAATTATTCTGGACGAAAAGGCATCGCAGGCCACAGAATGCGCTTTACTGTTTTTCTAACATTTTCAAACGGGTGAACCTGTTGTACTTCAGCCACTCGTTTTTTAGCCAGGCCAGGCAACGACTGTCATGAATAAGATCATCAAACGACTGGAAATCGTCAAAAGCGCTATTGAACTGGAAGATGAGGAGATTATTTTCCAGCAGGTGGCGCATCTTAAAAATGAGCCTTTGTCAGTCGTACCTGGCACCATTGTGCAGGCGATCGAAGAACGACGCTTTAGTGATGCCCTGCGTGAAATATCGGCCTGGCTGCAATCTCAACGAGCAGTCTCTGCGTGGCAGGATCCAGCCATTGCCGCCAGTAAGCTGGAACTCAAAGCGCTCGAAACACAGCTGCGTGACCTGATCGATAAGCGCAACACGCGCATTCAAATCCTCGATGATTTCAACGATCTGTATCACCTTCGTCTTGGACCGCTGATGAGCCGCATCCTCGAACTGCGTAAACAGCTCGCCGCCAGCGCCCAGCGCAAACAGGAAGCAGAGCGAAAACGCCGGGAAAAAGACTATCAATCCTGTCAGCACTATATTTCCCAGGCTGTTGATCAACTGGCCAGGCTCAAGCAGCACTGGATGAACCAGAATTCAGATTCGCGCGAATCGGTGGAAACACGCCAACGTATTCAGCAGCAAACTGAACTGATTACCGCCCTGCTGGCGGAGATTCGTGAGCTGGAAAACGACTTTTCTCGCCAGGACGACAGCGCAACCCGTCGGGCACAGGAAGAGGCCAGCCATGAATATGATGAATATCAGGAGCAGCAGCAGGATGCACAGCATCGTTTTAGCCGTGACCAGCGGCTTTCCTCTGATGAACGTAATGAGTTAAAACGCCTGTGGCGTCAGGCCAGCCGTCTTTGCCACCCGGACGTGGTAGCCGATGATCTGAAAGAGAAGGCGCATCAGATGATGGTGCAGCTTAACCAGGCGCGCCAAAATGCCGATCTTGCCACCGTCCGGGCGCTACTGACTCAATTGCAAAGCGGCCTCGAACCGATGATGGCGAGTGACCGATTGAACGATTTGCAGCATTTACGCAGCAAAATACAGCAGCTCAGAGAACAAATTAACGCGCTGCTCAAAGAGATTACCGAACTGGAAGCCGAGAACGCCTGGCGGCTTGCCACCTCCGTGACAGATAAAGAAGCCTACTTCTCCGATCAACAACGGGCGCTTACGGAAATCCGCAATACGCTGGAACAGCAGGTGCATCAGGTTGAACAGGAACTGTTGGCGGGCTAAGCCCTATCAGCAATAGCAATCAGAAAAAATAACCTCTTCAAGTGAGTTTTTAAAATTAAGCACAAAAAGCCAAAAATAGGATAATTCCCTAAAAAATTCACAACACTAAGAATTATCAACCTGAATACTCGAGTTTCAGGTCGATAACTGCAAATTTAGCGATATTTCTCTCTTCCCCTCGACGCCCCTTCTCTTTGTCCTGGTCTTGATTAAGAATTCTCCTACCAACCAGTAAGCCCATTAAGAAAAACGGGTATCCATCTGAAATATAATGTTTTTCATATAAATCCCCTCCAAAATGGATAGGAATACCCTGTCTTTATAGTAATCACTCAATCATTATTCACGCGATTCATAAGCGAAATCTATCAATCATTTACGCAGAGCTGAAATAAACGATTTATCTTAAATTTTAACAAAGTGTAATATCTACTTTAAGAATAGTTAATGATTCTAATAAATACAGAAAATATCTGTTTAATCTGGAATTAATAAGGATACGTTCACAGCACAGAACGTTATACGAGATTTAATTAACATTTCACGCGTCGCAAGAAACTCTTTTTTAACCTACAAAAAGAGGCGGCTGCTTGCACCAAAATTTCAAGGAGATCGTTATGTCAAAGGCTATTTTTTTGGGTGACTCAATTTACCCTTGGCTAGGCATGCGAGAAATCCTACGTGGCTCATCATTATATATTGATATCGCGTATTACTCCTCCCAGACGCTATCTGCTGTCAAAATGCTTCCTTATGAAACGGATTGCATCATCATTAATCCTGACAAATCAGATTTTTTAAAATATGCCAGGATTATCCGCAACATGGCTTTACGACCTGTCACCAAAATTATTGTTTTGGCAGATGAAGCTACTTTTACTCTTTTTCAAACCGTTTGTGGGAAGAACATGCTGTTTCTTGATCAAGATACCAGTCTTGATCGGCTACACCATACCGTTACACGTATCACAAAGAACAATAACCAACATAATATCAAAGCATTACAAAACAAGATCACAGCAAACGAATTCAACGTAATGATGATGCTTGCCCGAGGATGGTCACTGACACAAATCGCCGGGGCATCACAAAAAAGTGAAAAAACCATCGGGGCGTACAAAAGCAATATTGCCAGAAAACTCGGCAAAAATAACACCCGGCTCAAGTACACCATTTCCCACTATAGCCAGCCGTAACTGACTTATTTAAGGACAATTATCACGGTTATTATTTAAAAAGGTTTTCTTTCGACTCGCTTTTTAATTCCGCATCGCACGGAAGGAAACCCTATTCCCAAAAATCTATTACCGGGTAGCACATCCGCGTGCCAACCATAGCCAACAACTCAATGTATTAACACATGCATAACAGGAATGTAGACGAGGGTTATATATGAACAAAGTTTACAGCATTATTTGGAACGCGGCGCTCGGTATCTGGGTGGTCGTTTCTGAATTAACTAAAGGAAAGAAAAAAAGCAGCTCGCGTAAAACGGTTGCAGTATTGGCAGCGGGGGCATTACTCAGCACCTCTCCGCTTGTTATGGCGGATGAAACTGGCGATCATGATATTTCCGTTGATTATAACAATATTGTTATTCAACCGGGCACGAACGACGACATCCACAATGATGGCTTCCTCTACAAGAACGCCACTAACGGTGCAGTGTTAAACGTCACTGGCGTATTGCCGAAAATTGAACAAGGCCAAACCGGGCTGGTCGAATCAGCCACTATTGAGCAGTTGCTAGAGCAAAAGAAGATTACGCTCACGGCGAACATTGGGGGCGTTAGCACCCCGATTACCGAAGTTGAAGATCTGAAAAAGTATTACTTCAACCAGCCATCAACGACACCTTCGCAAGATAAAGAAATTCCTATCATCGATCCTGCATTAGAAACCCCTGCGGCTATGCAGGTCTACAACACCGATGAACTGGTTCGCTATCTGACCGAAACTCCGTTAGATGGCATAACGTTAAATACCTATGACTCAACCCTTTCTAAAATCTACAACAACTTTGGCATTGCGCAGGCCAGCGACGGTTCGACGGCCAATCTGAACATTGGTAACGATCAGAAAAATGCCCGCGATGCAGAAAACACCATCAAACTCCTTGCCAAAAATAGCGCCTTGCTTGAAGCCAGCGGTACAGGCAGCAAGGTTAACTGGATTTCCGATAACTACATCTCTTTTGGCGCCGCCCCCGTCGTCCCGAACGAAACATTTAACGGTTCTCAGACAATGGACCAGTTCGGCAAAGTATTGACTATCGATACCTACGGATACGATAGCAACGGTGATGCAGTGAAAACCGGCACTCAGGAGTTTGATATCACCAATACTCAGGAACTGGGCGATCTTAACGACTGGCTGCTGGGCGAAAGTGATGCAACGGTTTTAAATTCGCAGGGGCAAAAGGTCAGTCAACTACAGCTGATGCTGGATGCCAATCGCGGCACGATGTCGCTCAAAGACGTTGAAGATTGGTATGCGGATCTGATTAGCAGCGTTTTGCAATCCGATACCGTAACCGGCTCGGTTGATTGGCAATACCAGGTCTGGAAGGATGGTAAAAGCCATACCAATAACGCCACGATCGGTAATACCGAGCTGCACGCCGTATACGCGCATGGCGCGGGTGCGACCGGCACTGTGACCAAAGATTCTGTGCTGGCGGTAGATGGCAGCATTAATGGCGTGATGAAAGGCGCAGATGGCGCTGTCATTACTAACCAGGGTTCCCTCAACGCACTGCGTACTTCCACAGGCCACAGTCTGGCGATTGGTATGCTGGCGGAAAATGCTACGGCAACCAACACCGGCACCATCAACTCCGGTTTGTTCATCGATAAAGATAGACGACAGGCTGTTAATAGCTACGGCGCTATCGGTATGCAGGGCAAAGGGACCAGTACTGTCACCAACGATGGCATCATAAACCAGGCTGTCACAACAGGTAACTATGGTACCGCCTCTGCGGCCAACCCGTGGGATACCAATACCACGGTAACAACGCCAATTACGCTGGCCATTGGGATGCTGTTGTCAGGAGACTCAACCGGGGTTAACAACAAAACGATCAATGTGGTGGACGGTAACGCCAACGGCGCCTCCTTCGGGAAAGGTACCGCTTATGGCGTTGAAGTGGCTGAAAATGCCAATTTCACTAACAGTACTGACGCCACGATTTATCTCGGTCGTGATGGTTCTAACACCGCACAGGATGTCGAATTGACTGGCGGCGCTAACCTCAGCGCAGGTATCCATGTGCGCGGCGCAGGGACTGTGACTAACGAAGGGAAAATTACCCTCGGAACCGGCGTACGTAACGCAGCCGGCTTACTGGTCGCTGGTGCGAGCGGGAATGTTATCAACTCCGGCGAAATCTCAGTTAATGGTGCGACATCCGGACTGTCAAACTACGGGATGTCGGTGCATAACAGCGGCGCAAATGCTGGTCAAACTATTCGTAATGACGGCCAAATTAATGTTAACGGCAAAAGTAATATTGGCATTCATGTTCGTGCAGACAGCTCGGATGCCAAAGTCACCACCAGCCAGGCCGGTCAAATTACAGTGAACGGTGAAGGTAGTATCAACGAGCGTAACTACGCTATTTGGGTTGAAGGCTCCGCTGGAAAGCAGGCGATTGCGGATATCTCTTCCGGTATTACGCTGAAGGGCACCGGGGACATCGGGGTGCACGTTCGTGGCAGTGCGACGGCGAATATCAATAACGACAGTAGCCCTGTAT
This sequence comes from Citrobacter sp. Cpo142, assembly GCF_030332425.1. Classification (NCBI taxonomy): domain Bacteria; kingdom Pseudomonadati; phylum Pseudomonadota; class Gammaproteobacteria; order Enterobacterales; family Enterobacteriaceae; genus Citrobacter; species Citrobacter sp. Cpo142. The sequence continues at coordinate 382,442 of NZ_JAOWHW010000126.1, forward strand.
TTAACAGCACCGACCAGATAGGCTACTTTTTATACGGCTCCAATGCTGTCGCTAACATTGGCAAGACGGAGATGAATGATAATGGTCAGATTAATACCACTATCTTCCGTGTTGCTGAGGGCGCCAAATTTGCCGGTAACAGTAAGGACCCCGTGAGCGGAGCTTACTCCGATCTTAAACTATCACTCAGCGGTAACAACTCTGTTGGTGTACTGGGTACAGGGAAAGGTACTGACGTTGTCACCGGTGAAGCGACATTCAACATTGGGGGGATGGGCGCAACTGCCATTGTGATTGAAGGCGGCGCAAGCGGTAATATTAGCGATAAAACCATCATCAATTTGACCGGTGTAGGAACCACTGCCGGGATTGTTGACGGCAAGGGGCATAATTTAAACGGCTCCGAACAGGGTAAAACGGTGGAGACAACCCTCACCTCTGATGCCAGCATTACCTCTGAAGCTAGCGGCAACAAGGTTATCGCCTATGTGGCGAGGAATCTGGGTAACCTGATCCTCAACACCAAATCGGTTATCGATCTGGACAGCGTAAACAGCATCGGCGTTGATGTGCAAGAAGGCGGGAGCTTAACTAACAACTCTTCCAGAGCCCTGCATGTCAGCAACGGTATTGGCGTACTGGCTTCAGGTGCCAGCGCCCAGATAAAAAGACTGGGCCAGGTAGCCGTTGATGATGGAACCGCAGGGGTTCTGCTGACCAATGGTGCAAGCCTGAGTATTACCGGTGATGCCGGCGATGCCATCACGACCAATGGTACGGCCGATGGTATTCGTCGGGATGCGGGCGCAGGCTCTTTGACCGCCAGAGGAGTTTCCATCAGCGCATTGGGTACGGGTGCAGGTATTCAGAACGATGCCAACAACACCGATATCACGCTCAACGACGTGACCATCAATGCCAACAATGGTCAGGGGATTCGGACTAGCGTGGCGCTGAACATGAATGACGGGCTGAACAATATCCTCAACGTCAACGGGAAAGGTACCGGCTTTGCCTTTGAACAACGCAATGGCGGTTCGGTGACGGGCGATCTGACCATCGGCAAAGGCTATACCATTGAGGTACTGAACGGCGAAGGTAGCGGTATCCGTGCTAACACCAACGGTAATGTCACCACCAATGCCGACATCAACGTGCATGACAGCGCAGGCGGTTCGGCGATCATTGCAAAAAATATTACAAAATTGAACAACAGCGGCAAGATTATTTCTGCCAGCACCACCTCACCGGTGATTGACGCCAGCGGCGACAGCAGTAAAACCATTACCAACACGGGAACCCTGCAGGCCATCAACGACACGGCCGTGGCCATTCAGTCCGGCAAAGGCAATGACACCATTGATATCAGCGGCGGTGTAACCAGCGGCGTAATCAATACCGGCGAAGGTGCGGACATCTTTAACTGGCGTAGCGGCACCTATGCTGGCGAAGTGAATTTCGCCGGTACTGGCGGTAACAATAAAGCCAACATCGGCAATGTGACGCTGGATAAAACACGCCACATCACTACTGAAGCAGGTAGCGGCAACGCCCTCACCTTCACAGATACGAAAGGTGCGAAGATTGGTACGCTGGCAAGCGACAACCTGACCACTGGCACCAACATCGGCACCGGCTGGGATTCGCTGACCATCAGCGGCTCAAACGCAGATGTCCGCGTCGTAGAAAACCTGACGCTGGCAAGCAAAACCATTGCCGTAAACAATGGCGCAACCCTGAGCACCGGCGACCACGTCGAGCCGACCAGTACTGCCGCAAGCATTGGCGATTACAATGTTACGACCCAGGGCGCAGGCAGCCGGGTTATCTTCGATACCCAGGGTGATGCTTCAGCGGCGCAAATTTATCGCGGTATCATCAGCGGCAACGGAAAATTTGAACGTGCAGCGGGCGGCACCACGGTCTTCACCGCTAACAATACCTACACCGGCTCTACCACTATCGCTCAAACCGGTACGCTGCAGTTGGGTGACGGTGGAAATACAGGCGAAGTCAGCGCCGTGTCTGACATTATCGACAACGGCATATTGGCGATTAATCGCGCCAACACCGTGTTGCTCAACGGCGTGATCTCCGGTATTGGCGCGCTGCAGCAAATCGGCGGCGGCATTACCCGTCTGAACGGTAACAACATCTACACCGGCGACACCACCGTTACCAACGGCACGCTGCTGGTGAATGGCGATCAAAGCGCGGCGCGCGGTGCCACCACCGTTAGCGGCACGTCCACACTTGGCGGTAATGGCACTATCGGCGGCAACGTGCTGATGAACGATGCCACGACCCTCAGCGCCGGTGACGGTGGTGCGGGTACGTTATCCATTAACGGTAATCTGCAGCTTGGTAGCAAAACGACTTCCGCTTTCGAACTGGGTCAGGCCTATACGCCAGGCGGCGCGCTAAACGATCTGATTAACGTCGCAGGCGATCTGCAACTGGACGGGACTCTGGATGTCACCACTTCACAGGGCGGTAACTTCGGACCGGGCGTTTACCGTATCTATAACTACGGCGGCACGCTGGATAACCAGACGCTGGAATTAGGCGCGATACCGGATAGCCAGGACAAGAGCAATATTTTTGTCCAGACCTCCATCGACAAACAGGTCAACCTGGTGAACGCCAACGGCGTTACCCTGCAGTTCTGGGACGGCGCAACCGTCAATCAGAGCCACGGCGCGTCGGGCATTGAAGGCGACAACAAAATTGACGGTGGCGATGGCAAATGGATGGCAATCGGCAGCCAGGGTGATAACAACTGGACCACCGCAACCGGTGAAGGTAACGCCCCTTGGGCACAGAAGTCCTTCGCCGTCTTCACCACCAAAGGCGGTACAGTTACCGTGGACAACGCCGCGGGAGAAGTTAACTTCTCCGGGGCACAGTTTGATGCCGATGGCTATGTCGTTAAAGGCGATGCGCTTAACGCGTATGCCACCACGGAAAACGCGACCCACGCAGGCCAGACGCCGGGAACTGGCGAACTGCTGCTGCGCGTTGGCGCCGGTGGCGCGGGGCAAAACTATACCGCGACCATTGAGTCTGTTATCCGCGAAGCCAGTACTGCTGACAAGCTGACGCTGGTGAAAACCGACCTTGGCCGTCTGATCCTCAGCGGCGATAACGAGTATCGCGGCGGCACACGCATTGATGGCGGCACGTTGCAGATCTCCTCCGACAGCAATCTCGGCCAGAGCGGAACTGACCTGGCAATCAATAACGGTTCAACGCTGCAACTGGGCGCGGACCTGACCAGCAATCGCACCATTGAGCTGGGAGCGAATGAGAACGCAGCGGTGTTCGATCTCAATTCGCACCACTTCACGCCAACCGGGGAGATTACCGGCGACGGTAAACTGAAAGTCACCAGTAGCTCTAGCGATGCGGGCAGCACCTTGTCGCTCGACCGCGCAAACAGCTACAAAGGCGACACAGAAATTGCCGGTACCGGAAACGCCAACAATGTGACGGTCAACGTCAGCAAAACCGGAGCCTTTGGCAGTAATGAAAGCAGCACCGTGAACGTCAATAAGGGCGCGACGCTCAATGTCAGCGGGACAGATACCAGCCTGAAATCCCTGACCATGAACATCGCCGACAGCCTGTTAACGCTGGCAGATAACGTCACCGCAGCGAGCGCAATGCTGAACCTGACGGGCACGGCGAAAGCGGTGTTAACCAACAACGCCACCGCGGGCAACGCGACGGTTAACGTGTCAAAAGACAGTACTCTGGCGCTGGAAGAAGACGCCAGCGGCGGCAATGCCACCGTGAACAACAGCGGACTGATGACCTTTGCTGACCAGACGATGGCAGAAAATACCGTCGTTAAAAACCTGGCGGGCGGTAAGGTCGATATCAACGCAGTCGACAGCGCAACATCGATCGGCTCCTTGTCCGGCGCAGGTAATGTCGAACTGGGCAATAAAGAGCTGTCGCTGGGTAATCTGCATCTTGATGACACCATCAGCGGCATTATCAGCGGCAACGACGGTAGTCTGGTGAAAATCGGTGACGGTACGTTAACGTTGACCGGCGACAATACTTACACCGGCACCACGGACGTCAATGAAGGCATACTGCTGGTCAACGGTAATCAGTCTGCGGCTACCGGCCAGGTGACAGTGAAATCCGGGGCAACGCTCGGCGGTAACGGGATTATTGGCGGCGCGGTTGATGTGCTGGACGACGCTCATATTACCGCAGGTGCGGCCATCAACAGCGTGGGTAAACTGACTACCGGTTCGCTGACGCTCAATGATAACGCACAGCTGGATTATCAGTTTGGTCAGGCTTACACCCCGGGCGGTGCCTTCAACGACTTGATTGACGTAAACGGCGATCTGACGCTTGACGGTAAGCTCAACATTGAAACCTCACCGGGCGGCAGCTTTGATGTCGGCGTCTATCGCGTCATCAACTACACCGGCACATTGACCAACAATGTGATGGATATTGCTAACGCGCCGGAAGCGGCTGACAGCCTGTACGTGCAGACATCGGTGAAAAATCAGGTCAACCTGGTCAACCACGCCGGACTGACGCTGCGCTTCTGGGACGGCACCGGTGGTGAGAATGGCGAGCTGAAAAACAACGGCGTCATCAACGGCGGCGACGGTATCTGGCAATCCAGCCAGGGTAACGACAACTGGACTACCGATGAATCAACGCCGGAAGGCGCGCTGAACGCACCGTTTACCGATGCCGCGTTTGCCATCTTCCAGGGTGAAGCAGGCAACGTGACCGTCGATAACAGCAAAGGCGACGTCATCGATTAGCGGCGCGCAGTTCGCCACCGATGGTTATCGCGTGGGCGGCGAAGCCATTACCACCGATACGGCCAACACCCTGATTCGCGTTGGCGATGGCACAGTAGACGGCGCCAACTACACCGCGACTATCGACAGCGTTATCCGTGGTACCGGTGGCCTGAATAAAGGCGATCTCGGTACCCTGATCCTCACGGGCGACAACACCTACAGCGGTGGAACGACCATCACCTCCGGGACGCTGCAGGTAGCGGGCGATACCAACCTGGGTGCGGCAGATACGGGAATTACCTTTAATGGCGGTACGCTGAAGTATGGCGAAGCGTTTGATACTGCCCGTCAGGTGACACTGGAATCCGGAGGCGGGACATTCGACACCAACGGGCATGACGTTTCTCTGCTGACTGAAGTCGAGGGTAACGGTCAACTGACCAAAACCGGTAAAGGCTCCCTCACCCTGACGCTGGATAACACCTACACCGGTGGCACCACCATCGAACAAGGTGTTTTACAGCTGGGTAACGGCGGTGATATCGGCAGCATTCAGGGGGATGTCGTTGATAACGGCGTACTCAACGTCAATCGTGGCGATACCCTGGCGCTGACCGGCAATATCAGTGGTAAAGGCCAGTTGCATCAGACCGGTAGCGGCATTACCGAGCTGCAAGGTGAAAACAGCTACAGCGGCGCGACGTTGATCGCCAACGGCGTGTTGCAAGCGGGTAATACCAACACCCTGAGTAGCGCATCTCACCACTATGTGGTCGCAGACACCACGTTGAACACTCAGGGTTACAACCAAACGGTAGCAGGCCTGAGCAACGGTGGCGATGTCTCGCTCATCGGTCAGCAGACTGGCACAACCTTAACGGTCAAAGGGGATTACACCGGCGAAAAAGGGACTATCAACATGGCGGCTATCCAGAATGGTAGCGGCGCAGGCATTGCCGACCGTCTGATTATCGATGGCGGTAAAGCCAGCGGTAGCACGCTGCTGGATGTCGATGGTTCTGGTCTCGGCGCGCCGACCATTGGGGATGGTATCGAAGTGGTGACAGCGCTCAATGGCGCAACCACCACCGCACAAACGTCGCGGGATGCCTTCCATCTTGCCGCCGATCGTATGGCTGCAGGTGCGTTTGAGTACCAACTGCATGCGGGCAATGCTCAAGGCCTGGGTGAAAACTGGTATCTGAGAAGTGAATACCGTCCAGAAACCATGCTGTATTCTGGCCTCGCCAGCGTCGTACGTCAGGGTGATATTAGCCTGTTGGGTAACATGCATCAACGTATGGGTGACGAGGTTAAACCGGGCATTGATGAAGACAATCGCGCGTGGGCAAGAATGATTGGCTACTCCGGTAAAACCAAACTGGATGACGCGGCCGGTACACAAACCAGCTCCCATACCATGGGCATTCAGGTCGGCGTTGATATGTATGCTAACGAAAGCTGGAAAGCCGGGATGTATACCAGCATCCTTGATATCGACAGCAACGTGAAAGGCACCAAGACAGGCAGCGATGGCAAAGGCGGTAACATCGACGACAACGCATTTTACGTCGGTGGCTATGCGACCTGGTTCTCGGGTGACGATATGTATGTTGATAACGTCCTGCAGTACGGTAACCATAAATCCCGCCTGGCGGCGACCGGTAACAACGGCTCGTATACCGTCAGAGGCAACACGCTGACGGCGTCGACAGAGGTAGGTAAATCGTTCCGTTTAGGTGCCAGCGCATGGAGTCTGGAACCTCAGGCTCAGTTGATCTACCAGTACAGCGACTTTGATAACAGCACGCTGGATGGTGTGACCCCAACGAAAGTGAAAATGGATACCGCGGATTCCTTTACCGCGCGTCTGGGCGTGCGTCTGGTCGCTGACTATGACACCAACCATGGCAAATTCCAGCCGTACGGCAGGGTTAACGTCTGGCAGGGTCTGGGTTCAAAAGACAAAACGCACTTTAGCAATGCGGTAGCCACCACTACGCTGGAATCTTCACAGCAGTACTCCAGCACTGAAGTTGCAGCCGGCCTGTCATGGTCTATCGACAGAAACCTGCAGGTCTACGGTGAGCTGGGTACGCAATTCAGCAACGGCGGCAGTAAGTCGCAGGTAGAAGCCCCGGTCAATGCCTCTATCGGCTTTAAGAAATCGTTCTAAGCAGACATAACTCGCCAGCCCCCTGTTCTGCAGGGGGCTTTTTTTTTGCCGTTCAGGGCCGCCTGATACGCTACGCTTATCGGGCCAACAGACTTACCAGCAACGCGAACAATTAAGGGATTGGGAAACGTAAATAAGGAGGGATTAACGATTATATTGTGCTAAGAGTGAAGGGATCTCTTCTGCCAGCACCGGGGGAGAAATGAAAAAGCCTTGAATTTTGTCACAACCAATCTGCATCAACCGTTCCAGTTGGGACTGGGTTTCCACCCCTTCGGCAAGAACTTCAATACCAAAATTATGCGCCAGGGAAATAATACCCTCAACAATCTTTGTTGATCGGGTGTCGGGCTCAATACCGGTGACAAATTCCTTATCAATTTTTAAGGTATCAAAAGGATATTTCAACAGGTAATTAAGATTAGCATGACCGGTTCCAAAATCATCAAGCGCAAGCTTGACCCCTATCGCCTTTAATTCCGTCATATTTTTAGCCGCAATCTGGCTGTCACACAGCGGTGACGTTTCCGTGACCTCTATTTGGCATCGATGGACCGGCAATCCGGAAGTGGCAAGATTTTGTCTGACGCGTTGGGGTAACAGAGGATCGCAGAATTCAAGCGCGGAAATATTGACGGATAATACAATGGGGTCAGGCCAGGAAGTTGCAACATCCCACGGAGAGTGAGTAACCATATCTTCAATGGAAATAATATTGCCGCTATCTTCCAGTAAGGTAATAAAAACATCGGGAGAGATCATACCCATCTGAGGACTATTCCAACGCATTAACGCTTCAAATCCGCTTATACGCTGAGCATGCAAATTGAAAATAGGCTGATAAACCATATAAAGTTGACTGGTATTCAAAGCCTTTTCAAGCGCAGTTAGCACCTCATTGGAATTAAACATTCCCCTCTCCCTCTACAAATCATAAAATTAAAAACCAGTCAAAATCACTCCCGAATTGTATCTACTATTAGGTGTATTACATCAGAAAAGAATGGTCAGGTTAGGGTAAAAAAGACATACGATGGGTAAATCTGACAATTAACTTATTTAAATCAGAGGTATTGATCAGGCCAAGCTTGGCGACGACTCTCATCTTATGTGCCTGAATCGTTTTATAGTTCAGGCTAACTAACTCAGAAATTTCTTTGGCTGTATAACCACTTACCAGTAAGTTCAGGATCTGCTGTTCTCTTTCGGTTAATCTCTTCTGCGAACGATACAGTCGGGGGTTCCATTTCCCGACTGATAATGTCGCCAATTGACCAAAATCACGCAGTGAAGATTTTTCAGTCAAAACTATTGTTTTTTCGACATATAATAACTCTACGCATAATTTCGCCACCAAACTATCAGCAACAATCACCACGACGTTATTATAAAATTTGAATCGGTTTTTATTCAAAAACTGAACAATGTCTGAACACGCTTGTTCATTATCAATGATATTAAAAACCATGGTTTGATGCTGGCATAATGATGACTGATGCAACATATCCTCAAACTGGAATGTTTGTATCGGTACATGTTTGCTGGTCAGGTAGGCAAACATACCATTGCCCACAAAATTATCACTGCCACACATCAACATCCTGTTCACCGTTCCTTATAAGCTTCTAATCTTGTTACTCATTAAAAATTTAATAATGATTTTCTCGACTTCAGTCTCTTCACGACGATTTTTAAAGTCGAACTCACATGAAATCTGATGACAGGAATACAACTGATTATCCTCATCAAATTCATTGATCGGGATGACATCGATCACTTTTAAGTCCAGTTGTAAACTGCCAAAGGTATCGAAATCCAGAGATGCATTTTTAATCACCGCATCTTTATAAAGAAAACGGGCGTTTACATCTTTAACGATTAACGCACAACCCCCCTGCGAGATATTTTTAATCTTGAGAGAGTAGTTTTCTCCATTTTTGTAACGACCAAAACAGAAAAAGTCATAACCCTTCAGGAATGAAAAACGCTGATTTTGTCTCTGCTGGGCAAAGAAAATCATATCCGGGATGAAGTAGGATAATCCTGCTTCCGCACCTGCTGACGAGGTTTGTTCGAACCTGGCACTAAATTTTACAATCCCGCTTTCGCTGTGCAGGATAAAGTATTGGACCTTTTCAGGAACAATATCTCCGTGTCCGGAGATGACAAACCGTTCGAAATCAACCTTCTCTAACTGCGTGATAACGCTACTGTCTCCACACAGGATTTCCAGTTTCGTTTTCTTATGAAGCTCTTCACGAAGGATAGCGATGATTTCAAACTTGTCTTCCTTTGCTAAGCCAAAGCTCATTCTAAAACCCTTATTTCCATATTTAAGATATGTCCCGCCTTTGGTTACTCACAAAACGCGAGATCAGCATCCACCCCTGGTGCTTAATTACCATAGTGGATTCCATGTCAAACAGTTGGTTAAAAATTAAGTTTTTAACTATCTTTAGTCATTTATTGATACGTAAAAACATTTAATCAGGATTAATTCTAGCTTAAGACATGCCTAAAACCACGCGAACTTGTTGATTAACTATAACAAAAATGAATAACAAGCTTTTTTGAGATATGATTTTGAGATAACAAATAGCAAGAATTGTACAGAAAAAAATAGAGAAAAATGGAGCTTTTATGGCCGGAAGACTACGCAGTATGCGGGTTGCCGCGCTTTCACAGGAAGGAGGAAAAATGCTTACAGCACTATATCATTAATCAGGGAAATAGAACTGATTAGTTATTCTTCTAAACTGAATAATCTTATATTTACAATAAATTTCCCTTAAGGCAGAAAAAAAGCCAGCATCCTGCTGGCCCGGTAAGTACCGAATCGAACTATAGTGGCTTACTATCTTACAGAGGGCACAACGTTAAAAATTCAATACTGCTGCTTAATTATTGATCGGGATGAATCTGCGATGATCATCACTGCTCCCGCCAACATTAACGTGTCTTTCAACACCAACCGTCCGGCGCCTGACAAGTACGGAAATCCGTAGTGTAAATCACCCAGTGGCATTACCCACGCCTCTGGTGTGGTTATTAAAAATGATAAGGTAACAATTGGTGTGGCAAATGCCAGAACGCCGCCAATTAATCCCAACCAACGGCTAACAGGATTAGCCAGCACCAGCAAAGCGATAAGAACTTCGACTACGCCCAGGCCATTTGAGAACGTATACGTGTTATTCGCCGTCTGCCATTCACGAGCCTGCGGTTTGAATTCACCTTCGTGGGTTAAATGTTGTTTGTATTCTTCTGGATGCTCATAAAAAAATGACATTACCGGACTATTGGCGACAAACGGCGTAATGCTGTCGGCTTCGTAAGGTACAAATTTTAATAAACCAATCCAGATAAAAACAATCGCGATACTCAGGCGAATCAAGGTTAATCCAACCCTATCGCCTTTGCCCAATATACGAAGATACTTTTCCATCCCGGCTCTCCTCACTTGTACAAAATTGCCGTTGCGTGAGTGCTGCTATCAATGCGCATTGAGGTAATTTTCCAGGAAGTCGCATTCTTTTCCTGCGCCAGTTTCGCAATGGCATCTTCCACCACGGAAGGAGAGCCAGACACGGCTGATACGCTAATGTGGGCAACCTCTGTTTGCGCTAACGCGGAAAATGTCACCGGAGCAGTCAGTAACGCAGTCATAAGTAACGTAGATTTAAACATGTTCATTTCTATTTCCATTAACGAGTTATTTCAGTGGGAATATAATAAAACATGTCACTTTATTTTATTCCATCCGTAACGCCAGAATAACTGTCAATTAGTATCAGGAATATAAAAAACAAATAAAAAAAAGCCCCACACGGGTGGGGCAAATATGCAGACTACGCTATTATCATTTAATGAGAGAAAAGAGATCGTTTAGTGATTCGCTCATGCTTGGATGGGTAAATATTTGGTCACGCAATGTGGTATAAGGTAACCCTGCATCCATAACCGTCTTGATGATATTAATCATTTCATGAGAATCCACACACAACAGCGATACGCCTAATATTTGTTTCGTTTCACTATCCACCACCGCTTTAAGAACACCACGCGTATCATTCATCACCCGCGCTCGCGGGATAGCCGCTACCGGCAACGTCACGACTTGAACCGCCGCACCGCTGGCGCGAGCCTGTTCTTCAGTCATTCCGACGCGGGAAAGCGGCGGCGTCATAAAGACGGAATACGGTACGTTTTGACGATCGCCCGTGTTACGTAACCCCTCGCCTAGCAGGTTGTCACGCACAATACGGAAGTCATCCAGCGAGATATAGGTAAATTGTAATCCACCAGTGACATCGCCCATTGCCCAAATGTTATCTGCCGATGTACGCAAATATTTATTCACAACAATGGCACCACGATCGTTTACATCCACACCCGCTTTCTGCAATTGCAGGTTTTCTGTCGCCGGTTTGCGACCTGATGCTACCAACAGCGCATCCACCGTCTGGGCCCCCTCCGGCATGTGCAGCTGTACTGCACCATCATGAGAGGAGACCGACTGCACGTTGGCATTGAGGATCAGCTCGACGCCTTTGTCGCGTAAAATGTTGGCGATAGCGTCAGCAATATCCCGGTCTTCACGAGGCAAAAACTGCGGAGCTGCTTCATAAATAGTGACTTTGCTACCAAAGTTGGCAAACATTGATGCGAATTCAACGCCGATATACCCACCGCCCAAAATGCCCAGACGCTCTGGACGTTGCGTCAAATTCAACAGCCCGGTGCTGTCAAATACGCCAGGTGTCGTGGTTAATCCCTCAACGTTTGGAATCGTTGACTGGGCGCCAGTATTAATAAAGATTTTCTCGCCGCTCAGCTCAATCTCGCCTGTTGACTGCACGACTCGCACAGTATGGTTATCAACGAATTCAGCACGACCTTCAATCACATCCACGTTTTCCAGATCGTCAAGATTATGGAAATTTTTATCGCGCAGAAAACTGACAACGGATGCCTTGCGTTGCATTGCCTCGGCAAAGTCATGCTGAAGTTCAGCATCATGTACCAGCGTTTTAGTTAGGATACAGCCGATGTTGATGCATGTCCCGCCATACATGGTGTTTGACTGTTCAATAATCGCTACCCGCCAACCCGTTTTGGCCAGTGTTGCCGCCAGCGTTTTACCCGCTTTGCCAAATCCAATAATAATCGCCTGATACTGATTCATGCTGTCTCTCCGCCAAGTCACTGTTCGTTTGATGAACTGAAATATAGCTCTAACTCTGCCTGAACAATGTATCCACAACTCGCCGATAACTGTCAGATCGTCTAAATCAGCCTTAAAGATGACTAACATTTCGAGAATGAATAATTACACTAACACTTTGAAGGTATTAATATAATAATGAAATAAAGAGATAATAGAGTTTCAATAAACGACAACAAAAAAATGTTCAGGAGTCTCCATGGATGCCCTTAGCCGATTACTGATGCTTAACGACCCACAAGGCTCAATTGACCAAAACTGCCTACTGAGCAGGGACTGGCAACTGCCGCACGCAGCAGGTGAATTGTCCATTATCCGCTGGCATACGGTCACACAAGGTGCAGCCCAACTGGACATGCCCGATGGGACATCTTTTACTCTGCGGCCCGGTACTATCGTGATTCTGCCGCAAAACTCCGCACATCGGCTCTGCCAGTCTGGCGATGAACAAACACACATTGTTTGTGGCAGCCTTCGATTGCACGCTTCCTCACGCTATTTTTTAACTGCGTTACCGGAAGTATTGGTTCTGGCACCTGATGAAAATAGCCCTGTCAGCCATTGGCTCAAGGCCATGATTGCTTTGATGCAACAGGAATCCATGAGTACTCTGCCAGGTTCCAGTGTAGTCTGCAGTCAACAATGCGCCACACTGTTCGCCTTAGCCGTTCGCGAATGGTTAACCAAGGCGACCCCCGTTCAAAACGTGTTGAATCTACTGCTTCATCCCAAACTAGGGGCTGTCGTCTTCATGATGCTGGAGTCCCCGGCGTTTGCCTGGACCGTCGAAGAACTGGCGAAACGTGCGCATATGTCGCGGGCCAGCTTCGCGCAGCTATTTCGTGAAGTCTCAAACTCCACGCCGCTCGCAGTATTAACCACTTTACGCCTGCAATTCGCTGCCCAGATGCTGTCACGTGGGTCGCAGCCATTGGTTGTGGTGGCCGAGTCGGTGGGCTACGCCAGCGAATCGTCATTCCATAAAGTCTTTTTACGAGAATTTGGCTGTACGCCGGGCGAGTACCGCAAACGCGTGAAGGCACTGGAGGTATAACGCAGCGCCTGCTTCGGCGACCAAACCGACGCAGGCGAGCGTTTCAAAGCATTACTTTTGGCTACGGTGTCTGTGCAGCCACATCAGCTTATACGCAGCCGGAATAATGAATAGCGACAGCAATGGCGCGGTGATCATGCCGCCAATCATCGGCGCGGCGATGCGGCTCATGACTTCTGAGCCTGCTCCCGTCCCCCACAAGATAGGTAACAGACCCGCGATAATCACCGCCACGGTCATCGCTTTTGGCCGCACGCGCAGCACGGCACCGTGATATAACGCTTCATCCAGCTTGTCCGCCGTAAAGGTTTGCGGATTTTCCAGCGCGGGTTCGGCTTCAATAGCGTGGCGCAAGTACATCAGCATCACCACGCCAAACTCCGCAGCAACACCTGCCAGGGCGATAAATCCGGTCCCTGTTGCGACCGACATATGGAAACCCATCCAGTAAAGGAACCAGATGCCGCCCACCAGCGCAAAAGGCACACTGGTGATAATCAGCAGCGCTTCGCCAAAGCGACGGAAGGCCAGATAAAGCAAGACGAAGATAATCATCAGCGTCATTGGCACCATCAACTTGAGCTTATGGCTGGCGCGCTCAAGCAGCTCGAATTGCCCCGAAAACGCCACGCTGGTCCCCGGCTTTAACTGGACCTTTTCAGCAATAGCCTTTTTCAGATCGTTCACCACTGAGACCATGTCACGATCTCGGGCGTCGATGTAAATCCAACTGGTTGGTCGCGCATCTTCGGTTTTCAGCATCGAAGGCCCCGAAACCACCGTCACATCGGCGACATCCGCCAGCGTAATTTGCTGTTTCATGGGCGTCAGAATCGGCAGATTACTCAATGCTTCCGGGCTATCACGATAGCTCTGCGCATAGCGCAGGTTGATAGGATAGCGTGCAATCCCTTCCACCGTTTCGCCCACCATTGCCCCTCCTACCGCTGAAGTGACAAACAGCTGCACTGCACCTACGGTCATGCCGTACCGGGCCGCTTTTTCACGATTGATATCTACGTTGAGATAGCGTCCGCCCACCAGACGCTCGGCCAGCGCCGAAGAGACACCCGGCACGGTTCTGGCCACCTCTTCAATTTGCTCCGCCGTGGCGTCGATATCTGCCAGAACATTACCCGACACCTTAATGCCAATTGGGCTTTTGATCCCCGTAGAGAGCATGTCGATACGGTTACGAATCGGCGGAACCCACAGATTCGCCAACCCCGGCAAGCGTACGGTTTTGTCCAGCTCGGCGATGATTTTGTCCATCGTCATCCCCGGACGCCACTGGTCCTGCGGCTTCAGTTGGATCGTCGTTTCAACCATTTCCAGCGGCGCGGAGTCTGTTGCGGTTTCTGCCTTACCGGTTTTACCAAACACGCGTGCCACTTCAGGAACGGTCATGATCAGCTTGTCGGTTTTTTGCAGCATGTCCGCTGCCTGCGCCGCTGAGATCCCCGGCAATGTCGAAGGCATATACAGCAGATCACCTTCGTTAATCTGCGGCAGGAATTCACCACCGACTTTATTCAGCGGGTAGACAACCGTCAGTATTGAAAGCACCGCCACCAGAATGGTGGTCTTGGGCCAGTGCAACACCTTCAGCAACAACGGATGGTAAATACGGATCAGAAAACGGTTAAGCGGGTTGCTGCTTTCGGCCGGTATTTTTCCACGGATCCAGAATCCCATCAGGATCGGAATAACCACAATCGCCAGAAATGCCGCGCCTGCCATGGCATACGTTTTGGTGAACGCCAGCGGGCCAAACAGTCGCCCTTCTTGCCCCTCAAGCGTGAAAATGGGGATAAACGACAACGTGATGATCAACAGGCTGATGAACAATGCCGGGCCGACTTCTACCGAGGCGTCAGTAATAACCTTCCAGCGCGTTGCGTTATCGAGCTTTTCATTCGGATGATGATGCCCCCACTCTTCCAGCCGCTTATGGGCGTTTTCAATCATCACGATTGCGGCATCAACCATCGCCCCGACGGCAATGGCAATTCCCCCTAGCGACATGATGTTGGCGTTCAACCCCTGGAAATGCATCACGATAAACGCGATACACAGCCCCAGCGGCAGGGAAATAATCGCCACCAGCGCCGAACGCAGATGCCACAGGAACAGCGCACACACCAGCGCCACGACGATAAACTCTTCCAGCAGCTTGTAGCTGAGGTTATCAATGGCGCGATCGATGAGCTGACTGCGATCGTATGTTGTAACTACCTCTACGCCTTCCGGCAGGCTGCTTTTCAGCGTATCAAGCTTGGCTTTAACGGCAGAGATCACCTCACGCGCATTTTTACCGGAACGCAGGATAACCACCCCTCCCGCGACTTCGCCTTCGCCATTCAGTTCGGCGATCCCACGGCGCATTTCCGGCCCAATCTGTACGCGCGCCACATCGCGCAGGTAAACAGGTACACCGTCGGCCCCTGTTTTCAGGACGATGTTATTGAAATCATCAAGCGTTTGCAGATATCCACTGGCACGGACCATATATTCCGCTTCGGCCATCTCAACAGATGAGCCGCCCGCTTCCTGATTCGACGTATCCAGCGCCGATTTCACGTCCGCCAGGCTGATGCCATATTGCGTCAGCTTCATCGGATCGATAACGACCTGATACTGTTTAACCACGCCGCCTACCGAGGCGACTTCCGCCACGTTAGGAATCGTTTTTAACTCATACTTTAAAAACCAGTCCTGAAGAGAACGTAATTCCGCCAGATCATGTTTCCCGCTGCGATCCACCAGCGCATACTCAAATATCCAGCCGACGCCCGTGGCGTCCGGTCCCATTTCCGCGCTAACGCCAGCCGGTAATTTTCCCTGAACCTGGTTGAGATACTCCAGTACGCGCGAGCGCGCCCAGTAAGGATCGGTACCATCTTCGAAAATGACGTACACGTAGGAATCACCAAACTGCGAGAAACCGCGCACGGTTTTCGCGCCGGGTACCGACAGCATGGTGGTGGTCAGCGGGTAGGTCACCTGATTTTCAACAAGTTGCGGCGCCTGACCCGGATAGCTGGTTTTGACGATCACCTGAACATCAGAAAGATCGGGCAGCGCATCAACCGGCGTATTAATGATGGTCCAGGTTCCCCAGACGCTGAGAAACAGCGCCCCCATCATCACCAGAAAACGGTTTGCCACCGAACGACGGATAATCCATTCAATCATTTATCATGTCCTCAGTGTGAATGGGTCGCCTGGGCTGGCATGGCGGCTGCGTCTTGCGTCTTACTGTTCTGAGCGCGCATACGGTCCAGTGCGCCAGAGATATTCGCTTCGGAATCAATCAGGAACAGGCCACTGGACACCACTTTTTCGCCTTCGGTCAGGCCGGAGCGGATAGCCGTCAATCCTTGAGATTCATGGAATACCGCAACCTGTTTCGGCACAAATCGGCCTTCGTTATCAACGGTGATTACCCGCTGCTCGGTACCCGTATCAATCAGCGCTTTAGACGGGATCAGCAGCATTGGCTCGCTTTGTGTTTTCAGTTGCAGGTAAGCATTCATCCCAGGCTTGAGCGCCTCATCGGGGTTATCAACCTGCAAACGGATTTGCAACGTCCGCGTGGTCGCATCAACGCTTGGTAAGATACTCCACTTGCTGATGGTGAAAGGCTTATCCGGCCAGGCGGGCACGGTGATGGTAAATTGCGAGGCATCTTTAATCAGCCAGGCGATTGATTCCGGAACCGACGCGCTGACCCATACCGGGTCCATACCCTGAATTTTCGCGACCACATTGTCTTTAGAAATGTTCATACCGGTACGCAAATCGAATGCGGTGATCACCCCATCGATAGGGGCTTTCAGGGTAAAGCGAGTCTGAATTTTACGCGTCGATTTTAAGCGCTGGATATCTGCTTCAGGCATTCCAGCCAGACGTAATCTCTCCAGAATCCCTTCCACCTGCGTCGCGCTACCGCCCGTTTCCCGCAGCAATAAATATTCACTCTGCGCCTCAACCCAATCAGGAATAGTCAGGTCGATCAGCGGCGAACCCTGCTTAATTTTGTCCCCCACTGTCAGCGGGTAAACCTTCTCGATAAAGCCCGCAGAACGTGCCTGAACAATAACAAACTGGTATTCGTTATAACTAACGTTGGCCGGGAAAGTTTGCGCGTAGTGCAGTGGTCCACGACGCACTGGCTCTGTTTTCAGCCCCAGGTTCTGGGTCTGTGTAGGATCGATGCGCACGCCTGGTGATGACGCGTTCGCGGTCTCTTCATCGGCATATTTCGGGATCAGATCCATATCCATAAACGGCGATTTACCCGGTTTATCAAAGCGCGTGTTCGGATACATGGGGTCATACCAGAACAACACTTTTCTGGCTTCTTTTTGCTGAACTGGCCCGGCTACAGACGATATTTTTGCCGATGAATAATAAGTATAAACACCGACAGAAATAATCCCGCCGGCAATCATGCTACCGAGAATAAGCGCGGTATTTTTAATATTTAAAGACGCCATAGTAATTTCCATTGCGCGATAGTCTCGCCCGCGTTTGCAAAAACCCGGGCAAGAATAAAAGAGACCAGCGAGAACGTTATTTACTGATGTGAATATCGCGTAACACAGAGAGATTTCCCTGCTGAACAAACGTAAACGCGACCTTATCACCAGGCTTAATATCATCAGCCTTCGTATCAGCAACCAGCGTAAAGCGCATCGTCATGGCCGGCCAGTTCACCGCTGGAATAGGGTCATGTTTGATCGTGATTTTTTTACTCTCCATATCAACAGCTTCAATCACCCCGGTAGCACTAATGAGTTGTTCCTGTTGAGCCGCTGGCTGCATATTCATCATCTCGCCATGCTGATTTTCATTGGCCTGGGCGTTAAACATAACCATAGAGAAAAAGCTAAACAGCACGGCTTTGGCGGTAGTATTCATATATCATGCTCCTGAAAAGTTAATATTAAGGATTACTCCACCCAACCGCCGCCTAAGGCAGCAAACAGCTTAATTTCATTAACCTGTTGGGCGTAATTAAGATCGAGCAGCGATTGCTGCGTAGCGAATAAAGAACGTTCTGCATCTAATACTTCGATATAGCTAACTGCACCATTCTGATAAAGCGCTCTGGCGCGCTGTAGTGTGATTTGCAATGAATCCAGGTAACGCTGCTGCCCGCTAATTTGATCGGCAATGCTTTGGCGCAACACCAGTGCATCCGCCACTTCTTTAAACGCGTTCTGAATTTTTTGTTCGTAATTCACTACTGACTGTTGCTGGCGAATTTCTGCCAGGTCGAGATTGGACTGATTACGTCCGGCGTTGAAGATTGGAAGATCTATTTTGGGGACAAAATTCCACATGCCGCTGGAGGCATTAAATAAATTGGAAAGATCGCTACTGCTACTGGACACGGAACTGGTCAAGGTTATCGACGGAAAAAATGCCGCCCGCGCAGCACCGATATTGGCATTTGCCGCCAATAATCCGTGCTCAGCTTCCATAATATCCGGGCGCTGCAACAGTATTTGCGACGAGAGTGATGGCGGCAGCGTTACCGGTTTAATATCCCCACGGCTGCGCGCCTGGTCATCGGGTAATTTCCCGTATGTACCCAGCAACAGCTGCAGCGCGTTATTGGCCTGTGCCAACTCACCTTTACGCTTGGCAATTTCGCTACGCGTACTTTCGATTACACCGCGCGCTTGTTCCAACGCCAGTACATTGGTACTACCGGTTACCAGTTGCTTCTCTACAAAAGCGTAAGATCGTTGATAGTTTTGCAGCGTTTCTTCAGCAACTTGCAGCTGTGCGTAAGCCAGACGCTGATTAAAATAACTTTGCGACACGTTGGAGATTAATGAGATGTGCACCGCCCGACGCGCTTCTTCGCTGGCAAAGAAATTCTGTCGCTCAGCTTCACTCATATTTCTTAGCCGCCCAAAGAAATCCAGGTCGAAACTGAGATTGAGTCCAGCTTCGAATTCACGATCGGTGCTGCTATCACCTTTTAATTTACCGCTGTAGGTACCGCTGGAGCCTGCCGTGATTTGCGGATAACGGTCAGCGTCCGTGACGCCATACTGCGCTCGCGCTTCCTGAACCTTCAGCGTCGCCATGCGTAAATCGCGGTTATTGATCAGCGCCTCACCAATCAACGCCTTCACCTGGTCGTCAACAAAAAAGGTTCGCCACCCCGTGTCCTGGTATTCACCAGGAGCCGACACCAGGGAATTCTGGCTTAAAGAAAATTGCTGTGGCACCGGCAAAGCCGGGCGCTGATAGTCCGGCGCCAATGAACAACCAGCGAGCACGAATGTAGCGCTGAGAGTAAGAAGCTTAAATTTGCTCATAGTTCTTCTCGTCCTGACCGGACTGATGTCCCTAAAATAAGTAGGAATTTATAGTCTTGTACTTTAACGAAGTGACTCTGTTTAACCGGTGACAGGAAAATGACAAAACTGTCATTTTCCTAATAACAGATTGCTATCCGATCCCGCTTCCCTAGAATTGAAAGTCCGCACAACCAGTGCGAGAAGGAGAATGCGATGAAGGTTTTGATAGTCGAAGATGAGAAAAAAACCGGTGAATACCTGACAAAAGGCCTGACGGAAGCGGGTTTTGTCGTGGATTTAGCGGATAACGGCCTGAACGGGTATCACCTGGCGATGACCGGCGATTACGACCTGCTCATACTCGACATCATGCTGCCGGATGTAAACGGCTGGGATATCGTGCGGATGCTGCGTTCCGCCAACAAAGGAATGCCCATTCTTCTCCTCACCGCACTGGGTACCATTGAGCATCGGGTTAAAGGTCTGGAATTGGGTGCTGATGATTACCTGGTTAAACCGTTTGCCTTCGCCGAACTGCTGGCACGGGTCAGAACGCTGCTGCGCCGGGGCGCTGCGGTGATTGTCGAAAGCCAATTTCAGGTCGCGGATTTAATGGTCGATCTGGTCAGCAGGAAAGTCACCCGCAGCGGTACGCGCATCACCCTAACCAGCAAAGAGTTTACGCTGCTTGAGTTTTTCCTGCGCCATCAGGGGGAAGTTTTACCCCGCTCACTGATCGCCTCCCAGGTCTGGGATATGAATTTTGACAGCGATACTAATGCTATCGACGTCGCTGTTAAGCGTCTGCGCGCCAAAATTGATAACGATTTTGAGCCGAAACTGATTCAGACCGTGCGCGGTGTGGGATATATGCTTGAGGTTTCTGATGACCAGTAAACGATGGCGGCGCCCTTTTTCACTGGCGACACGACTGACCTTTTTTATCAGCCTGGCGACAATTGCTTCATTTTTCGCCTTTGCATGGATAATGATCCACTCCGTGAAAGTCCACTTCGCCGAGCAGGACATCAACGATTTACAAGAGATTAGCGCCACGCTGGAGAGGATTATTAACCAACCCAACGAGCCAGAATCACGCCGCCTGGAAACGCTAAAAAATGTGGTGGCGGGTTATTCGAACGTCATTATTTCTCTGGAAGATAGCAACCAGAAGGCCATTTTTCATTCGCCCAATGCGCCGGATCTCCGGCAATTTATCGCCAGCGCAAGGCCGGATAAAAATGCCCATGCCAGTGACGTTTTTATTATCTCAGGCCCCACGCTGCAAACCTCCAAACATATTCACGGACAGAAAACATCGTCTAACTGGCGAATGATTCGCCTGCCGGTAGGACAGCTTGCCGATGGAAAACCAGCGTATACCTTGTATCTGGCATTATCGATCGACTTTCATCTGCACTATATTAACGATCTGAAAAACAAGCTGATTATGACGGCATCGCTGATTAGCATGATGATTGTTTTTATCGTGCTTTTCGCCGTATACAAAGGCCATGAACCGATCCGTAATGTCAGTCGTCGCATCCAAAATATCACCTCGAAAGATCTCGATGTACGCCTCGATCCGCAAGCGGTTCCTATTGAACTGGAACAGCTGGTGAGTTCGTTTAATCACATGATCGAACGCATCGAGGACGTATTTAAACGCCAGTCGAACTTCTCGGCGGATATTGCTCATGAGATCCGCACGCCAATAACTAATCTCGTCACCCAAACGGAAATTGCGCTCAGCCAGACCCGCAGCCAAAAAGAACTCGAAGATGTGCTGTATTCTAATCTCGAAGAGTTTGGCCGTATGTCGAAGATGGTGAGTGATATGCTGTTTCTGGCGCAGGCGGATAACAATCAGCTGATCCCAGAAAAAAAAGCGCTCAATCTGGCTGATGAGGTCGGTAAAGTATTCGACTTTTTCGAAGCCTGGGCTGAAGAGCGTGAGGTTGGTTTACGTTTTGAAGGACGTGCATGCTGGGTTTCTGGCGACCCATTAATGTTACGCCGGGCAATGAGTAATCTGCTGTCAAATGCCATGCGCTATACGCCAAAAGGCGAGTCGGTAACCGTGCGGGTGAAAGAGGCGGATGGCCAGGTGCAGATAGTCGTTGAGAATCCCGGAAACCCCATTCCCCCGCAACATCTTCCGCGACTCTTTGACCGCTTTTATCGAGTGGACCCTTCACGACAACGTAAGGGCGAAGGCAGCGGCATTGGTCTGGCGATTGTGAAATCGATTGTGACTGCCCATCAAGGAAAAGTCTCGGTGACTTCCGACCCTCATGCCACTCGCTTTATTCTGACGCTGCCCAAGCACGCGATGTAATTTATGGTGATGACGCTTATACCCGTCATCACCTGTTGTCTGACACAACCGTCATAATCCTGTCACGCCACTGACAGCCCCTATTAATTATACTTTCTTCCATAAACCCAAACAGGAGAAATATGATGAATAAGATGTCCTCTTTTTTAGCTATCGCGTTTTTTATTTCAGCTGGCGTTAATGCGGCAGAAACACCCAAAATGCATCAGCAGGCCGCAATGGCTCATGAAATGATGAATAACAGCGATGCCCCTGCACATCAACAAATGGCACAAGCACATGCCGCGCAGGCAAATAATTCATCGTCAACATCAACCAATGCGAAATCATTTTCACAAATGAATGAACATGAAAAAGCGATGGTTGTTCACCAATCGGTAAACAACGGCCATTCATTTGCTCATGAGGTACAGGCCGAGCAGCACCGCGCGCAGATTTCCACTCAGGGGTAAAGACGAACTATATTGACAACGACATCCATAAATACGCGAAGTTTGAATATTGTGGACTATTCTCCCCACGCGGGCCTGTTTATATACAAGCCCGCGACCTACTTCATCGTTAATGTCAATATTAATAATTCATTAAATCCTTCTTCTAAAAGTAAATACATCTTAGTTCTCTACCCGGATTGTATAAAATAAGTAAATAAACAGCTTATTATGTTGCGTATTACAGCATTGATCACCCCACCCTAATTATAAATTAGGATTCCCCCTGGTATGCTTCATTAATATTTAATGGGAGACTGCCGTCGTCGTAAACATGACAATCCAAAAGTTCGCATTCCTATAAATAAATTTAATGATGATAGTGAGTAAAAAAATGAATAAACGTCTGTTAACCCTCCTGGTCCTTGGTCTGACAACTGCCACAACAGCATGTGCAATTACCCCGGCAATGCAGAAAAAGTATGAACATTCAGGTTGTACGCAGATGAGTGAACTCAATGGCTGCGATGTGAATAAATCCTATCAGTGGAACCGCGATCATGGCTTTATTGAGAACAGCAACGGCCAGCAGAATCGTCATCATCATGGTGAAAAACAGCAAAATACCACTAACACGGATAACCACGATAATGCCGGTATTGATGGCAAATTCAGCGGAAATTACGTAGCCAAATTTGCCAATGGTCAACGCAGCGTTGATATTCACGTGGAAGATTCCGGCGTTTACGTCAATGGTAATGAAGTGCGTGACGTAAATACCTATAAGGATACGATGACCTTCCGTGTCGGCTATGCCACCTATACGATTAAAACAAATGGTCACGGTAGCTGGAATGACAGCGATGCAGGAAACGCAGGCAAAATTGTGCGTGAATGACGGATAACGTTAAAGAGCGCTGAGATCACAGCGCTCTCAAAACCGATGCATTACAATATGCCGTTTTAATACGGGAGTCAGGCATGGCTTTAACCCTCACGGTGCTGCTTGAAAACCGACGCGCTGCTGGCGCTGGAAAATCATTACTGGCCAAGCCTGGATTAAGTCTGTTAGTTCAGGATGAAACAACCACAATATTGTTTGATACCGGGCCGGATGGCAGCTTCATGCACAACGCTACGCAAATGGGCGTAGACCTGACCCAATTAACCGCCGTAGTACTTTCGCACGGTCATTATGATCACTGCGGCGGCGTGCCGTGGCTTGCGGATAACAGCCGTATCATTTGCCATCCTCAACTGGCCTGCGAGCGTTACGCATCGATAACGGTTGCGGGAATACCACGAAAAATTAAAAAACTCTCGCGAGATAACAACTACTCTCGATTCATAATGGAATACACCCGCGAGCCGCTGGCTATCAGCGATCGCTTTTTGTGGTCCGGAGAAATTAGCGTCCCCACGCCACAGTCCTATGGCGTGATTAGCGAGAAAAAACTCCAGCCAGATTACATCAGTGACGAAGGCGTATTGATCTATAAATCTGCACGCGGGTTAGTCATCATTACCGGTTGCGGGCATCGGGGAATAGAAAACATCGTACGCCATTGCCAGAAAATCACCGGGGTTAACAAAATTTATGCCCTCGTCGGTGGGTTTCATTTACGTGCAGCCTCCCCCGCTAAGCTATGGCGGACCCGACAATTTATTAAGCAACAACACCCCGAAAAACTGCTTGGCTGTCATTGCACCGGTTCGTGGGGGCGATTGTGGCTACCGCGAACTGACGCCCCGGCAACGGGAGATGTGATTGAGCTGGCTGAGTAACAACAGTAAAGCGTTGCCCAAACAGCAATAAAAAACGGGAGCCTTACGGCCCCCGTTTATCAGTCATCATTACATGGTGACAATTGCTGGTTCATCAAAGACGGTGAGTTTTGGCGCTTCACCGGTGTATTTTTCTGCGTATACCAGGCTGGTATTCCCGGCACAACCATTCGCCAGTCTTGAAGTCGGGATATCCGCCGTCAGCACGTTCGCACCGCCATTTTTACAGATACCGTTTTCAATATCCGGCCATGCGCCTTCATGAATACAGATGATGCCCGGTTTGATGCCGTCGCTGACATGCGCCCCAACCAGAACCTGTCCGCGAGCATTCCATACGCGGACCAGATCGCCCTCGGCAATCCCTCTGGCTTTCGCGTCATCCGGATGAATCGTCACCGGTTCACGATTGGCAATCGCGTACTCTTTACGCAGCGACGCGTAGTTCAGCTGGCTGTGCAGACGATGTGCCGGGTGCGCCGTCAGTAGCTGCAGCTGATCTTTATCCGCCGTTCCTTTCCATTCATCCGGTTCAATCCAGGACGCATGCGGCGGACAGTCTTTATACTGATAGCCTTCAATCGTTTTCGAATAGATTTCTATCTTGCCGCTCGGCGTTCCGAGTGCGTTCATCACCGGATCGCTGCGGAAATCCGCGTAGCGCACATATTTGTTATTCTTTTCATTCTCACGCATTTCGATCAGTTTATTCTGCTGCCAGAACGCGTTGAACTGAGGCATGGCAACGCGCTGGGCGCGGGCGGCTTTTTGCGCGGCATCGTAGAACTGCTTCAGCCACGCCATTTCGTCTTTGCCTTCGGTGTAGACAGCTTTCCCCCCCGGCTTGATCATCTCGGCCAGATCGGCAAATACATCAAAGTCACTACGCGCTTCAAACTGCGGCTCAATGACCTGCTTCATCGGCACCAAATGCTGGTTACTGTAATCACCGGTCATGGTCAGATCGTTACGCTCAAACGAGGTGGTGATTGGCAGAACGATATCGGCGTGTTTGGCCGCTGCGGTCCAGTAGCACTCAGAGATGACAACCAGCTCAGGCTTCTGCCAGGCTTTGATTAAGCGGTTGGTATCCTGATGATGGGTAAAGTTAGCGCCGCCCGCCCACCAGATCATTTTGATATCCGGGAAGGTTTGCTCTTTACCGTTATGCTGATATTTGCCGCCAGGGTTTTCCAGCGCTTCAACAATTCGCGCTACCGGCAGGCTGGTCACCGCATCGGAAACCGCCCAGTCATTACCTGCCGATGACCCACCCTCAATTTTGGCGGAGATCGCCGGTAAGACTCCACCGGTGCGCGTTGGGTTACCGCCGTTGGAATAGTGATAAGAGAACCCGAAGCCGCCGCCTTCGGTACCAATTTGCCCCAGCATCGCCGCCAGAGTCACCAGCATCCAGTGTTTTTGCTCACCGTATTGCTGGCGCTGAATCCCCCAACCTGCCATGAGCATGGTTTTGTTGCTGGAGAAAATTTCCGCCAGCTTTTCCAGTTGCTCAGCAGGCACGCCACACACGCCAGATGCCCACTCGGCGGTTTTCTCTACTTTATCGCTCTTGCCGAGCAGGTACTCTTCAAACTGCGGATATCCGGTGGTGTATTTTTCCAGGAAGGCTTTGTCGTGAAGGTTTTTCTTCACCAGCGTATGGGCTATCCCTAACATCATTGCCACATCGGTCCCCATATGTGGCGCAATCCAGGTCGCGTTATCACCAAAGAACTCGATAGTTTCAGAACGCATCGGATCGATGGCGATGACGCTTTTCCCTGATTTCTTCAGCAGATTAAAGTATTCAATCCCTTGTTCATCCGTGCTGCTCCAGGCAATCTTAAGGGTGTTGAGCGGATTCATCCCCCACAGCACCACGACCTGACTGTGCTCAAGCACCATCGGCCAGGTGGTTTGCTGCTCATAAACCTCAACCGATCCCACAACGTATGGCATGATCACCTGCGCGGCACCGGTTGAATAATCTCCGGTATGCCCGGCGTAGCCACCGGCCATGCTCATATAGCGTTGCAGTAAGGTTTGCGCCTTATGCAGAACGCCGCTGGATCGCCAGCCATAAGAACCGGCAAATATCGAAGCGGGACCATAGCTGCTGCGGATCCGGCTGTGCTGTTCATGAATGAGCTTCAGCGCTTGCTCCCAGCTAACCCGCACGAAAGGATCGTTACCGCGTTTGCCATCCGCTTTACCCGGGTTTTCCAGATAGCTTTTGCGCACCATCGGATACTTAACGCGGATATTGGTATGAACCTGATCTGGCGCGGTTTGCTGTAATGAGTTCGGCACCGTTTTCGGCAACGCACCTTTTGAGGAAACCACTTTTCCGTCTTTTACTTCCACGTATACCGCACCCCAACGTGCTGCCGTCAGGATTGCCCCGCCATTCTGGCCTTCGGCCCAGGCTGGCATTGGGATCACCGAAGAAATCGCCATTGTCCCGGTTGCCGCGCCAGCCGTCTTAATAAAGTCACGTCTTGTGAGTTTCATGATTTCTCCTGATTGATCGCTTATTTATTCATGTCTTTAGCGTTGTACTGGAAGTAACGGCTCAGGATATCCAGTTCGGTTTCACTGATATTGGTGCGAGCCCCCATCCCTTTGGCTACTGAAGGCCAGGCGTTGAGCGTGAAATGATTCGCCGGAATTGGCGCATGACAGCCTGCGCAGTACACATTGTCGAGTTTGCGCGCGTAATCCCACATAGGTTCACGGCTGGCGAGAGCGGAACCACTCCATTCCCCTTGCAGCACGACATCTCGCCACGCATTGCCGTAATCATCCTTTTTCCAGTCGGAGAGGATCTTCAGCGACTGTTGACCTTTTTCACTCAGGCTGGCGAGAATCAAACGCTGCCCTGCTGCGTAGTAAATAACCTGTTCACTTCCCTGCATCTGGCTACCGCGAATCTCGACCAGTCGCGTGTTGTCCGTTGTTTTCAGGACCTGCATTTTGGTTGCCGGGTAAACGGTTCCCAGATCGCCCAACGCGGTGTTGCTTACAGCATAAAGTTCAGTTGCTGAAGCTGGGGTGGAGGCTGACTGCGCTTCAAGCCCTTTAAGCGCGCTGTCATCCATTTTTATTTCAGGTGGGAAATGGGCGACGCCTTTATGGCAATCAATACAGGTTTGCTTTTCCGCGATGCCCATTTTGTGCATCTTCTGAGCATCCGGGCTTTGTGCGGCAAGATCCATGGCGTCCATACTGTGGCAGCTACGGCAGGTCGCAGAATCATTAGCCTTGAGCTGTGCCCAAACGGTTTGCGCCATCTCCAGACGGTGTTCTTCAAATTTTTCCGGGGTATCGATTTTTTTGGTTATGAACTGATGATAAACATCTTTTGAGGCCCGCAGCTTAGCCACCAGAAAATCCAGACCGCCCTCCGGGATATGACAGTCCGCGCATTCTGCGCGAATGCCTTTCTGATTCTGGAAGTGAACCGAGCCGGTATATTCCTCATAAGGTGCCTGCATCGTATGGCACGACAAACAAAATTCCGTGCTCGAGGTTTTGTGCAATGTCCATTGCCCAGCCAACACAATAATAGCCCCAAGAGCAATGCACAGCAGCATCGTCCATAGGATAGTTTTATTTATTTTTCTCATCTTTTATTTCCATCAGACGAATACCCTTTTAGGGGTAGACAATAAATATACTAAAGCAGCTACTTATTGATATTCATCAAGCGAAGAGAGAAATAAGAATCAGCTAACGGGTAAGTTTGAAGGGGCTCGCATAATTAATGAGAACGAAATGTAAATATCAAATTCCGTTTAAAATCAGAATTTTAATCTCAACCTATGGTTTTATTAACTATTAATTATGGAAATATAAGAATAAAAATCCAATGATTACTGAGGTGCGTTAAAATTCATCTCGTAGCGACACCCGTTATATAATTAAATATACAATGAAAAGACATGAAAATGAATCCTTTTCTATTTCGAGATGACAAGCATTTACGAAGAGACTTCTCTTTTAGTTTTTGCTCAGATATATATTCACGATAAGACTTGCGGCGCACACCTTTCATTGACGTACATTTTATGCATGCAATCTTGATCTGGTCACTTATTATACAGAGACGACTTTCGCTACACTCAGAGTAGAGGTAAACAAACAGGAGGTAGTGAATATGTATCGCTCAATTCTGGTGCCCATTGATATCTCTGAAACCGATTTAACTCGTCATGTTGTTCCGCAGGTCCAGGCGCATGCCAAAACCGCGAAGGTTCACTTTTTAGCCGTTATTCCTACCGTTCCGTTCTATGCCTCGCTGGGGTTGGCCTACTCTACCGAATTTCCGGACAGAAGTGGTTTGCAGGCCAAGGCCAGCGAAAAACTCGAAGAGATTATTAAGCAGTTCAATATTCCTGCGGGCAGGAGTCAGACTCACGTCGTTTACGGCCCACCAAAAGATCAGATCCTCAAGGTGGCGGAAGCGGTGGACGCCGAGCTTATTGTCATTGCCTCACATAAGCCCGGTTTTAGCACGTATTTGCTGGGGTCAACGGCGGCAGCCGTAGTCCGCCACGCGAAATGCCCGGTGCTGGTTGTGCGGTGATAGGGTTAAAACGGGAGCGAATGTGCTCCCGTTTTTCTGTGGCTCAGGCCATCACTCAGTTCTGATGATCCAGCCTGACAAATGCCAGCAGCAGCTGGCTCAACGCACCGTAGAAACCAAAGTCATCATATCTGCGGCATTTAGTGGTGAACTCCGGTAACCAGCGTAACAGCCCCGCCAGCGTTTCTCTGCGCAACACATCAATACGCTGACGGCTAACCCCTGGCTCACCAAGAGAAAAATGCAGATGACTCAGCAGTTCGATAAAAATCGCCAGATGATCGGCTGATTCGCTAAACGTATCGCTTACCTGCATGCCCGCATCAGATAACAGTTGTTTAATGACCCCGTAGTTTGGCCCTTCTTCAAGATGAGCCGATGCGTAGGGTAACGCTGCGTGTTTATCCGACATCAGGAACAGGCTGCAAAAATCAGCCGCCAGTTCCAGAGTAGCGTCTTCACGGACCTTGAGCGCGGCAATTTTCGCTTCCAGTTGAAGAACCTGCGCCTCAAGCAGCGGCTCGCCTTTGAGCACCGCGAACCACTCAGCCATTTCGCTGGACTGCAATTGCGCTAATCCTTCACCGTCACGCTCCTGGGAAAACATTTGCGCCAGCCAGGCATAAACGCAGGCCATCTGTTCTGTTGTCAGGGAGGTGTCTTTTATCATGACTTCACCTGCTCAGCCGGGACATATTCACACTGCGCCACCATTTTTATCGGGCCGCTGAACGCCGTCACGTTATCCACCTTACCGGCATATTTCTCAATTTCCACCAGCGTAGTATGCGCACTGGTCGCCTGCGCCAGCTGAGACGTGCCGATATCCAGGGTTAACACGTTCGGATTGCCATATTTACACAGCGCTCCGGTTTCGCCACCGTTATCAGGATCGTACCAGGCACCTTCATGGATGCGCGCCACGCCCGGCGAGTAGAGATCGGAGACAACCGCGCAGGCCAGCACTTGTCCACGCGCGTTAAATACACGAACTATATCGCCGTTGCGGATCCCCCTGGCGCTGGCATCCTGCGGGTTAATAAACACCGGCTCTTTGCCACCTACCGCGTAATGCTTACGCAGCGCTTCGGACTCGCAGAGCTGTGAATGCAAACGGAAATCCGGGTGGACGGATTGCAGATGCAGCGGCCAACGTTGCGATCCAGGCCCACCGTGTGAACGTTCGATTTTCTCAAACCACATCGGATGTCCCTGGCAATCGTCATATTGCATATCGGCAATAGTTTTCGAATAGATCTCGATCAAACCGCTCGGCGTCCCCAGAGGTTCAAGGTCAGGATCTTCGCGGAAGGCCTGATGGCGGACAAACATCTGCGGATGTTCGAATTCAACGTACTCTTGCTGATTCCAGAAAACGTCGAAAGCCGGAAGATGAACACCGCGTCCCTTCCCTTGCTGGCTTCCTTCCTGCCAGATGCGCTTCAACCAGCCCATCTCATCCAGCCCTTCTGTGAACGCTTCTTCACGGTTAAAGCGGCGGCAAAGATCGCGGAAAATATCGAAATCATTACGCGCTTCAAACTGCGGCTGCACCAGCTGCTTCATAGCGATAATGCCGCGGTTGGAGTGGTTGCCATACTGGTCAAGATCGTTACGTTCAAACTGGGTCGTCGCCGGCAATACGATGTCAGCGAACCGACAGGTCGACGTCCACTGATTGTCGATGGCGATAACGGTTTCCAGCTTACGCCAGCCCTCAATAATACGGTTGATCTGCTGGTGACGATGGAACGGGTTGGTCCCGGCAAAAACGCACATCTTCAACGGTGGCAGCTTGACGGTTTTACCGTTCCAGTTAATGCTCTTGCCCGGCTCCAGAATCGCATCGATAAAACGCGCGATCGGGATGGTACTGCTGTAGCCCTTATAATCGGTGCTGTCATGTACCGGTGGAACGGTGGTGGAACCAGAAAATCCGCTCAGGATAACGCCTTTACGCCCTGGGGTGCCCGCGCCGTTGTAGTGCCAGCCAAAGCCAAATCCCCCCCCGGGTAAGCCAATTTGCCCGAGCATTGAGGCCAGCACCACGATCATCCACGCCCACTGTTCCCCGTGCTGCATACGCTGCACGCACCAGCCGGCAATAATCTGCGTTCTGCCGCCCGCCATCTGCCGTGCCAGTTCACGGATTGTCTCAGCATCAATCCCGCAGATTTTTTCCGCCCACTGGGCATCTTTAGGCTGTCCGTCACTTTCTCCCAGCAGATAAGGCAGAAATTGCTCAAACCCAACGCAGTAGTTCTCGAGGAAATGCTTATCGTAGAGCTTCTCGGTATACAGCGTGTGTGCCAGCGCCAGCTGTAGCGGTACATCAGCCTGCGGATTCACGGCGATGTGCTTAACCTTGTCGCGGCCCAGGTAGTCATGAGTCGAGGTGACGACCGGGTCAACGCTGATGACCGAAATCTCGCCCCGTGCCACTTTTTCCTTCAGTTGCTCGTAGTATTCGTAGACATCATGATCCGGACACCACCAGTTCGCTTGCTGGTTTTTGATGAGATCAGAACCCCACAGCACAATGGTTTTGCTGTTTTCGAGTACCAGTGGCCAGGAGGTTTGCTGCTCATAGACCTCCATTGATCCCACCACACGTGGCAGAATGACCTGAGCGGCACCGGTGGAATAGTCGCCCCCCGTACTCACGCTGTTGCCATGCAGCGCAATGGCACGCGCCAGCATCCCGGAAGCATTGTGGAACATCCCGGTCGATTGCCAGCCGCTGGCCGTTAGCAGCGCGCTCGGACCATAAGTCTTCTGAATGCGCTCCAGTTCCTGATAGAAGAAATCCAGCGCTTCATCCCACGAAACGCGCACAAAGCGGTTATCTCCACGTTGCGAGGTATCGCTCTGATGGCGTTTACGCAACCAGTCCACGCGGACCATCGGGTAGCGAATACGCGCTCCACCATGTACGTGATCCGGGAGTCCGGCGATCATTTTTGACGGGTATTTATCGCGCTCGAACGGCCTGGCCTCAATGAAACGACCGTCAACCACGGTGGCACGAATGGCCCCCCAGTGAGAACCGGTCAGAATCCCCTCTTTGACGCCTGCCCCCTGCACCTCTGCGGCATTAGCGCTACGCGGCGTGAGCAGCGAAGGCCCTAACATACCTGCTACGGTCAAGCCGCCCAGTTGCAGCAAAAAACGTCGGCGCGATGCCTGAAAGAGATCGTTATTTTTCATTGCTTTCTCCCTTATCGCCATGCGGCTTATCCGTAGTGTCAGAGGCATTCATTTGCAGATATTTCAGCAAGGTACGTTCTTCACGTTTATCCAGACTGGTAAATCCAATCATGCCGTTCAACGTGCCAATCCAACCGTTAGCATCAAAGTGTTCTTTCTCTGGTGCGCCGTGGCATTGGTTACAGGTTCCGTTATAGAGTGAGTCGGCATAAGCCCAGATCGGTTTGATGTCGTTGACCATATCGCCCTTCTGCATCCAGGCAGTGGCCTGCAATTTACTCCATGGCGTATTCGTTTCCGCAACGGTGGTTTGCTCCAGCGTCTTCACGTGCTGCTGGATGTCGCCACGAATGGAAGCCACAAAAATGCGCTTGCCCGGCAGTTGCGCCAACACGCGCTGACGCCCATTACTCTCGGTCCAGCCGACAATTTCAATTTGCAGCCAGTCACCATCACGCTTTAACACTTTCACTTCAGAAGCGGGCAGCAGTGAGCCTGCAGGTTCTTTATCACCTTTGGCGGCATAAATAGGTTTGATGTCCAGAGAGTAGAGCGTCTCGCCATCGTCGTTCGCCCTGGCGCGTAACTCATCAAACTGCTTGCGGAAACCGCTGCTCATATCGGGAAGCTGGTGTGCAATACCTTTATGGCAGTCGATACAGGATTGGTTGTCCTTGGCCGCAATCTTCATCTGGCGCGCAGCTTCAGGATGTTGTTTAGCGTGGTCCATCGCATCATAGTCATGACAAGAACGACAGGTCGCGGAATTGTTCTCCTTCATTCGCGCCCATTCGCGTTCCGCCAGCTCAGCGCGTTTGGCTTCGAATTTCTCTGGAGTATCAATAGAGTGGGCAACAAAGGTTTGGTAAATATCGTTGCTGGCCTCCAGCTTACGTTTCACCATGCCTGGAATATCGGATGGAATGTGGCAGTCATGACACTCTGCGCGTACCCCGGAGGCATTCTGAAAATGTGCAGACTGTTTATATTCTTCGTAAACCGGCTGCATACTGTGGCAGCTCACGCAAAACTCGGTAGAACTGGTTAATTTAATACCAACGTGCGGCAAGACGATCAGCGCAATACCGACCACAATCCCGATAACGACCAGCGCCAACACTGACCAACGTGCGCTCGGTCTGAGCAGCGCCCTCCATAGTTTCCGCATAATAGCCCCTGTAATCTTATGGTTTAGTTACAGAGGATCTTATTTCTCAAATGTGAACAGTAACACTGGTCAGGATGAATGGCTTACGGCACAATGTGAACAGATATGAACAGAAAGAGAACGCCATCAGGATGCCGCATCACATTGTCATTGTTGAAGATGAACCGGTCACCCAGGCACGGTTACAGGCTTATTTTGAACAGGAAGGTCATCATGTCTCTGTTACCGCCAGCGGAGCTGGTCTGCGTGAAATCATGTCACAACATCCTGTCGATCTCATTCTGTTGGATATCAACCTCCCGGACGAAAATGGCTTAATGCTGACCCGCGCCCTGCGCGAACGCTCAACGGTGGGGATAATTCTGGTGACAGGTCGTAGCGATCAAATTGACCGGATCGTTGGCCTGGAAATGGGCGCTGATGATTATGTCACCAAGCCGCTGGAGCTACGTGAACTGGTGGTTCGGGTTAAAAATTTGCTCTGGCGTATCGATCTTGCCCGCCAGGCACAGCCGGAGACCAAAGATAACTGCTATCAGTTTGCCGGATACTGTCTGAATGTCTCCCGGCATACCCTGGAGCTGGGCGATGAGACGATCAAACTCACCCGCGCCGAGTATGAAATGCTGGTCGCCTTTGTCACCAATCCGGGGGAAATTCTCAGCCGCGAACGTTTACTGCGTATGCTTTCGGCACGACGGGTAGACAATCCAGACTTACGCACCGTGGATGTGCTGATCCGCCGTTTGCGCCACAAGCTACGGGCTGATTTACTGGTGACGCAGCACGGCGAAGGTTATTTTTTAGCGGCCGACGTGTACTGATACAGATAAACCGGACGGAACCCGCCGGGAGACAGCGAGCGCTGAACATGCTCGCTGTCGGCATTTTTCGGGGTGAGCACCAGGATCGGCGGACTGATATTTTCCGGTACCGGTTGCCCTTGTAATACTCTGATAGCCTGTTGAATCGCCAGTTCACCTTGCCAGACCATCTGATCGCTAGCAGCCATAATGATTCTTTCGCGTTTAAGTCCGCGATATACCTGATGCGACAGGTAAAAAGAGACCACGGTTAGCGGCGTCCCCGGATTCCGCTTCTCTCCCATCGCCGCTTCCGCAGCAATTGCCGTACCGGCAACCACATCGACATCCGGGTGACGCTCAAGCATCTCCTGTAACAGGTTGCGCTGAACTTCAATATCATTATCCCCCAACGCCACATCCACGATGTGCACCTGACTACCGGCAATCGCCTGACGGAATCCTGCCACCATTTCGCGACTGCCTCCGGCGTCATCAGGTCCTGGCAATAGCAGAACCTTTAACGGTTTGCCGCCGCTCCACTTGACCAGATAGCGGCCCGGCTGATACCCCATCTGGAACCACGGAACGCCAACCCGTGCTTTCACCGTCGGATCGTGTATCGCATTCACTACCTCAATGACCGGCAACGCGCCTACCTGCGCGGAAAGATCCGGGAAGGTCGTCGTGCTACTACCCAGCAATATGGCATCTGCTCCCCATTGCTGGCACTGGGCGATTTGTGTTTTTTGCGTGGAGAACTGACGATACCCTCCCGCCTCTAACACCTTCAGACTTACTCCGTATTTTCTCGCCGCCTCAAGCATGCCGTAATTCACTGAAAGCCAATAGGAGTCTTTCAGGCTGGGATACAGCGCGCACAGTTTCCAGACTTTGTTTGCAGTAACGTCCGATTGCAGTTCCGGGACTGCCTGCTGCGTATCCTGCCAGCGCAGCAATGCGGCTCCAGCCGCATGACTCAAACCGGGAAAAATCGTGATTAACAGGAAAACCAATACGCGCATGATAGCCTCAACATTGATAAGGCTTTATCCTAGTTGCTTTCCTCTTTTGGACTCAACCTTTTTAAACTGTGGCGACCAGACAGTGAATTTATCTCTGACTAAACGACTGTGGATAGGCTTTGCGCTGATGGCGGCACTGACTCTCATCAGTACGCTGACAGGCTGGTATAACCTGCGTTTTGTCAGCCAGGTTGAGCAGGCCAATACCCAGGCGCTAATTCCAACCATGGATATGGCGCGCCAGCTCAGCGAAGCCAGCGCCTGGGAACTGTTTTCCGCACAAAATCTGACCACCGCAGACAATGAAAATATGTGGCTGGCTCAGGGGAGAATGTTAACCGCCCAGAGCCTGAAAATAACCACATTACTCAAAACCCTTCGTGAACAGGGCTTTGATACTTCTGCTATTGAACAGCAGGAGAAAGAAATCGCCCGATCGTTAAGCCACCAGGGGGAGATGGTTGGCGAACGCCTGAAATTACGCGCTCAACAGCAACAACTCAGCCAGCAAATTATTGAGGCCACCGCTGACGTTGCCGAAATGGCACGCGGACAGGCCAGTAATGCCGCCACGTCGGCAGGTGCGACACAGGCCAGCATTTACGATTTGATTGAGAGCCATCAGGGGCAGGCGGCTGAACACGCGCTGGACAGGCTCATCGATATCGATCTGGAATATTATAACCAGATGAATGAACTGCGCCTGAGTGCGCTACGCGTGCAGCAAATGGTCATGAACCTAGGGAATAACCAGGCGCAGAATAACCTCGCTGCGCTGGAAAACCAGTTGAATGCCGCCGTCAGAGTACTTCAGCGCCGACAAATACGTATTGAAGATCCCGTGGTGCGCACTCAGGTGGCCAACACCGTCAATACGATTAGCCGTTATGTTGAGCTACTGTCCCTGTATCGCCAGGATAATGACATCACGACCCAATTGCAGATCTTATCGCAGAATAATATCGAGCAATTTACCCGTTTCAGTAGCGAAGTCAGCCAGTTGGTGGAAACCATCGGCCAGCGTAATCAAAGTGGACTGGCGTATCTCAAACAGACCAGCCAGCGCGGGCAACACTTGCTGCTACTGTTAGGTGGCGTGTCATTATGTTTGCTGATTCTTATACTTTGGCGTGTGGTTTATCGCTCAGTCACTCGACCACTGGCACAGCAAACCCAGGCGTTACAGCGTCTGCTGGAGGGGGATATTGACTCCCCATTCCCGGAAACCGCAGGCGTTCGTGAACTGGATACCATCGGGCGGTTGATGGATGCCTTTCGCAGCAGCGTTCACGCCCTCAATAGCCATCGTGAACATCTGGCCGCACAGGTTAAAGCTCGCACCGCCGAGCTGCATTCTATGGTATCTGAACACCGACAGGCCCGTGCAGAAGCTGAAAAAGCTAACCAGGCAAAATCGGCGTTTCTTGCCGCCATGAGCCATGAAATACGCACCCCGCTGTATGGTATCCTCGGCACTGCGCAGTTGCTCTCAGACAATCCCATCCTGGCACAGCATCGGGAAAATCTACGCGCAATCACCGACTCGGGCGAGTCTTTGCTGACCATCCTCAACGATATCCTCGACTATTCTGCCATCGAAGCGGGCGGTAAGAATGTGGCGATAGGCGATGAGCCTTTTGAACCCAAACCCTTGCTGGAAAGTACGCTTCAACTCATGAACAGCCGCGTTGCCGGTCGCCCGGTCGTGCTGGTTGCTGATTTTGCCGATAACGTTCCCGCTTCCCTCCGTGGCGATCCTCGCCGCATCCGGCAAATCATTACTAATTTATTAAACAATGCACTACGCTTTACCGATCGGGGACACATTATCCTGCATAGCCGATGTG
This sequence comes from Citrobacter sp. Cpo142, assembly GCF_030332425.1. Lineage (NCBI taxonomy): Bacteria > Pseudomonadati > Pseudomonadota > Gammaproteobacteria > Enterobacterales > Enterobacteriaceae > Citrobacter > Citrobacter sp. Cpo142. The sequence continues at coordinate 419,189 of NZ_JAOWHW010000126.1, forward strand.
AGGGCAAAAACTGGTACATCGAGGTTGAAGATACGGGATGTGGAATTGACCCTGCCCGCCAGCACGATATTTTTCAGCCGTTTGTTCAGGTAAGCAGTAAACGAGGTGGAACCGGACTCGGACTAACCATCAGCGCCAGTCTCGCCCAGGCAATGCAGGGAGAGCTGAGCGTCACCAGCACGCCCGGCGTCGGGAGCTGTTTCCAGCTGCGTCTGCCATTGCGGGCAACCACGATGCCCATCATGAAACCCGCACAACGTTCCATATCGTTACAGGGCTTACGCTTATTGCTGATCGAGGATAATCCTCTTACACAACGTATCAGTACTGAAATGCTCATCCTCAATGGCGCACAGGTTACTGCTGCCAGCAGTGCCGCTGAGGCGCTAAAAATATTGCAGGAAGATACACGCTACGATGCTGCTCTGGTTGATTTCGATCTTCCTGATATCAACGGGATCACGCTGGCACAGCAGTTAGCCCACGACTATCCGGCACTTAGCCTGATCGGCTTTAGCGCGCACGTCATCGACGAAACGCTAAGCCAAAGAACCAGCACCCTGTTCCTTGGCATTATTCAAAAACCAGTCCCCCGGGATGAACTCAGTCGACTTATTACGCATTATCTGCATGGTAGTGCGACTCCCCCGCTTGCATCAGAAAATGACAACAAACGGTTAGATTTTCAGCAGCTGGCTGGAGATATCCAGGTTATGGGATGGCAAAAGGTGCACGAATGGTTAGCGCTCTTTAAGCAACACACTCTTCCTGTATTAGATGAGATTGACGCTGCCCGCGCAGCACATGACGATGAGCGGATAAAACGTCTGACGCATCAGCTAAAAAGCAGCTGCGCCAGCATGGGAATGCGCTCAGCCAGCACGATGTGTGCAGCACTTGAACAGCAGCCGTTGGGTGATTTTTCACTCAGAGAGGAGATCCAACAAAGTCTTTATGAGGTAGAACGTTGGCTGGAAAAAGAAAAATTGTCCCGCGCGTAACGGTACGTTGAAGCTGAGTATAGGGACTGATTTTGAATGGTACGCCCTGTAGGATTCGAACCTACGACCTACGGCTTAGAAGTTCCTAGAACTATCTTCTAAGTCAATAACATACCCCGCCAACACTGCGCTCACACGTCCCATCTTCGAAAAACATGCAAAGCCTTGCAAACCGATGCAAAGCTTTGTGTGTTCCGTTTTTGTCTCACCATCCAACATCATAGGTCGATCGTTCCGCTTTCAAATGCTAAACTTTCGGCCTCTAAGAATTCACTGATTTTTATAATGTTAAAGCTATTCGCCAGGTACACATCAATAGGCGTTATCAATACGCTCATACATTGGGTAGTGTTCGCTACTTGCATATACGCATTTCATACTGGACAGGCTCTCGGTAACTTTGTTGGGTTCGTTGTCGCGGTATCGTTCAGCTTCTTTGCTAATGCAAAATTCACCTTCAAAGCATCAACCTCAACTATGCGATACATGCTCTACGTCGGGTTCATGGGAATACTGAGCGCAATTGTTGGTTGGGCTGCTGATAAATCAGGAATGGCACCTATCATCACTCTAATCGTATTCTCTGCCATCAGTCTGATATGCGGATTTATCTATTCAAAATTCATTGTCTTTAGGGATGCGAAATGAAAATTTCTTTAGTCGTTCCGGTCTTTAACGAAGAGGCCACGATACCTATTTTTTATAAAACTGTACGCGAGTTTGAAGGCCTAAAAGATCACGAGGTTGAGATAATCTTCATCAATGATGGAAGCAGCGACTCAACCGAAGCTATGATTAATGCACTGGCAGTGTCTGATAAGCTGGTAACCCCACTTTCATTTACAAGAAACTTCGGAAAAGAGCCCGCTTTGTTTGCTGGGCTAGACAATGCTACTGGTGAAGCCATCATCCCTATTGATGTCGACCTGCAGGACCCCATCGAGGTCATACCCCATCTCATAGAAAAATGGCAGTCTGGTGCAGATATGGTTCTTGCTAAACGAATAGATAGATCAACAGATGGCAGACTAAAGCGCAAGACAGCTGAATGGTTTTATAAACTACACAACAAAATCAGCACACCAAAAATCGAAGAAAACGTTGGTGATTTTAGATTAATGTCACGTGAAGTTGTTGAAAATATAAAACTAATGCCTGAGCGAAACCTGTTCATGAAGGGGGTTTTATCTTGGGTTGGTGGCAAGGCTGATGTGGTTGAATATGCCCGCGCTGAACGCGTGGCAGGCGATTCAAAATTCAATGGATGGAAATTATGGAACCTTGCACTAGAAGGAATTACCAGTTTTTCAACATTCCCACTTCGTATCTGGACATATATAGGGATGGCTGTTGCAGGAATAGCATTTTTATATGGATTATGGATGATATTTGACACTATTGTGTTTGGCAATGCAGTGCGTGGATATCCATCGCTTCTGGTATCAATTCTTTTTCTTGGCGGCGTGCAGCTAATTGGCATTGGTGTTCTTGGAGAGTATATTGGAAGGATATACACGGAAACTAAGGCTAGGCCTAGATATTTAATCAAGAGTAACAATACAAAGGGACCAAAATGAAGATTAAGACAAATGTAAATATGATTTATATCATAGCATTTGCTTTAGTATATGCAATTGCAGTATATACTCCTTTGCATTCAGATGATTTTAGCTATGCACTATTGAGTTTGGATATAAAAAGCCATGTTGCTCACTATATGTCATGGAGTGGTAGATTTATTGCTGATTACATCTCAAACATTTTATTGCATATTAATGATTTCTATTTAAGATCTGCGATTAACTCTCTACTTATAATCGTTATAATTTATTTTATATCGGCACTCCCATATGCCGCAACTGGAATCAATAACACAAAAAAAAATATTCCCTGTTATTTTTTTGATATTTTGGTGCTTTAACCCTAATCTAGGTCAGTCTGTTTTTTGGATAGTTGGAAGTTCCAACTACTCTTTAACTGTATTGTTTATAGTTTCATTTTTATATTTATTTTTAAAATGGCGAAATGGTCTAAATGTCTATAAAATAGCAATTATTTCACTACTAGGATTTATTGCTGGGTGGTCTAATGAAAGCGCATCTATTGCCTTATCGTTTTTCTGTATTTTAATGATTTTTATTCAGGCATTGACAGATCGTGAAAAAATATTAAACACTTTATTTTTATGCTCTAGCGTTTTTATAGGCAGTGCATTGTTGATATTGTCTCCAGGGAATTTCAATAGAGCACAGGATGTTTCTTTTCAGCAATGGTACAGTTGGCCTATATTTACAAGAGTTTTATACCACCTTGAAGATAGGATGATTTACCCGATCATTACATTTGGGGTAGTGATTGCTATAGCATTTATTTTTTCAGTAATAATGGCATTGCGTGATGCTAAGAATAAATTCTTGAACAATGACACATTATATTGCGCATCTTTTTTAGCATGTTCAGCAATCGCATTATTGTCGCTTGTTGGCTCTCCTTACACGCCACCAAGATCGTGGACAGGTGGTTTTTATTTTTCATTAATGTCATTGGCATTCGTAATTAATTATCTGTCGCAAAATAAATCTATTTTAATAAAGATTATATATTCAGCTTTTATTGCTTCACTAGTATTGTTATTTATTGCATCATACCATCTTGTTTATAATTCATACAAAAACATCTCTGAACAAAACAAAATAAGAGATGCTATTGTGTTAAAGTCAAAACAGGAATCATTAAATGAGATTACTTTGCCAGATTATTATTTCATTAAGTTACTAAATGTAAATGACAGATTTGACGAATTTTTCAATCCTGGTGCATTCGCAAAATACTATAGTGTAGATAAAGTGAATATTGAAAAAATTAATTTCGACTTCTCACCAATAATTTCAGGCAGCACTGAGAACAATAAAATAAGTGGGAGCAGACTACTTTCTTTATATCATTCAAAACCAAGTTTTTTTATACCAAGCACATTTATTTTTGCCGTTGACAAAAATGCTAAAGAATTTGGCATCGACGATAATTTATCATTGACTATCAAGTTCAATGACGGATCAAGTCATGATTTAGTCATCAAGTACAACCCAGTAAGCATAAATAATAGTTTATATATCGGTGTTGAGGTTGATAGCAAAATCGCAAGAAAGGCTAGCAATATATACGTTAGTCATGGCTCTGAAATAATTGGCGAATATTCTATAAATTAACTTACCACAAGCTAAAAATTAATAATAGGCGGCTTGCCGCCTATTTAATCACATACTTCCAGCAGCCAACCAAACACCTCCACTAGTATAAATCCATTTATAAATATTTCCTGCGGTAGGCTTTGCCAACTCCCATCTAGAACCCTCTCCAAATTGTATAACAGATGAATCTGGAGGGACCCCTGGGTATGTAAATAGACCCGTTTTAGTTCCAGGCATTTTTTGAGATCCCGGCCAAATTGATCCTGGCCCAAAATCAATGCAGTGCTAAATCAGAGATCTTCGTCTTTTTGCAGGCTCCGGATAAATTCAGCCGGAGTCATGTCATTTAATGATGAATGTGTCCTCTCATGATTATATTCTCTGCGCCACTTCTCGAGTTTATCCTGCGCATCTTCCAGCGACAGGAACCAGTGAATATTCAGGCATTCATCCCGCAGGCTTCCGTTAAACGATTCAATAAACGGGTTATCTGTCGGTTTTCCGGGGCGGGAGAAGTCCATCGTCACACCGTGTTCATACGCCCATTTATCCAGACTTTTCGAGATAAACTCGCTACCGTTATCTGTTTGAATACGTACCGGCAGACGATTATCCAGCCCCCGCAGTGCTTCCATTACCCGGACCACATCTTCACCCTTCAATGATTTTCCGGCATGGATCGCCAGGCATTCCCGACTAAAATTATCCACTACAGCCAGCGCCCGGAAGCGCCGTCCATTAAACAGACTATCCGACACGAAATCCATACTCCAGCACTGATCGATGTACGTCAGGGACGGACGCTGCTGACGGTGTGCCGCACTGATATGCCTGCGGGGACGTTTCCTGCGCAAATTCAGGCCTTCCAGACAATAAATCCGGTGTATTTTCTTATAGTTAATTAGCCAACCTTCTCGTCGCAGCAGAACGTGAATGCGCGGACAACCGTAGCGTATTCGTGTTTCCGCAATTTCCTTGATGCGCAGCGTTATTGCCCGATCGTCACGCCGACTCTGCCAGTGGTAGACAGTTCTGCTCTGCATCAGCAATCCGCATCCCCGACGGACGCTGATACGGTATGCCTCTCGCAGGAAATGTACTGCCTGGCGCTTCTGAGCCGGCCTCAGAACTTTTGCTTCAGTACCTCCTGCAGCATCTCCTTGTCCAGACTCAGATCAGCCACCAGTTTCTTCAGCCGCTGATTTTCATCCTCCAACTGCCGCAGACGCCGCAGCTCGGTCACGCCCAGACCGGCAAATTTTTTCTTCCAGTTATAAAAAGTGGCCTCAGAAATACCCATCTTTCTGCAGACTTCCCCGACACGGGTGCCGGTTTCGGCCTGTTTCATTGCAAACGCAATCTGTTCTTCGGTATAACGGGTCTTTTTCATGGCAATGCGCCTCTCAGTGAGATGGAAGAAAGACCGAAGATTTCAGTTTAGCCTGGTACTGTTTTCAGGGAGAAGATCAAGTAGACATGAGAAATTCCATTTACGATATAGCCAGTAGCAGTCCAGGAACTAGTACCCCATACCTCACCACACAACAGGCCTGCATTGCGGCTCTTAACTCTCCGCTGCATACTGTCTCCGTGAGCGCGGGTGATGGCATAACAGAGGAAAAACAATGTCACTCTTCCGCAGAGGTGAAATATGGTACACGTCCTACTCGACACCGGGCGGGAAGCGAATTAAGGAAAGCCTTGGGACTTCCGACAAGCGGCTCGCTACTGAGCTACATGACAAGCGCAAAGCTGAATTGTGGCGAGTAGACCGGCTTGGGGATTTCCCTGATGTAACGTTTGACGATGCCTGTCTGCGATGGCTGGAGGAAAAGGCAGAGAAGAAATCACTGAAGGATGACCGCAGTCGTATGGCTTTCTGGCTGGCGCATTTTGAGGGGATCCGGTTAAAGGATGTGACCGAGCAAAAGATTTACTCAGCAGTGAACAGGATGAGCAACTGCAAGCAGCTTGAGATATAGAAAATCAAAGCTGCAGCGGCGCAGAAGAATGGAGAACCAGCGCCAGTCTATTCAGCTAAACCGGTCACCACCTCCACCAAGGCCAAGCATCTGGCGTTGATGAAGGCAATTCTGCGGGCAGCAGAACGTGACTGGAAATGGCTGGAGAAAGCGCCGGTGATCAAGGTTCCATCGGTACGCAATAAGCGCGTCAGGTGGCTTGAGGCTGATGAGGCGAAAAGGCTGATTGATGAGTGTCCAGAGCCGTTAAAGTCGGTTGTTAAGTTTGCGCTGGCTACCGGCCTGCGTCGTTCGAACATTATCAACATGGAATGGCAGCAGATCGACATGCAGCGTCGTGTTGCCTGGGTAAACCCCGAAGACAGCAAGTCAAACCGCGCTATTGGCGTAGCGCTGAATGACACCGCTTGTAAGGTATTGCGTGACCAGATTGGTAAGCATCATAAATGGGTGTTCGTGCATACGAAAGAAGGCCCCCGGCCTGATGGTTCAAAGACGCCAACCGTGAGAAAGATGCGCGTAGATGATCAGCGGGCATGGAATGCAGCTTGCCGCCGGGCCGGGATTGAGGATTTCCGCTTCCACGATCTGAGGCACACATGGGCCAGTTGGCTAATTCAGTCCGGAGTACCGCTTTCTGTTCTGCAGGAAATGGGAGGATGGGAGAGCATCGAGATGGTGCGCCGATACGCTCACCTTGCGCCGAACCATTTAACGGAACACGCGAAGCAAATTGACTCTATTTTCAGTGATGATGTCCCAAATATGTCCCATCTGGAAAATAAGGAACTTGCAGAAAATGGGTAAGTTACTGAAATATAATGGTACGCCCTGTAGGATTCGAACCTACGACCTACGGCTTAGAAGGCCGTTGCTCTATCCAACTGAGCTAAGGGCGCATTGCGAAGTGATTACTTCATGCAGATGAAACGCGTGAATTATACGGTCAGCGCCTGCTGAGTCAATGCCTTTTGTTTCAGTTGCTGGCGAAGTGTACGAATGTTGATTTTTTCTGCTTGTTCAAGGGTATCCAGGAAATCGCCTGGTAACAACTCAGCCCACGAAACGCCAGATTTAGGGATACATGTATTTAGAATATTTATGATTTTGCTTAACATTCCCTTACCCCTCCAGCGGTTCAGGAACTCTTTAATGTTAAGTATCGCCATCAAGGAAGAAAACAGTCACTTCGAACATGGACTAAAAATTATCATCTCCCATTTGGCAAATCAGTGGCATCAGGAGATTTGCTTTTTGCCTGTCGAGGATATCGATCGCGCTGACATCGCGTTTATTTCCCTGGATGAAGATTGGCTCAGCGCCGATTGCTATCAGATTCCGGTCCATACCCGCCGCCAACACCGGGTTGTCATCTGCAACAGAAACGATAAAGATAAGCTGATGTTCCGGCCCTGCCTGTACATGTTGCCACTGATCTATCGGGAAGATGACGTTGAGGAAATGACTAAAAAATTAGTCCTCATCCTGCAAAAACGTGCGCTGCGCAACAACGTGCCCGCAACTATCTGCCATTACTGCACCACTCGCAACTTTTCTATCGAAGAACGTCAGTTCTTAATGTTTCTCGCCAGCGGCTATACCTTAGCCGAAACGGCTCACCTGCTCTCGGTAAGCGAAATTCAGGCCAAAGCCACCCGTCGCAGCATTATGAAAAAGCTGCATGTGAAAAACGATCAGCAATTCTTAAGATACATCCGGGCGCATCTGAACTTTCTACAAAATTAGGTGGCATCTCTCTGCCTGATTTTTTATTGAGAAAAATCTCATCACCAATTAAGTATCGACACCTACTGTACCTGGCTTCAGGCTGCCAGAATAATCCTGGCTTACTATTTCCGGGGTAACAGAAAGACACACCCGGTAATATTTTATCTAATCCCATAGAGAGGTTGAACTGGATAAAACGACTTTTTGGGCATTGAGTAAGACATCAGAAAACTTCCGGCAGATTATTCTGATGGGATACGCAATTGCCAGTCTGATGATTGCTGAAGCATTGAAACCCAACAGCACAAGGAAACTCGCCTTTACGCTGGAGAAAATTTGGGTCAGGGATGTTTATAGTCGGCAATTTATCCAGACCTGCCGCAACAGAAATGGAATGGAAAAGGATGCACAGCGCAAAACGCCGGGATCGACATCGCCGTATACGAAACACTAACTGTACCTGGCAATATCCTCACTACACATCACAGGTATTTGACCAACTTGAGTATCTGACGCAAAAACTCGAATACGCATTACCGAGTGACACTATATCTCAGGCGATTATTACGACAGATTACTATCTGGCCTATGCGCTGGGTCGACATTTATTTTCAGGAGCACGTACCGCGATCTTCCAGACCATTGAATCGGCCAAAGTCAGCCTGCGAGAGTCGGTAATTAGTCAGTTAGTGGTTGATATGGAAGGTTTAACAATCTCTTATTTTGATGTTCTGGAGTATCTGCGCCAGCTAATTAAACCGCGGAATAACATCCAAATCTTCATATTGCTTTCCCGCCACGATGAAGACCTAATCCCTTTTATTTCTCTGTCCGGTCCATTTTATATCTTGTCACGTAGCCTGCGCCTCCCGGAGATGCGCCGCGCTTTCTTGTCGCCAGTCCTTAACTATATTCACTCCAGGCACATAAACCAGCTCGATTGGGAGATGGTGGAATTACTTTTACAAGGTAACTCCTTAAAAGAGATTGCTTTGTTACAAGCTCGCCCCTACCACCGTATCATCTATCGCCTGAACCAGCTGATTGCGCGTCTGGGCTTAGCAAACCGGCAGCGTTTTTTGCACCTGATACATCGCCTCAGCGTTACCTCTGCTCATTTAATTTAACACCCTAACCCTATGTGCCATAAGATTTTTTAGGAAATTACTTATTTTTATATGAGATAAAAGATCTAAATTTCACAACTATTTAATATTTACAACTATTCCTGGTATTATGCTAACTTCCACCACCCCAGTAAACCATACTGATTCTGTGCATATCAGCACAAATAGCGTCATTCCCACCTTAACAAATCCTAAACAATTAGTTTATTGTATTGTTTTTACCATTTAAAAATTTTTTTCAGTCTGCCATAATTCAAACAGCAGTAAAATAATGCCAATAGTCATTAACACATCTGGATCTTTTAGAACATCCTAACTGACATTAACAACCTGAATGTTGTAAGCCTTTTCCGAAAGAACAGAGCAGGTATAATCCCCATAGTTTTCTGATTAATTGTTAGTTTTCCCAGTGTGAAATGGATTTTCCACAAATTCATTGTTCTGTAGAAGAGCAACCGAATAAACAAGGATGAAATAATATTTATTCGACTCTCCCTCAGAACAACCCTTGGCTATTTGACAATATTATAACGCCTGATGTTTTATAAAATTATCAAGATACGCATACAGTTTGAGGCATACAACAATGAAACCAGCATCCGTTATCATTATGGACGAACACCCTATTGTCAGAATGTCGATAGAAGTACTACTTGAAAAAAACAGTAATATCCAGGTTGTGTTGAAGACCGATGACAGCCGTACGGCAATAGAGCACCTGCGCACTTACCCTGTCGATCTTGTCATTCTGGATATTGAACTACCTGGTTCAGATGGATTTACATTACTCAAGAGAATAAAGTCTCTGCAGGAGAATACTCGGGTGCTGTTTCTCTCCTCCAAATCGGAGTCCTTTTATGCCGGGCGTGCTATCCGGGCCGGTGCAAATGGTTTTGTCAGTAAACGAAAGGATTTGAATGATATCTACAATGCGGTAAAAATGATTTTATCGGGATATTCTTTTTTCCCTTCAGACACCCTAAACTTCATTAACAATATAAATATGAAAAAAGGTGTATTGAATGACATGCCGCTCTCTAATCGCGAAGTTACGGTTTTGCGTTATCTGGCAAATGGCCTCTCTAATAAGGAAATTGCTGAGCAGCTGTTACTCAGCAATAAAACGATTAGTGCTCACAAAGCTAACATCTACGCCAAACTCGGCTTACATACTATCGTTGAGCTGATCGATTACGCAAAAATGCATGAATTAATGTAATAGCACTCCCGGCGAGACTTCGTTCGGGAGCATTTTATCCGCGCATTGATTAGTTATAGTTAATCATAAATGTGGCATCGGCCCTGGCGAGGCCTGGCTGAACCCCGTCTGCTAACGCGATATAGTTGGCGAAAAAGGTCAACGTGGCATTACCGTTTTCATCAATCCCTACGGTTTGGCTGGCCTGTTCGAGCGGTAATCGCGTACGGTCACTGTCATGAAGTTCAATCGCCACCTTTTGCGCCATCACCGCATCGTCAAGTGCGAGCAACGTCGTGCCTGGGGCCGGAGTACCCGAAAACGTTATCGAGGCGGATCCTGGCGGGCAGCCTTCCAGCTTCAGCGTAAACGCGACTGGTTGGGTAGTATCCCCGCTGGTCTGTAACTGCTTTGTTGGCCAGGTGCCCAATTCAACCGACTTATTGCTGTCACTGGCAATCACCGCACAGGTAAAGTCCACCACGTTTCCGCGCAGTTCAATATTGATTTCGCCCAGCGATGAGGCCGCATGGCACAACGAGCTGAATGTCAGTATGGGCAGCATCACCAAAAGCGCCCATGAAGTTGGCGTTTGCTTGTTAGTCATAATCTACTCGCAGATAGCCACGGGCAGTAAAAGGCCCTTCGGTAGGTTTATTCCCTGTCACGCTGACCGGCCATGTCCGAATACTCACGTTTGCCGCGGCGTTATCATCCAGTTGAAATGGGATCGTGCTGGACAGATTATTGGGCGTCAGCGGTCTACCGGTTTTGTCGGCGACAATGAACCCTAAGTCAGGATTGTCCGATACCATCATTTGCCCGGAGGCTTTCTCGGCCTCTACCCGCATGGTTAAGTAGGCTTGTGCAGCGACGTTGGTGCATTTTATCGCCACCGTTTTGGTCTGCGGATTAATGCCTTCGGGCCGGTTTCCTGCGCCCGCCTTGCTAAACAACGATGCGCCAATATCGCCAAAATCAAACTCGACAATCTGCCCGGCGTTCACCTCACAGTTTTGTGGAACCTCCACCTTACCGCTGTAGCTGATGGTATAAACCGGTGTGCTTAGCGCATCTCCGGTACTGGTCGTGACATAGACTCTGAACATTGTCTGTTGCGGGATCGGCACCATGTTAATAAACGAGCGGATCACTTTTAATTTAAACACCAGCTTTGAGTCCATTACGCCAAATGGCTGCTGCTTAGGTACGTTGGGGTGAGTTCCCATACGGATATAATTACGCGGGGGATAAAACAACCCAGCAGAGCTATCAGTGATGCTCATGGCCCCCAGCAGGTAGTCATTGAGTTTCAGGTACTGAAAACCATTTTCTGTACTTTGCACAGGGAGTTCCGTAACGTAGCTTCGATAGGTGTAATTCACCGTCGTCCCGGCCGGACAGGTAGCATTAACGCCAATCCAGCCCGATTTTTCCGGTAACGTCACCACCTGTCCCGGCCGGTTATTGCTGCTGTTAAAGACGTTCGACAGATCGTAAAAAACATCCGTTGGTGTGCCATTCGAGTTTTGGCAGACTGTCGCCCATGACGAATGGGCCATCAGCAGTAAAGCGCATCCCAGTAACAAACCCGTTTGTCGTTTCATCGTATTATTCCTGTCGTGCCGTTGGAGATTCGCACGTCACATTCGTGAGCGTCACCGCCTGTTTCAGACTCTCCTCAGGCAAGGCATAGTGCGCCACGCAGCGAGCGTTAGCGCTTTCCCCCCATTGGATCAGTAATTCACCTTTTAGCGGCAAGCCGCTCAGGTAGATTTGCCCGTCTTCGCCCACCATACTGGTCACGCCGCTGGCGTTTTCACGCACAACGGAGCCAAATGGCACAGGTTTACCTGCATATTTCGCGGTTATCAGCGCCCGCACACCGATACGTGTATCAAACGCCGCTCGCACTAATGCCCCTTGCGTTGGCACGACGCTGCTAACGTTATTTTCCACATCGGTATTGTTGTTCATTGAATTGGTATCTAATGCGACGCGGTTATAGCGATAAACGGTGGCATACGGCATCACCGCGTATCCACGCCAGTCGGTTTGCACGCCGGTCTGGTTTTCTACTCGTACGCCCTGCGCGCCAGGCGCTTTAACCAGCACGTTGGTGTCCCCCAGCGGCTGACTGAGCGTAATACCGTCCGCATGCCCCACCACGCCGCCGGAAAGCTGCCAGTTGTAGTCATGCTGATCGCGATCGTAGTTGTATCCCACGCCCAGCGTGCCATAGGCCGCCTGCCAGTTGGCGCTGGCGTTTCCGCTGTAGCCGTTGGTGCTGCTGTGCCCCTGATTCACGCTGTAGCTCAGGTTGCGCCCATCCAGTAACGTCCCGCCGATCCCGCTCTGCCAGCTGTTTTGTCCGTTGCTGTTGCGGTTGGCATTAAAGGTGGCGTAGGTGCGATCGAGCGCGTTATCACGCGAGTAGCGCCGTCCGCTTAGCAGGCTGAACGGCACTGACATATTGAATGCCAGAATACGGTCGGTGTCGGAGATGCCTACCGATTCATTCCACGACCAGGAGAGTGAATAGCTAATCCCCTGCCAGCCGCTGGCATAGCCCACCTGATACCAGGTATTGGTGTCTGAGGTATTCCAGTACGTTTGCTGACTCCCCGAAACATACAGCGAGCCGTAGTCTCCCAGGTTCTGCGAAATGTTAATCTGAAAGCGGCCCTTTTTGCTGTAACTCAGATTGTGATAGCTCTTCACATCGGGCACGTCGTGGCGATTACCTTCGCTGTCGTATTCATACTCATAGCCTTCCATGCTGCGATACGCGACGTCATCAAGGGTATAGAAGCCGCGCGTTGAGTAGCGATATCCCAACAGCTGGAAGTTTGTGCCAAAGTTGTTCAGCGATTTTGCATACAGAAAACGCAAAGACTGCCCCTGATGCGTACTGTCATCCGCCAGCTGACTGCGCGCATGGGTTAAATCCACAGAAACCGCCCCCCAGTCCCCCAGGTTTCGGCCAGTGCCTAAAACTACCGCGGTATAACGTGAGGCCAGCTGCGTACCGCCATAAGCGGTGTAGCCTTCTGGTAACCCGGCAATTAATGTTCCCTGGAAAAAGAACGGTGAAGATTGCTGGCTATTGCCGCTGCGAAAATCCCCGGCAACCACGTCGTATTTGAAACGCCCTTCTCGTTGTAACAAGGGAACCGTGGAGTACGGCACCGTATAGCGCTGCTGGCTGCCGTCCTTTTCGTCCACTGTCACCTCAAGGTCACCGCTGGATGACGTCGGGTTGAGATCGGTTATCGAAAAAGCGCCCGGTGAAACATAGCTTTGATAAATCACATAGCCATTCTGACGAATGGTCAGTTTCGCTGCGGTACGCGCAATGCCGCGAACGGTAGGCGCGTAGCCCTGTAAGCTGTCGGGATACATACTGTCTGAGGAATAGAGCCGCGCCCCGCGAAACCCGACGCTGTCAAAAACGTCGTTGCCGGTGTTGCTGTCGCCCATCACCAGTTCACCCTTCAGCGGGATAATCGCGCGCTGAAGCCATGTACCGATATTTTTCCAGCTTTGTGAGTGGTATCCGTCACCTTTGGAATAGCTCCATGCGCCGTTATTTCTCAAGCGCCAGGGGCCATAGTTCAGGCCACTGAGCATACTTAAGAAATAGCTGTCAGTGTCACTGCCGCGGCTGCCGGTAAAGCTGTAGTTGACCAGCGCAGCTGGGATCCCTTCATCCCACTCTTCCGGCGGAATATAGCCACGCGCGCTGTTTAACATTGACGCCTGAGGCAGGCTGACGTTTAAGCGCAGGGTAGAAAAATCAAATGCAATCTCGCTGCCTGGAATCGCCTCAGGTAGATTGATACAGGTATCGTTCGCATCCTTACTGAGTGCCGGAAATGCGGTGATATTGACACCAAGGCGCTTCACCCAGTCGAGTCCAAAACATGGCATCAGCCCACCGGACTTCTCCCCGGCTTTTCCCGCGCTGGTCGTAAAACGTATATCCTGAGTGGCAACAAACTCATCGTTGCGCCAGATATCCACACGATAAACGCCTTCAGGCTGGTGATTGCCTTTTTCAAAACGTGATAAATCCGCCACGGTTGCCGTATCCGCGGATAAAAAGGCCGGATTAAAATAGCTTTCCCCATGGCTTAAAGAGGGAAAGAGCGCCGCCAGCGTGGACAACGCCACCCCCGCCAGCGGTGGCGTAACCCCCGGTAACAGGCCAGGAAAATACGTTGTCTTATTCATCGTTATCTCAACGCACGCTAACCGTTTGGGCCGGAGTCACAGCGCCATAATCATTGACCGTCTGGAACGTGACGTTGCCCTGAACGCCCGTTGGTAGCAGGACCTGCGCATCACTTTTCGGCGCGACCATCACGTTATCAACCTTCGTTTTCCCCACGTTGAGATTGACCAGGGTGACGTAATACGCTGACGGATTGTTGATTTTCAGGTGGTTGCCGGTACGGGAGAATTTCAGCATCCCGGGCGCATCTTCCGGAATTTGCTGCAGATTATTCGGACGTACAAAAAGCTTGATGCGGGACAGAATCGCCAGTTGCAGAACGTTTTTACCCTCGAGGCTGTTTTTATTGACTGACGGAATGGCTTTCACGTTCATCCAGAACAGCGACTCACGATCTTTAGGCAGCGGAACACCTGCATAGATGATACGCAGCGTGTTTTCGCTTTTGGGCTCGCTGACAAACAACGGAGGCGTAACCACAAACGATTTTTCTTTAACGCCTGCGCTATTCTCGATCCATGAATTTACCAGGTAACGTTCTTTGGTATCACTATTGCTAATAGACAGGGACGTTTGTTTGGCATCGGCTGGATAAATAACGCGAGTAGCGCCTAATGCAATACCGCCTGCAGCCTGAACACTGGCAGCAGAAAATAAGGCCAGTAAAAGGATAAAACCTGATTTTAGATAATTAAACATAGCTACAAATACCTTTGATGCGATTATCGTTGGAAAATAAATCAGGGATAAACCAACGTAAACCACACGTCTGAACGAAGCGCTCCCGGCGTTATATTTTCCGAGACAGCCCGATAACGAGCAGTGAAATGAAACGTCATCTCTTGCGTTATAATCGGCGCATAATGAAGCGGCAGCGCATTCGGAATAATTTGCCGTTGGCGCTCATCAAATAACGCCAGACCGATCCCTGAAGCCGCAGACGCATCGCCACTGGCAAGAAAAACCTGCGGATCTTCCGCTGGCGTCACACCTGCAAACGCAATCCCAACATGGTCATAAACATCGGAGCTGCATGACGTTAAGCGCAGTGAAAACGGCACGCTGGTAGAGGCAAAGCTTCCCGTCCCGGAGAAAGCATTGGTGCGATACTGCCCCATTTGCACCCGCAAATTTTGGCTGTCGGTAGCGACCGTACAGGCACCATTGACGAGCTGCCCTCGTAAGTGAAGGCGGCCACTTTCCAGTATTACCGTATGTGCAAACACAGGCAGTACGCACAGCATTCCCGCCAGCGCCACGCCTTTCCCTATCATCTGCCGCATCCTTCATCATCCCCGGAAATTGCCTCATCCAGTGAGGCGAACGTCATCCTTGCGCAAATCAGAACGGCTTATTCGTACTTCATGATGAACGTCGCGTCGGCATTTGCCTGACCCGGCGTAGCGCTGGTGGCTGTGGCTTTGTAACGCGCAGAGAAACGCAGGGTGTTGGTCCCTTCTACCAGCGCCTGAGCGGTAGAGAAGGTGGCTCCATCCGGCTTCAGCGCGGTGGACGTATTGTCCAGAATTTCAATCCCGACACCGCTGGCAGTGGTACCGTTGTCTGCAGAAGTGACGGCCAGCAGGTTGTTGTTGGTGATGTCGGATTGACCAGAGAAAGCCACGGCTGCGGTTGCGGCAACTTTCGGATCACAGTCGTTCAGCACGATTGAGAACGGAATTTGCGCCGTTGTATCGCCAACTGCGGTAAAACTGGCGGTACGATACTGGCCTAAGGTGACAACCTGATCGGATGACTGAGTACTGACTGCACAGGCTGCATTGACCAGTTCACCTTCAAAATGCACAGTACCGCCGCTAACGCTTACCGGATCGGCTGCAACCGCTGCACCTGCAACTAACATCAGGCTGGCAATAACAGAAGAGGTCATTAATTTACGTTTCATGGATTTCCCTTGAATTACACACATCCGGTTCCGGCGTCCTGCGGGATCCGTTTGAATCATTATCGACATTAAATGTCAGGCTAATTATCTCTGCATCCTGTAAAGATATATATCGCAAGAGAATTAGCTAACCTTTTACCCCAACTCTCCTGAGTATTTGATTCACTAATTAATCTTCGCGAATATGACTATTCGTCACAGGGTTAAATTAAACATTTCAATTAATGAAAAATACCTGCAAATCCTTTTATTGACCCTGGCCAATTCTTATTGGGACCTAAGAAAAATCTGGGTGAATATTACTTAAATCCTTCCATAAAGGTACGTAACAGACTGGTTTATGGCGCATTACCCCTGAAAACACCAGGGTGATGAATTGTTTCATTCACGTTAATTTTAATTCGCATGCTCATTAATTATCCGGGGGACTTCAGCCTCTGAACTGACCCCGTTCGCGGACCGCGGTGATCCCTATCGCACGTAAAAACGCAAACGAAAACTGACAGCACGCCCCGCTTCTGACAAAATAGTGGCATCCCCTTCGGTTTAACGTAACAGACGGAATTCTCTCTCTGATGGCAGCAAAGATTATTGACGGTAAAACGATTGCGCAGCAGGTGCGCTCTGAGGTTGCTCAAAAAGTTCAGGCGCGTTTAGCGGCTGGATTACGCGCCCCAGGCCTGGCTGTTGTGCTGGTAGGTAGCAACCCGGCTTCGCAGATTTATGTTGCGAGTAAACGCAAAGCCTGTGACGAAGTGGGGTTTGTCTCCCGCTCCTATGACCTGCCTGAAACCACCAGCGAGGCGGAGCTTCTTGAGCTGATCGATACGCTCAATGCAGATACCACCATCGACGGTATCCTGGTACAGCTGCCGTTGCCGGCGGGTATCGACAACGTGAAAGTGCTGGAACGTATCGCACCAGATAAAGACGTTGACGGTTTCCACCCGTATAACGTCGGTCGTCTGTGCCAGCGCGCGCCGCGCCTGCGCCCATGTACTCCGCGCGGTATTGTTACCCTGCTTGAGCGTTACAACATCGATACCTACGGTCTGAATGCCGTGGTCATTGGCGCCTCGAATATTGTCGGTCGCCCAATGAGTATGGAGCTACTGCTGGCTGGCTGCACCACCACCGTCACCCACCGATTCACCAAAGATCTGCGCCGCCACGTAGAAAATGCTGACCTGCTGATTGTTGCCGTCGGTAAACCGGGCTTTATTCCTGGTGAGTGGATCAAAGAAGGTGCGATTGTGATTGATGTCGGCATCAACCGTCTGGAGAATGGTAAGGTTGTTGGCGATGTGGTCTTTGACGATGCGGCCGCACGAGCGTCATATATCACGCCGGTCCCCGGCGGCGTAGGCCCAATGACGGTCGCCACACTTATCGAAAACACGCTGCAGGCGTGTGTTGAATATCATGATGTAAAGGACGTTTAAGATGGCCACATTTTCACTGGGTAAACACCCACATGTTGAACTCTGCGATTTGCTGAAGCTGGAAGGCTGGAGCGAAAGCGGCGCCCAGGCAAAAATTGCTATTGGCGAAGGGTTAGTGAAGGTCGATGGCGTTGTTGAAACGCGTAAACGCTGCAAAATCGTTGCCGGACAGACCGTCAGCTTTGAAGGCCACAGCATTAACGTCGTGGCGTGACCCTAAGTGCCGGATGAGGTTAACACCGTATCCGGCCACTTCCCCCTCTCGTTTTCAGATAATGACTTCATCCCCACTTCACAGTGAACTGATAGCATGTTGTTTTTCAACACGAAGCGATCATCATGCCCACTATCGTTACCCACGCGGCCGTTCCGCTCTGTTTAGGCTTAGGTCTCGGACTTAAAGTCATCCCCCCACGATTACTGTTTGCTGGCGTCGTTCTGGCCATGCTGCCAGATGCCGACGTGTTGTCATTTAAGTTCGGCGTCGCCTACGGCAATGTGTTTGGCCACCGGGGATTTACCCACTCACTGCTGTTCGCCTTCGTGGTACCGCTGCTCTGCGTCTTGATTGGCCGACGATGGTTTAAGGCGGGATTGATTCGCTGCTGGCTATTCCTGACAGTTTCACTGCTGTCCCACAGTCTGCTGGATTCTGTCACCACCGGCGGCAAAGGCGTCGGCTGGCTGTGGCCGTGGTCGGATGAACGCTTCTTCGCGCCATGGCAGGTGATTAAAGTCGCCCCGTTTGCGTTATCACGCTACGCCACGCCGTACGGGCACCAGGTGATCATGTCGGAGTTGATGTGGGTATGGCTGCCGGGAATCGTAATGATGGGTGTGCTGTGGTGGTATCGGAAACATTAATCTGCCGGATGCGACGCGATGCGTCTTATCCGGCCTACACGGCCCGGTAAGCGTAAGCGCCACCGGGCATTACAGAGTTACTTACGACGCCAGGTGGTACCCTGCGGGCCGTCTTCCAGCACGATGCCCATCTCGTTGAGACGGTCACGCGCGGCGTCAGCTGCCGCCCAGTCTTTCGCCTTACGTGCATCCAGACGCTGTTGGATTAACGCTTCAATTTCAGCAACTTCACCGTCATCCGCCTGCGCACCGCTTTGCAGGAACGCTTCTGGATCCTGTTCCAACAGACCCAGTACGCTGGACAGCTTACGCAGATGCGCAGCCATGCCGTTAGCCGCCGCCATATCTTCACCCTTCAGACGGTTAACCTCACGCGCCATATCAAACAGCACGGAGTAGGCTTCCGGGGTGTTGAAGTCGTCGTCCATCGCTTCAATAAAGCGCGCTTCAAAGGCTTCGCCACCGGCTGGCGCAACGGATTTGTCGGTGCCACGCAGCGCGGTATACAGACGCTCCAGCGCAGAACGCGCCTGCTTGAGGTTCTCTTCGCTGTAGTTTAACTGGCTACGGTAATGCCCAGACATCAGGAAGTAGCGAATGGTTTCGGCGTCGTAGTATTTCAGCACATCGCGAACGGTAAAGAAGTTGCCCAGCGATTTGGACATTTTCTCGCGGTCAACCATCACCATCCCTGAGTGCATCCAGTAATTAACGTACTCACCGTCATGCGCACAGGTGGACTGAGCGATTTCGTTTTCATGGTGCGGGAACATCAGGTCCGAACCGCCGCCGTGAATATCAAAATGGTTACCCAACTGCTTGCAATTCATCGCCGAACATTCGATGTGCCAGCCCGGACGGCCTGCGCCCCACGGAGACGGCCAGCTCGGCTCGCCTTCTTTGGACATTTTCCACAGCACGAAGTCCATCGGGTTGCGCTTCACATCTACCACGTCAACGCGCGCGCCTGCCTGCAGCTGATCCAGATCCTGGCGCGACAGCTGGCCGTAGTTCGGGTCAGTCGGCACGTCGAACATCACGTCGCCGTTATCAGCAACGTAAGCGTGACCTTTGGCAATCAGCTGTTCAGTGATTTCGATAATTTCAGCAATATGGTGCGTAGCACGCGGCTCCAGATCCGGGCGCAGAATATTCAGCGCATCGAAATCGCTGTGCATTTCCGCGATCATTCTGTCGACCAACGCCACAAAGCTTTCGCCGTTTTCATTCGCGCGCTTGATGATTTTGTCATCAATATCGGTAATGTTGCGCACATACTTCAGCTTATAGCCGAGGAAGCGCAGATAGCGCGCGACGACGTCGAAAGAAACGAAGGTACGTCCGTGGCCAATATGACAGAGATCGTAAACGGTAATACCACACACGTACATGCCGACTTCCCCGGCATGAATAGGTTTGAATTCCTCTTTTTGGCGCGTCAGTGTATTAAAGATTTTTAACATCGAAGATTCCGTGTAGACGTGTGTGGATAGTAAAGTCTGTATAATACCCATAATTTAGACCGGAAGCAGCACACTTTGCGAGGTGATCGCAGCTTGCGGTTATGCTATAACACACCCCTAACTCTGACCCTTGACGGGGTCGAAGCACCAATCTATCGGAACAGGATGCAAAAATGGTTACTTTCCACACTAATCACGGCGATATCGTAATCAAAACGTTTGATGATAAAGCGCCTGAAACAGTTAAAAACTTCCTGGACTACTGCCGCGAAGGTTTTTACAACAACACCATTTTCCACCGTGTTATTAACGGTTTCATGATCCAGGGCGGCGGTTTCGAGCCAGGCATGAAGCAAAAAGCCACGAAAGAAGCGATCAAAAACGAAGCGAACAACGGTCTGAAAAACACCCGTGGTACGCTGGCGATGGCGCGTACTCAGGCTCCGCACTCCGCAACCGCACAGTTCTTCATCAACGTTGCAGACAACGACTTCCTGAACTTCTCCGGCGAAAGCATGCAGGGTTGGGGTTACTGCGTGTTCGCTGAAGTTGTTGAAGGCATGGACGTGGTTGATAAAATCAAAGGCGTTTCCACTGGTCGCAGCGGTATGCATCAGGATGTGCCAAAAGAAGACGTTATCATCGAAAACGTGACCGTCAGCGAGTAATCGTGGCGACACTGTTTATTGCAGATCTTCACCTCTGCACAGAAGAACCGGCGATCACCGCCGGTTTTCTGCGTTTTTTAGCCGGTGATGCGCGAAAGGCCGATGCGCTATACATTCTTGGCGACCTGTTTGAAGCCTGGATTGGCGACGACGATCCTAATCCGCTGCATCGTGAAATGGCCGCGGCGATAAAATCACTGACTGATTCCGGCGTTCCCTGCTTTTTTATTCACGGCAACCGTGATTTTCTGCTCGGTAAACGTTTTGCCCGTGCGAGCGGCATGACCTTGCTTCCCGAAGAAAAAGTGCTCGACCTGTATGGCCGCAAGGTGCTGATCATGCATGGCGACACCTTATGCACCGACGACGCAGGCTATCAGGCATTTCGCGCCAAAGTGCATCAACCCTGGTTACAGAAGCTGTTCCTCGCTCTGCCGCTGTTCGTTCGCCAGCGAATCGCTGCGAAAATGCGTGCCAACAGCAAAGCAGCCAACGACACCAAATCGCTGGAAATCATGGATGTGAATCAGCAGGCCGTGATTAGCGAGATGGAAAAACATCAGGTTCAGTGGTTAATTCACGGCCATACCCACCGCCCTGCCGTCCACGAGCTTACGGCCAATGAGCAACCCGCTTTCCGCGTGGTTTTAGGCGCATGGCACACCGAAGGTTCGATGATCAAAGTCACCCCTGACGACGTTGAACTGATCGCATTTCCGTTTTAATTCTGCAGATACCCAGTTCCTCTTTACACAAAACTATTTGAGTTGCATCGAGGCGGCAAATCTGTGAGTCCCCTGAAGCTTACAAAAGTAAGTGACTGGGGTGAGCAGATGTAGCCAACAAAGAGGCCGCTTGAAGAGTGAAGTGCAAAGCGCGCAATCGTTTTCCTTGGCGGTGAATTATGCTATTCTCTGTGGCCTCAAAAGTCGAGTGTAGTGCACCACAGGAGTTTTCAGACGCATGTCTTCCCGCAATAATCCGGCGCGTGTCGCCATCGTGATGGGGTCCAAAAGCGACTGGGCTACCATGCAGTTCGCCGCCGAAATCTTCGAAATCCTGGACGTTCCGCATCATGTTGAAGTCGTCTCCGCCCACCGCACCCCAGACAAACTGTTCAGCTTCGCCGAAAGCGCTGAAGAGAACGGTTATCAGGTGATTATTGCCGGAGCCGGTGGCGCAGCGCATCTGCCGGGCATGATTGCGGCGAAAACGCTGGTGCCTGTTCTCGGTGTTCCGGTGCAAAGCGCAGCGCTGAGCGGCGTAGATAGCCTCTACTCCATCGTTCAAATGCCGCGCGGTATTCCGGTCGGCACGCTGGCTATCGGCAAAGCGGGCGCGGCAAATGCGGCCCTGCTGGCAGCACAAATTCTGGCTACACACGATAAAGAACTGCATCAGCGTCTGCATGACTGGCGCAAAGCGCAAACCGATGAGGTGCTGGAAAACCCGGACCCGCGAGGTGTCGCATGAAGCAGGTCTGCGTACTCGGCAACGGACAGCTAGGGCGCATGCTGCGTCAGGCCGGTGAGCCGCTGGGCATTGCGGTCTGGCCCGTCGGGCTGGACGCTGAACCGGCTGCGGTCCCTTTTCAGCAAAGCGTGATCACCGCTGAGATTGAGCGCTGGCCGGAAACGGCACTCACCCGCGAACTGGCACGCCACCCGGCGTTTGTTAACCGCGACGTCTTCCCGATTATTGCCGACCGTCTGACGCAAAAGCAGCTTTTTGACAAGCTCCGTCTGGCGACCGCACCGTGGCAGCTGCTGGCAGATAAAAGCGAATGGTCTGCGGTATTCAACAAACTCGGCGAGCTGGCGATTGTGAAACGTCGCGTCGGCGGTTACGACGGACGTGGACAGTGGCGTTTACGCGCAAATGAAACCGAGCAACTGCCGGACGACTGCTACGGCGAGTGCATCGTCGAGCGGGGAATCAACTTCTCCGGTGAAGTCTCCCTGGTTGGCGCTCGTGCGCACGACGGCAGCACCGTGTTCTATCCGCTGACCCATAACCTGCATCAGGACGGTATTCTGCGCACCAGCGTGGTATTCCCACAGGCTAACGCCAGACAGCAGGAACAGGCTGAAGCAATGCTCTCTGCCATCATGCAGGAGCTGGGCTATGTCGGCGTGATGGCGATGGAGTGTTTCATCACCCCGGAAGGTCTGCTGATTAACGAACTGGCTCCGCGCGTGCACAACAGCGGGCACTGGACGCAAAACGGTGCCAGCATCAGCCAGTTTGAGCTGCACCTGCGCGCCATTACCAACCTGCCGTTACCGACGCCGGTGGTGAACCATCCTTCGGTGATGGTAAACCTGATTGGTAGCGACCTGAACTACGACTGGCTGAAGCTACCGCTGGTGCATCTGCACTGGTATGACAAAGAGGTGCGTGAAGGGCGTAAGGTGGGTCACCTGAACCTGAGCGACAGCGATACCGCACGCCTTAGCGCGACGCTGGAAGCGCTTATCCCCCTGCTGCCGCCGGAATATGCCAGCGGTATTATCTGGGCGCAGTCAAAACTGAAATAAGAAGACATGGGGCGTGCATACACACGCCCCTTTTTTTACAGACAAATACAGGTTCCGGCTTTGCCTGCCAGCGTATCTTCAATGCGTGACAGCGCGCCAATCCATGCTGGTTTTCCCCGTCGTTTCACGTATCCGCTTACGGCTGTGACCTTAGGCCCCATCGAACCATCAGCTTTAGCAAACGGCGCCAGTTCATCAGGAGAGGCCTGACGGATCGCGCGTTGCTCCGGCGTCCCCCAGTTTTCATAGACCGCATCGGCATCGGTCAGAATGACCAGACCATCGGCATCGATCTGTTCAGCCAGCAACGCCGCAGCCAGGTCCTTATCAATGACCGCTTCAGACCCTAATCCTTCGCCAGTGACTGGCACGCCGCCGCCCCCGCTACAAATCACCACATGCCCTTCTTTGAGTAAGAGCTTAATGGCATCGCTTTCTACGATCTGGCGAGGTTCTGGCGAAGCGACAACACGCCGCAGGTATTTGCCGTCACGCTTCATATGCCAGCCGTAAGTCGCTTCCAGTTGCGTTTGTTCTTCGGGCGAATACACCGGGCCGATAAATTTTTCCGGTGCCATAAATGCAGGATCGTCCTCGGATACCACAATCCGCGTTAACACCGTGGTCACCGGCGGCATTTCCGGTTCTGCGGTCAGGCTCTGCGCCAACATATAACCGATCATGCCCTGCGTCTCGGCCACCAGCACATCTAATGGATAAGGCTCGACCTCCTTCCAGGCAAGGTTCTGTAACGACAGCAGGCCAACCTGCGGTCCGTTGCCATGTACGATTGCCAGGCGATACGAACGCGCCAGACGCGCCAGAGCGGGTACGGCGCTGGCAATATTACGATATTGATTTTCTGCCGTTAGCGCCTCGCCGCGCTGCAATAATGCGTTGCCACCAAGAGCAACAACCAGCGTTTTCATTCCCTATCCTTCTATGATTTGTTGTCCAAGCCAGAACCCCAACAAGGTGTCTGCGCCGGAGGTATGCCCAAGCGCCAGCAGCGAATTTATCGCCGCATCCAGCCTTTCCTGGCGATGCAGAGCATGGGTGAAGTGGAGTAAAGGTGAAGCGAAGTACCCTAGCGCCGCGTAGCGCAAGTAGCTCACGCTAACCACGGTCGTCGCTTGTTCAAGGTTGCCGGAATAATCAAAGAAACGGTGACCGGAGTCCTTATTCAGCGCACCAAAATACCAGGCGGCCAACAGCATGCCAGTCAACGTGTCATCATGGCTTGGCGTTAAACCAGGTCCCTTGCCCAACCACTGCCGCCAGTCTGTCGACAAACCGGCAAGCGCCGAGAAGAAGCAGTGGCGGAACTGACGCAGCTCGGGACACAAAGGCAGGCTTGCCGCCAGCATTAACGGTCCGAATAATCCCGTTTCCTCGCCGCGCTCCATCCAGCCCGGAGCAAGGCGCGCGGCATGTGGGCGATAGGTTATTTGCAATGAACAGCAGCGCTGAGGTTGACGTAAAAGATACTGTCCCAACACAATCCCCTCGGGGACAGCCAGAGGGGTTTCACTACCACTTAACGACGTACGCAGCGCATCAAAGTCATGTGCGCGGATCACCCATCCTCCTGGGCTAAAGCCGCTTCCCTGGCGGTGCAGCGTTAACAGTGCGCCCCCTTCGGCTACAAGGTTAATCGAGCGTCGCCAGACACCAGACAATTGCCATGACTGGCGAAAATCCGCAGACTGCTGGCTGCCCATCAGAGGATGGATGATCATCATGCGCGCCTCTTTTAGCTAATGCCCATGCTTTCAGCCAGCGCTTCCAGTGCCAGCTCAAAGCAAGCGAGCGGCGCACGGACTGTACCTGCACCGATCTGGCCAATACCGGCCTCTTTATGGGCAATACCAGTATTGATCAGCGGCGTGATCCCCGTTTCGACCACGCGACGGATATCAAGTCCCAGACAGGCCCCCTGGAAATCCCAGCCGGGGATCTGTAGCTGCATATTGCGCTCCAGATAGATTTCCGCCATCTCTTCGGAGACGGATTTTGCGGCTTCCATTCCTCCGGCACCGACAAAACGCGTTACGCCAGGC
Source organism: Citrobacter sp. Cpo142 (assembly GCF_030332425.1). NCBI lineage: Bacteria > Pseudomonadati > Pseudomonadota > Gammaproteobacteria > Enterobacterales > Enterobacteriaceae > Citrobacter > Citrobacter sp. Cpo142. The sequence goes on from NZ_JAOWHW010000126.1 coordinate 444,590, forward strand.
GCGGCAATCATCGCCGCACCGCCAATACCAAAGGTTTCAGTGATGGCGCTATCACCCATATCCGGGTTAGCCTGTTCCTGCGAAAAACCAGTAAAGAACAGTCCCTGCGGCGTGTTAACAGGTGCGGTAAACCAGCGATCGCCAAGTCCGCTCACGCGAATACCGAACATGTCGCCATTACGGGTCATTGCCGTCACAATACTGCCAGAACGCACCTGCGCCCCGGCGTCCATTGCCGCTTTGCAGTAAGCCATCGCCAGGTTGAGGAAGAACTGGTCGGTTACACTCAGGAAATCCATCACCTCAGCAATCTGCTGCTTATCATGTTCCAGACGGGCAATTTGTGGTGCCAGCGTACGCATCAACAGAGCTGAAGAGGCAATATTGCGCTGATGGAACTCATCGCCCATCGTAATGCCCTGTGCCATCATGGCGGTCAGGTCAATACCCTGCTCCAGTGTGCCCAGCGCTGCGCTTAAGACCGGCATCAGAACATCACGCATCCAACGTAAACGCTGCTGGACATCCTCACCGTACGCGCCGAAGCGCATCACTTTGCCGATGCCTTCATTGAGATTGCAGTAAGCCCTGTTCCCTTCGGTGATATTTTCCACCACCAGCATCGGCATGCTGGCAGAGGTAATTCCACCCATTGGCCCCACGGCATTAACATGATGGCAAGGTACAAAGTTGACTTTCCCCTGCTCCAGTAATGCCAGCGCACTTATCTCATCATCAGCCCACCCTTCAAACAGGCATGCACCAATGCAGGCCCCTTTCATCGGGCCGGTCATCTCTTGCCAACGCATTGGCGGTCCTGCATGAAGCAGTGTTTTCCCCTCATTGAGTTCGCTGATTAACGAGGACGCGGGTTGCACATCCAGCCAGTGTGGACGCGCACGACGAATTTGTTCGATTACTGCAGCATTGGCTTGCGCCACTGATGTAAACATTGGAACCCCTTATTGCAAACGTTCTAATAAACAAGCCAGTTTTTTATTACCGCCAGCGACAGGCGCCCACTGGTAATGCACCACAGGTTTTTCTGCCGCCTGTAAATCCAGTGCAAAACTGCGTAACCCGGCATTAATGACCGCCACTTTTTCCAGTAGCGCAGGTGCGGATTGATGAGATAACGGTTGAACTGTTCGAATCAGTTCAGCGGCAAGTAGTGTTGCCTCAGGCAGTGAATTCACCACGGCGATACCGGCATCTTCCAGCGTGGCAATTTGCAGTGAACGGCACTGCGGATCGCGCTCGGTGCCGGTGACCGTCGCAATGGCAAACAGCGGTTGATCGCTATCTCGCGCAGCACACGCTTTCTGCCAGGCCTGAGCCAGTGATGCAGCCGGGTCGGCTGTCGCACCGTAGCCAATCACAACATCCACCAGCAGCACCCTAACCTGCGGCTGCGAACCCAGATCCGTAATAAGCTGATTACGTAATGCGGGATCGATCATCGGATGCGGACGCCCGACGGTGTAAAAATCATCACCCAGATCGATAATCTGATGCCCGGCGGCATCCAGCATCATCCCGTGGTGGTGTTCTGCATCCGCCGGGACATTCAGGTGACCGGCCAGCAGCCCCGCCGCTTCAGCAGCCAGCGTACCTCCGGTATACAGCCCCCTGATTACGCCATCTCCTGTAGCGAAAAGCGCACTGCGTCGCGCAGTCACTCGCGCCAGTAAACAGGCAAGACGGGCTGCATCATCCAGCGTCGCTGCAAACCAGACGTTCTCGTCTCTGGCAACCGCAGAGACATAACCTAAAAACAGGGCGACAACAGGTTTGCCCGTGGCTTTCATCGCCGTAACCATACGCTGGCGAACAGCCTCCGCTGGTGGTTTAGAGACAAATGCCAACACCTGGCTTTTATCATCTGCACCGAGCATTTCCAGTGCGGTAAGTGCGCTAATTCCGCCCACCTCGGCACTTAGGTCTCGTCCCCCCAGACCAATGGCGTGAGTAATACCTTCACCAGCCAGTGCTATCTGTGAACAGAGCTCCTGAATCCCTGTACCGGATGCACCTATCACACCGATGTTGCCTTCCGGCATCACGTTGGCAAAAGCCAGCGGCGTACCGGCGATCATGGCGGTTCCGCAGTCCGGTCCCATCACCAACAGACCTTTATCTTGTGCGCGGCGCTTGAGATTGATTTCATCTTCCAGCGTGACGTTGTCGGAGAACATCATGACGTTCAGGTTACGATCCAGCGCCTGGTTCGCCAGTTCTGCCGCATATTCGCCCGCAACAGAAATTAACGTCATATTCGCCTCAGGCAGTTTCTGACACGCGCTTTCCCAGCGTCTGACCTGCAGGAGCGCTTGACTCCCCCCGGTGGCCTGCGCCAACTGCTGCAACGACTCATCCAGTTGCTGCAAAATAGCCTGCGTAATACTTTCATCAGCCGTTTCAGTACGAATAGCCACGCAAATATCATTCGGCGTTGCCTGATTAAAATCGTCATGCCAAAACCCGGTCGTTTCCAGCAACGATTTATTCGCCGGCGTACCCATCATGACCGATACATCGTCTACATTTTCGGACTCACTCAGCTTGCGTGAAATAATCATTAAACTGAGGAAGGTGCGAACAAGTTCCTGATATGAGATCATCATATTCATCCGGAGCGCATCCCAGAGGGACATCATGAGCCATCAACTCACCTTCGCCGATAGTGAATTCAGCACTAAGCGCCGTCAGACCCGAAAAGAGATTTTCCTCTCCCGCATGGAGCAGATTCTGCCATGGCAGAATATGACCGCTGTCATCGAGCCGTTTTATCCCAAGGCGGGCAATGGCCGACGGCCCTATCCGCTGGAGACCATGCTGCGTATTCACTGCATGCAGCATTGGTACAACCTGAGCGACGGTGCCATGGAAGATGCCCTGTACGAAATCGCCTCCATGCGCCTGTTT